>CALMGB010000405.1 GCA_937863535.1 uncultured Caulobacteraceae bacterium
TGGCGGTGGAGGCGGCCATGGAGGTGGCGGCGGCCACACCGGCGGTGGCGGGCATTTTGGAGGTGGCGCACCAGGCGGCGGTCACGGCGGCGGGTTTCCAGGCGGCGGCTTCCATGGAGGCCAGAGTGGCTACCGCGGCGACGGCGGATTTCACGGCGGCCAGGGCGGTTACCGAGGGGGCGGTCATGGCTTCGCCCGCGGCGTCGCCGTCGGGGCTGCCGTGGGCGTCGGCGCCGGACTAGCGGCGCATGGCGGAGTCCACGGCGGCGGGGTTGGAGCGGCCCCAGGGTTCCACGGCGGTCCGGGCTTTGCGCAGCGCGGCGGCGGCTTCGCCTACACCGGCTCGCGGGGGTACGGCCAAGGGCTCCACGGCGGCGGCGAGTGGAGCTATCGCGGGCGGACCTTCGGCCGCTTCAACGCTGGCCCGTTTCGGTATCCCGGCGGTTGGGGCTACCGCCGCTGGGGCGTGGGCGCATACCTGCCGGCGCTTTTTCTCACCGACGCCTACTTCCTCGGCGACTGGGGCGGCTACGACCTCGGCCCGCCCCCGCCCGGCTGCCGCTGGGTGCGCTACGGACCCGACGCCCTGCTGGTCAACGTCTATACCGGCGAGGTGGTGGACGTGGCTTACGGCGTGTTCTGGTGGTGAGGCCGGCCCGGACCGCTTAGAACCGGGTCGCCGTCGTCGATGGCGTGGGGATCGGCGGGACGCCGCTGGGCTGCTCCGCGATCGGCATGGCCATCACCGCCTTGCCTTCATCGGTGATGGAGACGAGCGTCTGGTCCGGCGCATAACAGACGAGCACCGTGAGCAGCTTGTTCTTGGTCGCAGCTTCGCCCGGCGTAGCGACGACTTCCGCTAGACCCAATGTAAAGAAGTCCGCAGCCGCCTCGGTGGCGATGATGGCTCCTTTGCCGACGCGACTGACGCCATTAGTATAGAGCTTGTAGACATCGCAGGAGTTGATGCCGTCTTGTACAGAACTGGTGGGCGAGCCTAGCCTCGACAGCACCTCAATCCTTCGCTGGCCTAGCGTATACCTATGCAGATCGACAGGATCGGGCCGCTGCGCCTCCATAACAGTCGAACATGCGCCAAGTGCCGTCGCCAGAAGGCTGCAGACCAATAGCGTCCTTCGGCTTGAGCCGAACGATCTTGACATATAATTCCCCACCCGCGATCTACCGCAGTCTGCACCTTAAGCGAGAATCAGAACCACGCTCCATTGATCCGGTTGAAGCGGGCGCTTCGGTCGCAGGACGTGTGTCAGGCGAGCCTGGCCTGCAGGATGGCGTTCACCGCCGCCGGGTTGGCCTTGCCGCCGGTCTGCTTCATCACTTGACCGACGAACCAGCCGATGGCCTGGGGCTTGGCCTTCACAGCCGCCGCCTTGTCGGGATTGGCGGAGACCAGGCGCTCCACGATGGCTTCCAACTCGCCCGCGTCGGTGACCTGGACCAGGCCGTGCGCTTCCACGATGGCCTTCGGTGCGCCCTCGCCGGCCCACATCCGCTCGAACACGTCCTTGGCGATCTTGGACGAGATCACGCCGTCCTCGATCAGGCCGACCAGCTCGGCGATGTCGGCGGGCGGGATGGGGCTGTCCTCGATGGACTGCTCGGCCTTGCCGAGCTTGCCCACCAGGTCGTTGGAGACCCAGTTGGCCACTAGCTTGGCGTCGCGGCCCTTAACAGCCGTCTCGAAGTAGTCGGCCAGCACGTGGTCGGCCGCCAGCACGCGGGCGTCGTAGAGCGACAGGCCGTACTGCGACTGCAACCGGGCGCGCAGCGCATCCGGCAGCTCCGGCAGGCCCGCCTCGATGGCCTTCACCCAGGCCGGGTCGATCTCCAGCGGTAGCAGATCAGGGTCGGGGAAGTAGCGGTAGTCGTGCGCCTCCTCCTTGGAGCGCATGGAGCGCGTCTCGCCGCGGCCCGCATCGAACAGCCGGGTCTCCTGGGTGATCGAGCCGCCCTCCTCCAGCACCTCCACCTGACGCGCGGCCTCGTAGACGATGGCCTGCTGGATGAAGCGCATGGAGTTGACGTTCTTGATCTCACAGCGCGTGCCGAGCGGCGCGCCGGGCCTGCGCACCGAGACGTTCACGTCGGCGCGCAGGTTGCCCTTCTCCATGTCGCCGTCGCAGGTGCCCAGACGGCGCACCAGGGCGCGCAGCGTCTTCACGTAGGCTGCGGCGTCCTCGGGGCTGCGCAGGTCCGGGCGCGAGACGATCTCCATCAGCGCCACGCCCGCCCGGTTCAGGTCCACATAGGTCCAGTTCGGGTCCATGTCGTGGATCGACTTGCCAGCGTCCTGCTCCAGGTGCAGCCGCTCGATGCCGACGGTGAAGGTGGAGCCATCGTCGCGTTCCACCACCAACTCGCCCTCGCCGACGATGGGGTCCTTGAACTGGCTGATCTGGTAGCCGGCAGGAAGATCCGGGTAGAAGTAGTTCTTCCGATCGAAGCGCGAGCTGAGGTTGATCTGCGCGCGCAGGCCCAGGCCCGTGCGCACCGCCTGCTCCACGCAGCGCCTGTTGATCACCGGCAGCATGCCCGGGAAGGCGGCGTCCACCAGGCTGACGTGCTCGTTCGGCGCCGCGCCGAAGCCGGTGGAGGCGCCGGAGAACAGCTTGGCGTTGGAGGCGACCTGGGCGTGCACCTCCAGCCCCAGCACCACCTCCCACTCGCCGGTGCGGCCGGTGACCCGGTAAGGCGCCCGTTCGCTCATCGCAGACCTCGCATTTGAGCCTCTGATCTAGGCGCACGGGCGCGATCAGGCCAGCCTCCACCTTCGTGTCGATAACGCAACACGCCACGAGAAAATCGGCGTATAGGACGGGAGATAGGTCGGGGGACGCTGCGTTTCTCGTCTATGGCCTTGAGGGAGATCGAGCCGTGCTTGGACGCCCCGTCCTGCAGCGCACGTTCGTTTTGGTCCTGACCGCAGCCAGCTTATGCGCGGCCAGTAGCGTTGCAGCTCAGCCTGCCGCCCCATCCGCCGGCGCCCGCTCTCCATCAGCCAACTCGGCTGCGCCTGCGGCCGATGATATGGCGATGCCGGACGACATGGGTGCGCCGATCGTGGGGAGCCTCCCTGCGGCGGGCGCTAACCCGCAGACGACGCCCGGACAATCGCAAAGACTGTCGGTGAATACACCCATCGACGTGATCGCCGCCACGCCCCAGGGCAAGGCGGTCCTGGAGCATGAGCTGCCCGGCCTGTGCGAACGGCCGGAATACGTCATGTTCCGCACCATGAGCCCAGCCAAGCTGGCGTTGCTCTCCAACGGACGCATCTCGCGCGCCAAGCTGGTCCACCTGCAGGAGCACCTCGTCAGGGTCAGCGTCGCCATGCGGGCGGAGCCGCCTCGCCACAACCTGCTGGCGGAGGGCGCGACACGGGTGAAGCGGTTATCCCAGTCCGCCTACCATCGGGTGGTTGACGCCATCGAGGCGCTGTAGGGGCCTCTCACCTCACCGCTTGATCTGCAGCGACAGGGCTATGGCGGCGGCGAAACAGACCACCGTCGCCGCGGGCAGGCCCACCGTCGACCAGGTGTAGACCACCAGGACGTGACGACCCTGCAGCATCAGCCGCCAGATCGACGGCCAGGGCGAATGCACCAGGCACCAGCCGCCTAGCACGATGAGGGCGAACGGCGCGGCGATCACCAACCGGCGCAGCCAAGGCCGGCGCAGCCAGAGCCGGCTCAGCCAGGGCCGGCTCAGCCAGGGCCGGCTCACCACCAGGGCGCAGGCCTCGCCTTGAAGCCCGCCGCCTGCTCGATCACGCCGCCGAGGGTGAACAGCGTCCCCTCGTCCAGCGCCCGGCCGATCAGCTGGAGGCCCAGCGGCAGGCCCGTGGCGTCGAGCCCTGCGGGAATGCTGATCCCCGGCAGGCCGGCCAGGTTCACCGTCACGGTGAAGACGTCGTTCAGGTACATCGCCAGCGGATCGCTGACCCGGTCGCCGAGCGCGAAGGCGGCCGACGGCGCGGTAGGCGTCAGCAGGGCGTCGACCTCCAGGAAGGCGGCATCGAAGTCCTCGGCGATCTTCCGCCGGACCTTCTGGGCCTTCAGGTAATAGGCGTCGTAGTAGCCGGCCGAGAGCACGTAGGTGCCGATCAGGATGCGCCGCTTCACCTCCTCGCCAAACCCCTCGGCGCGTGAGCGCTCATAGACCTCGGTCAGCGTGCCGCCGCCCTCCGCCCGCAGGCCGAAGCGCATGCCGTCGTAGCGGGCCAGGTTGGACGAGGCCTCAGCCGGCGCCACGATGTAGTAGGCCGGCAGGGCGTAGCGGGTGTGGGGAAGCGTTACCTCCCGGATCTCGCAGCCGGCGTCCTTCAGCCAGGCCACGCCCTGGTCCCACAGCCGCGCGATCTCCTCCGGCATGCCGTCCAGCCGGTACTCCTTGGGCACGCCGATGCGCAGGCCCTTGGGCGAGCGGCCGACGAAGCTTGCGAAGTCCGGCGTCTCCACGTCGAGCGAGGTGCTGTCCTTGGGGTCGTGGCCGGCCATGGAGGTGAGCAGGATGGCCGCATCCTCCACCGTCTTGGCGATCGGCCCGGCCTGGTCCAGCGAGCTGGCGAAGGCCACCATGCCATAGCGCGAGCAGCGGCCGTAGGTGGGCTTGATCCCCACCGTGCCGGTAAAGGCCGCCGGCTGGCGGATGGACCCGCCGGTGTCACTGGCGGTGGCGCCCAGGCACAGGTCCGCCGCCACCGCCGTCGCCGAGCCGCCGGAGGAGCCGCCGGGCGTCAGCCGCTGGTTGGACCCGGCCGAGCGCCAGGGATTGACGACAGGCCCGAAGGCCGACGTTTCGTTGGACGAGCCCATGGCGAACTCGTCCATGTTCAGCTTGCCCAGCATCACCGCCCCGTCCCGCCACAGGTTGGCGGAGACGGTGGACTCGTAGGGCGGGACGAACTCGCCGATGATCTTGGATCCCGCGGTGGTGCGCACGCCCTCGGTGCAGAACAGGTCCTTCACCCCGAGGCTGACGCCCTCCAGCGGACCGGCCTCGCCGCGGGCGCGGCGTTCATCGGACGCTCGGGCCATGGCCAAGGCCTTGTCCGGCGTCTCCAGTACGTAGGCGTTCAGGTGCGCGTTGGCGGCGGCGATCGCCGTGATGTGGGCCTGCGTCAGCTCCTCGGCGGAGAAACGGCCGGCCGCCAGTCCGTCGCGGGCGGTCTTCAGCGTCAGGCCAGTGAGGTCGTCCGGCTTCATTCGACCACCTTGGGCGCCACGAAGAAGCCGCCGATGGACTTCGGCGCATTGGAGAGCACCGCGTCGCGCTTCTCGCCGTCGGTGACCACGTCCTCGCGCAGCGGCAGTCTGGCGGCGACGCAGGAGGTCATGGGCGCCACGCCCTCGGTATCCACCTCGGCCAGCTGCTCGATCCAGTCCAGGATGCCGCTGAGCTCCTGGGCCATGGGCTCAAGGCGGCCTTCGGGAACGGCGATGCGGGCGAGCCGGGCGACCCGGCGCACGGTTGAGGCGTCTATGGACATGATCGGCGGGGTTTGCCGCGGTGCGGCGGGGAAGGCAAGCGGGCGTCGTGTCAAGGAACCGGATGCTC
>CALMGB010000406.1 GCA_937863535.1 uncultured Caulobacteraceae bacterium
GTCCGCCCGCGTCGTCGCAAGCCTCAACGCCGGCTGGCGCTCGGCCCTGGCGCTGCGGCTGCGCGGCGCGGTGGGCGCCGTGTTCGGCGCGGTGATGGTCGCGAGCTTCGCCACCTACCGCGCGGCCGACCCGAGCTTCAACGTCGCCTCGGGCGAGGCGCCGCGCAACGCCATGGGCGGATTCGGCGCGATCGTCGCCGACGTGGGACTGCAGACCTTCGGCCTGACCGCCTGGGTCGGCGCGCTGATGATGATCATCTGGGGCTTCAACCGGGCCGGCGCGGCGGACCCTCGACTGAACCGGAGCGAGCTGCAGGTGCGGGCCGCGGCGGGGGCGCTCGGCATGCTGCTGCTCGCGGGCGTGCTGGCCATGCCCCAGCCTCCGGCGAACTGGCCTCTGGCGCGGGGACTTGGCGGTGTGTTCGGCGACGCGCTGCTGGAGGGCCTCGCCAACATCTTCGCCCTGGCCAGGCTGCCGCACGTCCGCTGGATCGCCGCGGGCGTGCTGGCGCTCTGCGCCGCGCCGGCCCTGGCGTGCGGCGCCAGCCTGCGCGCCAAGGACATAACCGACTTCTTCGGCTGGATGCAGTCGCGCCCCCGTCCCACGCCCGCGGCCCAGCCGGTCGCCGCCGCGCCCGAAGTCAAGGCCAAGGCCAAGCGCGAGAAACCGTCCAAGACCCGTCTCCCCCTCTCCCTGCCAGCAGACCCGGTGGAGGACGGACGCGGCGCGCCTGCGCCCGATGCGACCGACGCCATGATCGACGACCTTCCCTTCGACGTGGAGGACATCGACACCCTGGCGGCCGCCCTGGACGACGGCGGTCCGCAGGTCGCGGCGCTCCGTGTCTCACAGCCCAGGCCCGCCCCCCGCGAGGCCCGCGAGCGGCAGAAGTCGCTCGACCTCGGCGAGACGCCGGCCTTCGAGCTGCCCGATCTGGACATGCTCTCGCCCCCGAAGGTGCGCTCCGCCAGCGTGGACGAGGCCTCGCTGAAGGCCAACGCGCGGCAGCTGGAGACCGTGCTGGCCGAGTTCGGCGTGCGCGGCCAGATCGACCAGATCCGCCCCGGCCCTGTGGTCACCCTGTACGAGCTGGTGCCGGCGGCCGGCGTGAAGTCCTCCCGCGTCATCGCATTGTCGGACGACATCGCGCGGTCCATGAGCGCGCGCGCCTGCCGCGTCTCGGTGGTTCAGGGGCGCAACGCCATCGGCATCGAACTGCCCAACGCGCTTCGCGAGACGGTGTATCTCCGCTCGCTCCTCGCCTCGCCGGAGTACGAGAAGTCCACCGTCGGCCTGCCCATGGCGCTCGGCGAAGGCATAGGCGGGGAGACCTACATCGCCGACCTGGCCAAGATGCCCCACCTGCTCATCGCCGGCACCACCGGCTCGGGCAAGTCGGTGGGCGTCAACGCCATGATCCTGTCGATCCTGTACCGGCTGACGCCGGAACAGTGCCGCTTCATTATGATCGACCCCAAGATGCTGGAGCTCAGCGTCTACGACGGCATCCCGCACCTGCTGGCCCCGGTGGTCACCGATCCCAAGAAGGCGATCGTGGCGCTGAAGTGGACGGTGCGGGAGATGGAGAACCGCTACCGCCTGATGTCCAAGATCGGCGTGCGCAACGTCGGCGGCTACAATGACAAGGCGCGTGAGGCGATCGCCAAGGGCGAACACTTCGAGCGCACCGTCCAGACCGGCTTCGACGACAGCGGCCGCCCGATCTACGAAAGCGAAAAGATCACCCCCGAACCCATGCCCTACCTGGTGGTGGTGATCGACGAGGTGGCCGACCTGATGATGGTCGCCGGCAAGGACATCGAGGGCGCCGTCCAGCGCCTGGCCCAGATGGCGCGGGCCGCCGGCATCCACCTGATCATGGCCACCCAACGTCCCTCGGTGGACGTGATCACCGGCACCATCAAGGCCAACTTCCCCACCCGGATCAGCTTCCAGGTCACCTCCAAGATCGACGCGCGCACGATCCTGGGCGAACAGGGCGCCGAGCAGCTGCTGGGCCAGGGCGACATGCTCTACATGGCCGGCGGCGGCCGGGTGACCCGCCTGCACGGCCCCTTCGTCTCCGACCAGGAGGTCGAGGACGTGGCGAGGTTCCTCCGCGACCAGGGGACGCCCAACTACCTTGCGGAGGTCACCGCCGCGCCGGACGACGAGGACGGCGGCGGGGGGGGCGGCGCGCTGGATGGCGAGAGCCTGTCGGCCAACGACCTCTACGACCAGGCGGTGGCGGTGGTCACCCGCGACAAGAAGGCCTCCACCTCCTACGTCCAGCGCCGCCTGCAGATCGGCTACAACCGAGCGGCGAGCTTGATCGAGCGCATGGAGAAGGAGGGCGTGGTCAGCGCGGCCAACCATGCGGGCAAGCGGGAGATCCTGGCGCCGCCGCCGCCGCCGTGAGTGGCGGACGCGACAAGGCGGACATGCGGAGAGCCTCGGAAGGACGCACAGCCGCCAGCTGAGGGTGCATGGCATGAGGCTTGGCTGTGTGGCAGGGTCGAGCGTGTCTGAACGGAGCCGACATGATCGCTGCCTTCCTCGCCTGCATCGCTCTGCTCCAGGGCGACGCTCCCGCCGCTGTCACTCGCGATCCGCCAAAAGATACCGCTCATCCGGCGGCGATGAAGGCGCTCGCGATCCCGAGCGGCGCAACGTCGTTGAACGCAGTGCTCTACACCACCGCCGGAGCAGGGCTTCATCCGACAGTGCTGCTGCTGCACGGCTTCCCTGGCAACGAGCAGAACCTGGACCTCGCCCAGGCGATGCGCCGGGCGGGATGGGACGTGTTGACGCTGCATTACCGCGGATCTTGGGGGACGCCCGGCGATTTCCGCTTCCGCCACGGCCTGGAGGACGCTGACGCCGCGCTGGCTTGGCTTCGGCGCCCGGCCGCCAGGGCGGCCGGCGTCGACGGCGCTCGTATTGCAGTCGTCGGTCACAGCATGGGTGGCATGGCTACGGCGTACGAGGCCGGGCATGACCCGGCGATCCTGGGGGCTGGTCTGATCTCTGCGGCGGGGATGAACCTGTTCTCTAGTCCGAAGGCGAAAGCCATCAGGGCGTTGGGCGACGAGTACGGCGCCGCGACCATGCACACCCTCGCCGGGACCACTCCCGAGGCGCTCTATGCGGAAGTGGCGGCCGATCCGAAGCCGTTCATGCTGAACACATATGCCGTTGGCGCGGCCAGGAAGCCGGTTCTCGTCGTCAGCGCGGACGATGGCCTCCGCTCCGTGGACGACAGCTTCGCCGCCGCTGTAGCGGCTTCAGGCGGTTCGCCTCGTCAAGTGCATCTGGCCACCGATCACAGCTATTCCGACAAGCGGATCGCCCTGGAGACAGTAGTCCTCGATTGGCTCGCCAGTCTGCCCGGTGCGCCCACGAAGCCCGGCGGCGCCTGAACCCTCGAGGCCGTGAGCCGCCTCGTTGGACCGGCGTCGTTGCAGGCGGCGCGAGCTAGAGCGGGGCTCCTTTAGATGGAACCGTAGCCGGAATTGACGAGGTAGTTTGCGCACTCGCTTGGGCTGAAGAGGCCCAGGAGCTGGCCGGCTTTTCGCCAGGTGGCTTCGACGTCGCGAGGCTGGTCTCGTCTCATCAGGTGCTTGAGCTTTGCGAACCTGCTCGATGGGATTGAGATCGGGGCTGTAGGGGGCAGGAAGATCAGGTGCGCGCCTCGGGCTGATAGTGGCGCCGGTGGCTTTGCCCTTGTGGCTGCCGAGGTTGTCCATGGCGACCACATCATCTGGCGCCAGCGTGGGAGCGAGAACCGCCGCCGCCGCCAACAAAGGCCCTGTTGCGACGACCACGTGAATCCGCCACGGCTGCCGCGGTCGGAGTGGTGGATCAGCCCCGGCGCGGGGCGCTGTCGCTCGACGGCCATGTTCAGCGCTCCAGGGCGATCTCGGTGTGCAGCGTCTCGCGCATGGACCATCCGACCAGCTTGCGGGTGTGCATGTCGAGGATAGCGGCGAGACAGAGCCAGCCTTCGCCGGTGGGGATGTAGGTGAGGTCGGCCAGCCAGACCTGGTGGGGCGCAGCGGCGGCGAAGTTGCGGCCGAGCCTGTTTTGAGCGATCGGATAGCCATGGCGGCTGTCGGTCGTGCGTGTGCGACGCGGCAGGGCCGCAAGGCCGCGGATGCCTGCACAGCGCATCGGCCGCTCTAACCGCATGCCGCCGACGCGCCGGCCGTGCCCGTGCAAGACGGCGTGGAGGCGCGGCGAGCCGTAGGTCCCGCTGCTGTGGACGCGGATCAGGCGGATGTCGTCAAGCAGCGCTGGGTTGGCCGCCGCCCGGGTGCTCTCCGGCCGACCACGCCAGGCGTAGTCGCCGCTGGTCTACAACCCCAGCCCCTTGCACATCACGCCCACCGGCCAGATCTCGCGGGCTCATCGACGATCCCGAACTTCACCGGGCGGCCGCTCCGAGCCGAAGGCCGGCGAAGCCAACATGAGCGCGGCTTTTCAGGATGTCCCGCTCCATCCGAAGCCGGTCGTTCTTCCCGGTTGGCTTCGCCGGCCTGCGGCCAGCCGGGTGTTCTCCGCAACCAGGTCAGACGGCGAGGGGGCCGGCGCCTGCGTGTTGGGGCGCCTCGCCGGCCCCGTCGCCTGCGTCCCGAACTGCATCATCCATCGCGCCGCAGCACCGTCTCGTGCAGCCCCGGCTCGATCGCGACCGCACCAGCCGAAAGCCCGCTGGTCGCCACCCGGTCAACCGCCCCCCGCTTGAACGACCCCGGAAAAACCGGCGCTTCACCAAACTCATCAGACACTCCTCTCCAACTCCGAAAAGCTAGCATCGGCGTCCACCTAACCGGAGGAGGATCAACGTCATGCGAAGACACCTCTGCTTACAGCAGGTCGAGCCGCCTCTTAGGGTAAAGAGGCCGCCGTAGCTGGACCGTCGCGATGCGCAGCCTCGCTGATGTTCTGCTCACTCACGTCCGGGCGGCCCGAGATCGCTCCAGCCTTACGCAATCGTGACTTCCCGTGAACAAGGTTCGGCGCGGCGGCTCGGCGTAATGGGTACTTCCTGTCTATGATCGTCTAGACGCCGTCCAGTCACCCTTGGCCGGGACAAATCCTATTCTCAGGTGCACCTTACCCCGCAACAGGTGGCGGGCTCAGCTTGGAGTCGGCATTCGGTGGAACGGCTTCAAGCGTCAGGTGCAGATACTGACATTGCCGGCCGAGGCGCGCCGTCCGCCCGATCGGCGAATAACGCTCATTGCGACGCTCTTTAGTCTTGCAGCTTCATACATGCCACGGCCATTCCGCCGCCGAAGCCAGTCCGCCTCCCGTGGCCTGGCATTGCCTTCCTCCCGCCGCAAATCAATCTGGTGCCCTCATGGCCAATCGACGTCGATCTTGCGTCATACGCTTGTGGGCCCTTAGCAAGCCCTTCCATCTGCACTGCCGAAAACGGACGGGTCGTCTTCTCGATAGGCGCCCTCCTGCACCGGGCTGCGTGGTTTGAAGAACGGCAGAGAGTTCGCCCTTGAGTTAAGTCGGAGGGACCTAAGTGGATATTGAGGACGGCACAACCAGACATGTCGGTGTTCTAGACGGTCTTCGGGGACTAGCCGCCCTTTGGGTTCTCGTCGGTCATGCACTCAGCTGGAGCGGGTACACGATACCCGTGCTGAACGCACCCATCATAGGCGTCGACATATTCATCGTGATATCGGGCTTCCTAGTGACCAAGAACTACCTCGAACGGTCACGATCTGAGCCCATTCACCATCCGTCGACGTGGGCCCGATTTTGGATAAGACGCATATTCCGGATTGTTCCCTCTTACTATACTGTAGTTCTTATTCTGTTGATGATCAGCCCAATGCTGATTTCGGCCCGGCTGCATCAGGCGGTCGGCCATAACGCTCGACTGGTTCCGCATGGTTACACAGATCATACCGCCTTTAACATACTCTCCCACATCTCTTTCCTATCGGGACTGATACCGGACAATTACGATAGCATGCCCACTCCCGACTGGAGTCTGAGTCTGGAGATGCAGTTCTACGCGCTGTTTCCGTTTCTTATTTTAGCTGTCTCACGTTTTGGCTGGCTACGATCCGCCTTGGTGGTATCAGCTATTTGTCTAATTCTGCAGATCGCATTTTACGACTACTTTCGCCGGTTCACCCTGACTTCCCCGCTGCCATTAAAGCTCAATGTGTTTCTTGGGGGCATGATGCTGGCTGGGGCGGTGAGGAACAAAGGCGCTTTCGCACTCCACGCGGTTATGGCGTTCATGTTGACGCTTCTGCCATCATGGGGATGGTCGAACGTGAAGCTTGAGATCATCAGGGCGGCCGCAATGATCTTCGTGGTACCGCTGCTCCTGATGCCTCGCCTTCCGCTCTCGGCGGCGCGCCTGATGTATCTGATCTCGGCGCCGCTTAGCGGCCGGTTGGCAGGCATGACTGCGAACGCGTCCTTCTGCTTATACCTGGTGCACCCGGCAGTGATGGACCTGGTGGTCGGTAATCTGGTCTGTGACCTCGATCTCTCGCCTCCAATGCGTTTCTTAGTCACCCTTGCTATCGTTGCGCCCATTGTCTGTATAATCGCCTTCCTGATGCACCGTTTCGTTGAGTTACCGGGAGCAAGGCTTGGAAGGCAGATTTTGGCCATTGGCCCTTCGCGGAATCGTGATTCAAGAGGCGTCAGGGGCGAGAGTGCTAAGACGTGATGTGCGCTTATCTTGACCTGCCCCCGAGTTTTTCCTCCACGCGGAGCTAGTCACCGACTCATTATGGCGCGGCCGCTTAGGGCGTGAAGCCGGGACTGGCGTCAAGCGGCTGCCATCTCGGCCAGCTTGGCGACCGTATTGATGTTACGGGCGGTGCCTATCTTGGTGGCCGGCAGCTTGAGTTTGGACGATCCCTGGCCCCGCGGATAGAAAATGTAGAGTTCCCGTCGACCCACCGCGATCTCTTCGTCAGCACGGCCCGACACTCCAGCGAGGACGTCAACGGAAAGAGCCTCGTTCAGGAAGGTGACGTGGACAAGGTTGGATGTACGCCCGGCATAAGGGTTAGCCGCGAGCACCGCAGACATCTCTGCGCCGTGTCGCACGATCACGCCCACCGGCTTAATCGCGTAACCCTGCAAGGCTGATTGCAGCTGCGCTTGAACTTCGGCCTCCGAGCCTTCGGCCTCGAAGACCACGTTACCGCTGGCAATGTAAGTCCGCACGCGGGCGAACCCGCAGTTCTCGCAGAGGCGGCGGAGCTCATCCATCGGCAGCTTGCCCGTGCCGCCGACGTTCACCGCCCTGAGCAGGCCCACATAGGTCGCCATCAGCATTGCCTCACAGCCGATCTAGCATGGGGTCTGGATCTCGTGTTCTTGGCCGAACGCCAAGGGCGACCTTGGGCGCGCTTTCCTCGGCATCACCTGTGCGCGCCAAGGCTAATGCGGTATGGTCCTTTGCGTGTAGCGAGCTTTGTCCCCTTCCAGCTCAGTTGCACCAATCTCGGCCAGCAGCTCGTCGATTACGGCGTGCACTTCCGGCATAGCGTTCCGCCAATCAGCCGACTGCTCAGCGCCGAAACGGGTGACAAGGCCCCGAGCGATTTCACTCGGACAGATCGTGGCTTCCGGTGCACGGGCTGCGAGGAGCCCCATTGCTACATCGCGCGTGTCCAAGAAGGTAAAGCTCATCTCTGTCTGCCCGGCTTCGAGTTTACCGGAGTGGTCATCTTCTGGCCGCTGGCGCCGAGGTCGAGGCGCTCGAACAGGCCGCGGCGTCCACCTCCTTGGTGTTCAGCGGCTGCTGCGGTGATCGTCCATCGGAGTTCGAGAGCATGTAGCAGATCACGTGAGGCTGCATGCGGAACTCTGGTCGCCGCGACGACTAGCGGCGGCGTCCGAACACGCCGGCAAGGGGCACGCCGAACAGCAGCGGCAGGCCGATAAACAGGATGTGTCCGTGGGAAAGCACCGCGATCGCTATAGAAAGGGCAAGAGCGACGAGAAGGATGGTCAGACCGACGGAGTTCATCGCATCTGAACGCCGTTAGTGGACCGACGCTCCGCGTTAAGAAATTGGTCGCGGCAGGGTTGAGCTTTGAGCAGACAATCGTCGGCTGCTCGGCCGGTCTCAATCGTTCGAGAGTCGCGTTTCGGGCGGCGAGCTCATGTCCGTTACGGGCGCCCTGCAGCTCTGCTGGGCCGATCTCACCTCAGTAGGCTGCCTCGGCCGCGTTTCGGGTTTGGTCGTGGTAGCAGTTTGCGAGTGAGCCACTTGAGCGAGACGCCCCTTGCGTCTGATCGCAATGTGGCCGCAGCTATCCTTCGCGGTGTTGGAGATCATTGGGAGAGAAGGGCTTGCGCGCCCAGAGCAAACTTGTAGCCGCCCTTCTGGTCGGGCTCACGCCTCCAGAGGCGGTGGCGCAGGCTCCCGCCGTTGTTCCGGCGTCCGCCGTCGCTGCACAAGGCGCTGAGCTCGACCTGGCCCGCCACTTCCACGCGCATTCAGACTGGCGGCTCGTCGTGACCCAAGGGCCGCCCACACAGGACTACGGCGGCAACGATGCGCCAGGCACGCTCACACTGTGCCTGCGGGCGGGCGCGTCCGGACCGTGCGTGTCCGGTCCAGTCACCCTACCGCTTAATCCGACGCCGGCGGGCGACCCGGCTTGGGAGCCGCACTACCTGCGCACCGCCGAGGTGGTTTACCCGCGCGGCCCGCAGGCCTTGCCGTTCCTGCTCATCGTCACCGGCAGCCTCTACTCCGGAGACGGCGGCCAGATCGTCGCGACCCAGCTGGTAGCCTACGACGCGCGCCATGACGCCTTCCGGCGCGTGTACGCGCGGAGCACGGGCCGCAACAACAATCAGGAAATCCGCTTCATTACCGAAGGCCCCCTGAAGGGGAGCGTGATCACCGCCGAGCCCCAGGATCACCCGCCCTACGGCTACTGGATCGCGGTCAACCGCCTCACTCCGGCAGGCGCCTATCGTCAGGTGCTCCGCTATCGCGGCGCTACCCTCTACAACGACGGCAATCCTCTTGCGGTGATCGACTCGGAGATGCCCAACATCGGGGAGCGGCTCGGCCTCTGGCGTCCAGGACAGCCGCTTCCCACGCCCGGCACCGGCGGCGGCAAGCCATGCCCTAAGCCATCGTTGCGCCGCTCCGAACTCTGGTGCGGCTGACCGGCCCTCAACATCGCGATCAGGTCTGCCCCCCGGCCTTGGGGGAAGCCGTACCCACCTGATCCCGTCTCGCCTTTTCGGACCTAGGCCGATGTCCGTTTAGGGCGCTTCTACGCAGTCAGCTTGGCGACCTCATAGGACCCCCGCCTTGCGCTCTGCAGTCTCCACCTGCTGGCCCTGGTGCAGCCGGTAGGCCATGTTCGCCCAGCGCCCATCGCCGGAGATCATCGCCCAGTAGAAACTCGCGCGGTAGGCAGATCCGTAGCTCATGGTCTTCAGGTTGCCCTGTGGCCCTCGCTCCTGGCCGAAGCCGGTGCGCGTGTTGCCCGTCTGGTCCACCGTCCCGTCCGGGCGGACCCTACCGGCGAGCCAACCGAGGCCTCGCACGAGCATCGGCTGCATCTCGCCGCGCAGTTCGTCGTCGGCCACGACCGTATAGTAGGTCTCCGCGAAGAGCAGCCCGACGGCGTGGTAGCTGGTGTCGGGGCCGCCCTTTTCCGGATTGAAGCCGGAAGGATCCTGGCGAGCGAGCCCGCGGCGCACGTAATCGCGCGAAGCCCGCACCAGGCCGTCATCTCGCACCAGCACGCCCGTCTCGCCGAGTGCGTCCGCATCCAGGTAGAAGCGATGGGTGTAGGGGGCGTCGTGCGCTTGGCCGGGCTCGGCGTTCTGCGGGGCCAGCATCCAGTAGGCGGCGAGCCGAAGCTTGGGTGCGACGCCGGACACCCAGCCCTCGTTCTGGGCCGCCATGTCGGAGGACCGCAGCAGGAGGGCGGCGTGCGCGGCCGCCTCCACGAAGAAGCTCATGCTGTGGAAGCCGTCGGGGCAGTTGAAGGACCCGTCGGGTCGCTCCTGACGGAATCCCCAATCGAAGATGGCCTCGCCCCGGCTGATCAGATCCTGACGGTGATAGCTGATGCCGGCGATCACCGCATCGACGGCGTTGCGCTGCTCTTCGATCAACCAGTGGTCCTTCGTCCCCTGCTCCCAGCCCTGGTTCAGCGGACCGTAGGCGCCGTCTGGAGCAACCTGATCGGCCGTCTTGTCAGGCTTGGCGTAGGCCGTGGAACGCAAGAAGGCGCTGCTCTGGAAGGCGAGGTCGCCGCGCACGCCAGGCCGCCACTGCGGTAGCGCGTCGACTGCAAGGGGTTGCGCGACCGCGATCATCGGCGCGGCGGCGCAGAGAAGCCCACGAGCAAGACGTCGGACGATCATGGCTTTTCCCCTTGGTGCAAGCCACAATCGCGCAGCCATGCTGAAGAGCAGCCTCAGGGCGGAGTCAGCGAGCGTTCATCTTCGCCGCAGCGAGCGCCCGCACGTTTGCACGAAGCGGATGTCGCCGATCTGTCGACGGATGTTGTGAGGACTCGCTCCAAATTGTCTCGGGAAAAAACCCAGACGCCGTTTGGGTTGGACCTCCGCCGCTACCCTACCTCCTGGACGCAGCCATCGTCGAGAGTCCGCTCCAAGGCGCCGCCGCGACTTCCGCTCTGCCCTTCCCTGTGGAGATTTGCCGCCGCGATCAGGCTAGGGGCAGCCCTTCTTAATGTCCCGATGCTGGAGCAAGCGGCATGTTGGCTAAGCGCGCGCTCCTCTCACTTCGCTCGCGTGACCGCCGGGTGCAGCAGCTCGGGGAAGCCGATCCGGTGCAGAAACTGCTCGCGGATACGGTCCACAACCGGGAACGTGACGCTTGAACCGTCGTCGGCGGGGTCGATCACGGTGCGGAACGGCCGCTCGCCGACCGGCGCCCTGGCGATGAGCTTGGACCCTAACCCGCCACCAAGGCGGTCTGATCAGGCCTGCTGAATGTCGGATTGCCGGCTTAAGGCTCGCTTCGGCTTAGGGCGCGTCCTGACATGATCACGCCGACCAGAGACGGGGTTCGCGAATCCGATCGCAAGGCCGCCCGTGTGCGACCTCACAGTTGCGCCGCGAGCTTGCCTGCGCGTTGGGGCGCATAGATCAGCTGCTCGACCAGCTCGGGCGTCCACTGCACGTATTCGACCAGGGCGCCGTCCGGATGGCGGGCGTACATCATGCGGCCGGTCGGCGCCGGGTCGATCTCGCGGGTGATCTGCGCGCCCGCCTGGACCAGCAATCTGCGTGTTTCGTCGATGTCGCTCACGATCCAGGGGCCGAAACTCTCCCGGATCGGCGCCAGCGCCGCCTCGTCGCCGGCGACCACCAGCACGTCGCCGATCCCCACCAGCTCCCACGGATCGAACCGGAAGCGCAGGTGCGGTTCGCCAGCGTGCAGCAAGCGCAACACCGCCAGGGTCGCCTCCATGTCGTGGGTGAACATGCGGGTGTAGGTCTTGAGGATCATGGCTGGCTGTCCAGACGGGAGAGGCGCAGGCCGGGCGATCGCCCCACGCGGCTTCCCAGGTTCATGATCGAATGCTAAAGAAACAGAGCGCTTAAGGTCAAGGGATATTTAGTGACCGATCATCAATCAGCGGTCCGGTCTGTAGGCGGCCGGCCGCGTGGCTTCGACCGTGAGGAGGCCCTCGCCTTGGCCATGGAGCTGTTCTGGAGCCATGGCTATGAAGGCGTGTCCATGAGCGAACTGACCGCCGCCATGGGCGTCGCACCCCAGAGCCTGTATGCCGCCTTTGGCAACAAGGCCGCGCTCTACCGTGAAGCGCTGGATCGCTACGCCGCGGGGCCGGGCGGGCTCGACCTTGCGCAGCTGGATCAAGTCACCAGCCTGGCGGGCGCAGTCGAGGTCTTGCTGGCCGCCGCCGTTGCAGCCGTGACCGCCAGCGGGCGCGCCTGCATGATCACCAGCGGCATGCTGGCCTGCGGTCGCGCCCATGCGGCGCTGGCCGAAGAGCTGGCCGAACGTCGACGAGGCTTCCGCACGGCGCTGGAGGGCAAGCTCCTCCGCTGGGTCGCACCGTCCGAGGCCGCCGCCCTGGCCCGGTACCTGATCGCGATCATGCAGGGGCTGTCGGCGCAGGCCCGTGACGGCGCGAGCTCCCTGGAGCTGGGGGATGTCGCCGAGCGTGCGCGCGCGTCGTTCGGGCCGAGGGTCGCACGCTCCGCCGGCAAGTAGTTCACCGAGGAAGGCTGGCCGATGCTGCTGAGCAGAGGCCTCATAGCTGCGCAGCCGAATATTGTACAAATCTGGTGGTGAGACGTTCTGTTCCAAGTTCTCGTCATCCGAGCATGGCCGTTGTGCGGCTCAGACGCGTGTCCGCTTCACCTTCGGCCGCTCAGCTCGTGTTTGGGAAAGCACAGCAGGCCTGCTAGACGTCACGAAGCTGGAGCAATCGGTATGTCGCCATGGTTGAGGTTTCTTGGACGCCCACCAGGCGCGACGGGGCCCCGTGGCGCCGGAGGTGGGTGTCTGAGAAAGCTCCATGTCTGAACCGCTGGATGGCGGTATGGAGCTATGGGGATTTGAGCGGCCGCGGCTTGTCTTAGGACGTCGGCCCCATCGGCAAAGAGCACTCGGCGGGAGGGCTGCACTGGCGCGCCTGAGGAGGGATAGCGGGTTGGAGCGGCGCGGATGCAGCGGGCGGAACGCCGCAAACCTCCCGGAGCCTGGGTTGGGCGCAAGCGGTCGCCTGGGCGGGCGCTAGCCGGCTTTGCAGGACCATGGTGGGGGATGAGTTCGGGGCCGTGTGGGTCATGAGGTGTCGATCCGGAACACCGGCGTGACGGGCGCGGTCTTAGGTGCGACGCCACGCTCGAAGGTCTCGATGAGGAGCATGCGGCCGCCGCAGCACGGGCACGCTCGAGGCGGCTCCGGGATGGGCGGCTCGGCGTCGTCTTCCAGCTTCGATCGCCCTGTGTCGGGATCTCGCGGTTTGGTTTGTCCGCGCCGCGGCCACGGCGTAAGTCCGCTTCACCTTCGACACCGGTCACTCGTCCGGCGGTCCAGGCAGCCTAATCAGGCCTGCTGAATGTCGCGTTCTGGGCGAAAGGCTAATGGCAGCAAAGGGCGTCGAGCCGTCGTCTGCAGCCCGGCTGGGCCGCGGCGCTGTTGGAGATCAGCTAGCCCGAGGTGCGACGCGATCGGCGTGAGCGCTCGATGCCGGCGAGGATCAGGTCGACGCCTGCCAGGAACTGCTGGCGATCGTCATGCTGCGGGAGCTGCGCGGCGACCTCGCGCACGAACGGGTGCTCAACCGGATCGAGCTGCGCCCACTGCGAGGCGACCTCCCTCAGGAACGTGGCGCGGTCCATGTCGCCGCCGAACCGGCTGGACCCGACGGCGTACTGCCCGGCCAAGCCGAGGATGAAGCTCAGCAGAGCGGTGGCGGCGTTGAACCGGCCCTCCTCGGGGACGCCCAGCGCCGCGACCTGTGCGCCTACCCCCTCCAGGATGCGCAGCACGGCGTGCTGCCAAGGATCATCGGCGAGCTGCGCGCCGACC
Organism: uncultured Caulobacteraceae bacterium; assembly: GCA_937863535.1. Classification (GTDB taxonomy): domain Bacteria; phylum Pseudomonadota; class Alphaproteobacteria; order Caulobacterales; family Caulobacteraceae; genus CAHJWH01. Next base: position 13,566 of record CALMGB010000406.1, read on the forward strand.
CACGGGTGCGCGTCAATTGTATCGAACACACCGAGCGCGAGAGCGCGGATCGCCTCGTCCGGCGGCGTGCCGTCGCCACCGCGCGCCATCGCCTGCGCGATCACCTGATCGGTCGCCGCCGTCAGCAGCGCCTGCTTGTCCGCAACGTGCCAGTAGATGGCGCCGCTGCCGGTCGCGAGCCGCGCCGAGAGCGCGCGAAAGGTCAACGCCCCGGCTCCGCCTTCGTCCAAAATCGCAATCGCGGCTGAGACGATCCGCTCCTGCGACAGCGGATCGGCTCGGCGTTCGCTCTTGTCTGCCATGCGAGGAGCTTGACAGGCCTGGAACGTTGTTCCAAGAGGGAAGCTATGGAACAGCGTTCCACCTCCGCAACGTCGATCGCCATCATCGGCGCGGGCCTGGGCGGCTTGGTGCTCGCCCGCATCCTTCACCTGCATGGCATAGCGGCCACGATCTACGAGGCCGACCCCTCTCCGACTGCGCGCGTCCAGGGCGGCCAGCTCGACATCCACCAAGAGGACGGCCAAGCCGCACTCGCCGCCGCCGGGCTCACCGATGCCTTCCGCACGATCATCCGCCCGGGCGGCGAGGCGATCCGCGTCCTCGACACTCAAGGTGCGGTGCTGTTCGAGCAGGGTGACGACGGGACCGGCAACCGTCCGGAGGTTCTGCGTGGCGAGCTGCGCCGCATCCTGATCGAGTCACTGCCGGAAGGCGCGATCCGCTGGGGCCGCAGGCTGGCGTCGGTGTCGCCGCTCGGCGGCGGGCGGCGACAGCTCACCTTCGTGGACGGCCTGGTCGCGAGCAGCGACCTGCTGGTCGGGGCCGACGGCGCTTGGTCCAGGGTTCGGCCGCTGCTGACCGACGTGACGCCCGACTATGTCGGCGTCTCGTTCGTCGAGACCTGGCTCCACGACGTCGACGCGCGTCACCCTGCGACCGCGGCGGCGGCCGGCGCGCAATGCTCGGGCAGGTGCACGTCGGTCAGCA
>CALMGB010000407.1:0-5450 GCA_937863535.1 uncultured Caulobacteraceae bacterium
CGGTCATACCACGCAACGTCCGTGTTTCCGAAGCGCCGTCCTATGGCAAGCCTGCCCTGGTCTACGACCTGGCCTGCGCCGGCAGCCGAGCCTACGTGCGCCTGGCCGCGGAGATGATGACCCGGGAGCGTGCCCGGATGGCGTCTGCGGCCGCGGCATGACGAGGATCGCATTATGATAGAGGCGGGACGCAGGGGGTTGGGGCGTGGCCTGTCCGCTCTGCTGGGAGAGGTCGATCCGCCTGGAGAGGCTCAGGTCAGTCCCGAGGGGACGCACGTCTCGCAGCAGGCCCCCATCGAGTTGCTTCGCCGCAATCCGGATCAGCCGCGACGGATGTTCGGTGAGGCCGAGCTCGCGGAGTTGACGGAGTCCGTACGGGAACGCGGCGTGCTTCAGCCCATCCTGGTTCGCCCGGCGCCGGGCGCCGTCGGTGAGTTCCAGATCGTGGCCGGTGAGCGCCGATGGCGGGCGGCCCAACGCGCGGGCTTGCACGTGGTGCCGATCCTCGTGCGGCCGCTCGACGATGCCGAGGTCGCGGAGATCGGCATCATTGAGAACGTTCAGCGGACCGATCTCAACGCCCTGGAGGAGGCGCAGGGCTACAGGCTTCTGCTGGAGCGGTTCGGCCGGACCCAGGAGGCGATCGCCAAGACCGTCGGCAAGAGCCGCAGCCACGTAGCCAACGCCCTGAGGCTGCTCAACCTGCCAGCCGTTGTTCGTGAACATCTGGAGGCGGGTCGGCTAACCGCAGGCCATGCGCGGGCCATAGCCGCCGCTCCCGACCCCGAACGGCTCGCGCGCATCATCGTGGACGGCGACCTCTCCGTGCGCCAGGCCGAGGCCCTTTCACGCAAGGTCGACGAAGCGGCGCCCGAGCCCGCCAAGCCTCGCAGTCATCTCAAGGCGAGGGCGAAGGATGCCGATACCCAGGCCCTCGAGCAGGACTTGTCCGAGGCGCTGGGGCTCAAGGTGGAGATTGCGGATCGGGGCGGGGTAGGGGAGGTGAGGGTGCGCTACGCGACCCTGGAGCAGCTCGACGGCCTGTGCCAACGGCTGAGCGGCAGCTGAAGGGCGCTCAAGCCGCCCGGCGATAGGCTCTCACGAAGCGGTCGGCGACCTCTGACGCCCGCGCGACGATCTGGTCGGGCTCGAAACCCGTCTCCACCCCCATGAGCAGCCTCGTCTGCAACCGACCCGTGGCCATGCCCACGAAGACATCCGCCGCCCGCCGGGCGTTCTCCACCTCCAGCTCCGGGCGACGGCTCAGATAGTCGGCCAGGTGACGGCTGGATGCGCCGATGCCCGCATCGTAGATGGCCCTGGCAAGCTCGGGCATGTCGGTAGTGCTGGTGATGGCCATGCGCATCAGCTGCAGCGAGCCGGGCGCCATCATCGATTCCAGGATGGCTGTGGCGTAGCGGGCGAGGGTCGTTTCGATCGGCTGGTCGGGGGGAGCTTCGTCCAGCATCGCCGTCACCACGCTACGGCGGCGTTCGACCAGGATACGGACCAGCTCCGTCTTGGAATGATAGTGGTTGTAGATGGTCTGCTTGGACACGCCGGCCCGGCGCGCCACCTCCTCGATGGAGGCCCCGAAGCCGCGCTCGGCCAGCACCTCGGAGGCTGCATCCAGGATGGCCTGGTGCTTGCGGGCGTCGATCTGGCCGAGGGCGCGTGGCATGGACGAAGTATGGACAAAACCGTCCATTATACAAGGATGACGCGCGACTGTTGCGAGACCTTCCGCCTCGTCTCCCGAAGCGCCAAATACCGTCGATGTCAGACACCGCTCCAGTCCTGCCGCAAGTCGCACCCGGCGCCGGGGGAGGCCCGGCGCCGATCCCGGTCACCGTGCTCACCGGCTATCTGGGCGCGGGCAAGACCACGCTGCTGAACCGTATCCTCACCGAGGACCACGGCCGCCGGTACGCCGTCATCGTCAACGAGTTCGGCGAGGTCGGTATCGACAACGACCTCGTGGTGGACACCGACGAGGAGGTGTTCGAGATGAACAACGGCTGCGTCTGCTGCACGGTGCGGGGCGATCTGATCCGGGTGCTGTCCGGCCTGATGCGCCGCCAGACGCCGACTTCGCGCGCGTTCGACGCCATCATCGTGGAGACCACCGGCTTGGCCGACCCCGGACCTGTGGCCCAGACCTTCTTCGTCGACGAGGACGTCCGGGCCAAGACCCGCCTGGACAGCGTCACCACCGTGGTGGACGCCAAGCACGTGCTGCTCAGGCTGGCTGACTCGCGGGAGGCGCGTGAGCAGGTCGCCTTCGCTGATCAGATCGTGCTGAACAAGACCGATTTGGTGGACGCGGAGCACCTGCTTGAGGTGGAGCGGCGGTTGAGGAGGTTGAACCCGCTCGCCCCGATCCATCGCGCGCAGCGGTCCGGCGTCGATCTGGCGATGATCCTGGAGCGGGGCGGCTTCGACCTCGACCGCATCCTGGACCTGGAGCCGGAGTTCCTGCGGCCGGCGCACGGAGAGGAAGGTCACGTCCACGACGAGCACTGCGGCCATGACCACCACGCCCACACTGATGGGGGACATGCCCACGAGGACCAGGACATCCAGGGCGTATCGCTCACGGCGGAGCGCCCGCTGGACGGGCAGCGAGTGACCCAATGGCTCAATACCCTGCTGCAGCTGCAGGGACCCGACATCCTGCGGGCCAAGGGTATCCTGGACGTGAAGGGAGAGGACCGGCGGCTGGTGTTTCAGGCCGTACACATGATCATGGAAGGCGATCTCCAGCGGCCGTGGAAGCCGGAGGAGCGCCGCTACAGCCGCATGGTCTTCATCGGCCGCAACCTGGACAAGGTCGGACTGGAAGCCGGATTGAAGGGCTGCGAGGCTTAGGGCTCCCCCTCCCGAAGGGGAGGCGGGCTTCCCGCCTCGAACGACCGGCCCTTCGCCTCCGGACCGAACCAGGTCAGCAGGGCCAGCACCACCGCCGTCGCGCCTGCGACCGCCGCCAGCGCCAGGCCGTAGTTCGGCGTTCCCTGCGCTGTAGGCCGCGCCTCCGCCAGCCGGCCTTGCATGGGCACGGCGCAGGCGGCGATGAGGTTGCCGAACTGGTAGGCCGCGCCAGGAAAGGTGCCCCGGGCGTTGGCCGGCGAAAGCTCGTTCAGATGCACCGGCACCACACCCCAGGCGCCCTGGACCGCGATCTGCAACAGGAAGCCGCCCAGCCCCAGCAGGATCGGCGTCGGCGCGAAGGCCCAGAGCGGGATGATCGGCAGGGCCAGCACCGTGGCGATGGTGATGGCGCGCCGCCGCCCGATCCGCTCCGACCAGGCGCCAAAGCTCAAGCCGCCGGCTATGGCCCCCAGGTTCATGATGGCGGTGAGCAGGCCCACGGTCTGGGGCTTGAAGCCATGCTGCACCTCCAGGAAGGTGGCGTAGTTGTCCTGGGTGCCGTGGCTGAAGAAGTTGAAGCAGGCCATCAGGGCCACCGCGTAGATCAGCAGCTTCCAGTGCTGGCCGAGGGTCCGCACCACATCCAGGCCGCGGTGCGGCTGGCCTCGGGCCCTCTCGAAAGCTGGGCTCTCCTTCACGTTGCGGCGGATGTAGAAGACCAGCAGGGCCGGGACGACCCCTACGGCGAACAGCACCCGCCAGCTCGCCACGTGCGGCAGCCACTGCGAGAAGTGCGGATAGGCGAAGGCGAAGACCAGCGCGCCCAGCAGCTGGCCCACGGCGTAGCCCTCCTGCAGGATGCCCGAGACGATGCCCCGCGAGCGGGCTGGGATGGATTCCAGCGCCAGTGACGCCCCGATCCCCCACTCTCCCCCCATGACGAAGCCGAACAGGGTGCGCAGGACCAGCAGGGCGACGAGGCTCGGGGCGAAGGCCGAGGCCAACTCCAGCAGGGAGTAGAGCATCACGTCGGCCATCAGCACGGGCCGGCGCCCGAGCTTGTCGGCCAGCCAGCCGAAGACCAGCGCGCCGAACGGCCGTGCGGCCAGCGTCAGGAAGATCGCGCCCTGCACCGCGCTGGGCTTGGCGTGGAAATCGGCCGCGATCGCCTTGACCACGAAGGTCAGCAGGAAGAAGTCAAAGGCGTCGAGCGTCCAGCCGAGGAAGCTGGCCAGGAAGGCGGAGCGCTGGTCCTTGTCCAGCGCCTTCAGGTCATCCAGCACGCCCATGTCGATCTCCTGTCCCGCCGCACGAAGCGTAGCGGGGACGGGGAGATCAGAAAAGCACGCGCACGCTGAGCCTGAGGTCGCCTTCCTCGAAGTGGGTGCGCTCTTCGATGCCCGCCTCGAGGTTCAGCTCGTAGAAGTCGGTGTCAGCCTTCACGTCCACCCGGGCGACCGGTCCACCGCCCTTGATGCTCTCGGGGTCCAGGGTGAATGGGGTCCCGCCCTGGAAGTTGGCCGTCGTGGAGCCCGCCGTGCCGCTGAAGACGTTGCGGTAGCCGAGCTCCAGCTCTGGATGCCACTTGAAGCCCTGGCCGAAGGTCAGGCCAGTGACGAGCGAGGCGGTGCCGCTGGACTCGTTGCCGTTGCGCGCGGCGTCGGTCAGGTCGAAGCCGTCGCCGCCTGACGCGTTGGCCGCGCCATGCTCGGTATAGCCACCCTGATCCAGGTAGAAATAGTCGCCATGCACCTGGGGTCGGAAATAGACCCAGCCGATCTGGGGCGTCTGGTAGCCCAGGCCGAAGTGGCCGGTGGCGGTGTAGCCGGAAGAACTGGACTTGGAGGCGCGGTCTAGCGTGACATTGCCGTTGGCGTCCTTCAGCAGCAGCTCGCGCCGATTGCCGTAGAGCAGGTAGCCGCCGGCGACCCGGGCGTCTGCGCGCAGGCCGCCGAGCTGGGCCTGCCAATAGGCGCCGCCCTCGCCTTCGGAGAAGCTCGACAGGTTGTCGCCGGGCGAGTGGGGATCCTTGATGTCGCCGGTGAGGAAGGAACCGGTGAGGCCGAAGGCGCCGAGCCCAGCGCCGCCGGTCTCCAGCCCGCCCACGAAGCCGAAGCCGCCGCCCTGGAAACCAGCGGACTCGCTGGAGCGGCTCTTGTTGACCCCGAAGGCCACTTCTTCGGCCCAGGCGCCGCGGGTGCCGCTCGGGTTCTCGATGTCGTTGACGCGGGAGGTGGCGCGGGTGACCGCGTCGGAGGCGGCCAGCGTCAGCTCGAACACGCCGCCGGCATAGTCGGGCAGCAGCTGGTCATAGACGTTGAGGAAGGCCGACTTGGTGTACTGGCCGAGCACCGCGCCTTCGATGGCGGCGTCGTTGGTCAGGGAGCTGTAGACGCCGTTCAGGGCGGCCGACTCCGCCGGGTTCAGGCCGAGCTCGGCCGCGGTGCTTCGGCGCAGCGTCACTGAGATGGAGTTGGTGGCGGCGTTGGACGTTTCCGACGCCTGCAGCACGTAAGGCACCTGGGCCAGCGACAGTGCGCCGCCGCTGTTGTCCACCAGGCTTCCCGCCTGGATGATGGTGT
>CALMGB010000407.1:5460-5845 GCA_937863535.1 uncultured Caulobacteraceae bacterium
GTGTAGGTCGTGGGCGTGAAAAGCGGCGAGTTCAGCACGATGCCAAGCTTGGCGCCGGGGTCCAGGGTCGCGGTTCCGCTGACGGTGTAGGTCGTATTGGCTTGGTTCAGGGGGTCGATGGCGGCGTAGAGCAGGCCGCTTCCCCCGATGTGCAGGCTCGCCAGGTTGAGGTTGGCCGGATTGGTGTTGACCAGGCTGCCGTTCACCACGTTCAGCCGCAGGCCGGACCCCACAGTGGTGTTTCCGTAGCTGAGCGCGCCCTCGTAGATCGCGGCGTCGTTTGCGTCGCCCAAGGTGAAGGCGTCATTCGCCCCGCTACCCAGGCTCAGCGCGCCGGTGACGCTGCCGCCCAGGGCGATGCACTCGTCGAGGATCTCGTGGCTGG
>CALMGB010000408.1 GCA_937863535.1 uncultured Caulobacteraceae bacterium
GCCAACCCGATCGCGTCCGAGCTGGACTGCATGCGGCCGTCCGCCTTGCCGGGCCTGATCCAGGCCGTGGGACGCAACGCGGCCCGGGGTTTTACGGGCTGCGCCCTGTTCGAGGTGGGACCGGTGTTCGCCGACGATACGGCCAAGGGCCAGCGCACGAGCGTCGCCGCTGTCCTTGCGCCCCAGGCGGCGCGCCGGTGGGACAAGGGTTCCGGAGACGAGCTCTTCACGCTGAAGGGTGAGCTGATGGCGCTGCTGGAGGACATCGGCTCGCCCGTCGGCTCGCTGCAGGTGGTTCAGGGCTCGGCGGCGTCCTGGTGGCATCCGGGCCGCTCCGCACGCGTCCAGCTCGGGCCGAAGGCGGTGCTGGCCGAGTTCGGCGCCCTGCATCCGCGCGTGCTGAAGGCGTTGGACGTGAGCGGGCCGATCTACGGGTTCGAGCTATGGCTCGAAGCCGTGCCGGAACCGCGTCGTGGGGGATCGCGGGGGCGCGCGGCCCTGGACCTGTCACAGCTCATGCCGCTGACCCGCGACTTCGCCTTCGTCGTCGCACGCGATCGCCCCGCCGCAGACCTGACTCGCGCCGCCGCCGGCGCAGACAAGGCGCTGATCTCGGGCGTTCACGTCTTCGACGTCTATGAGGGCGCCGGCGTTCCGGAAGGCGCCAAGTCGGTGGCCATCGAGGTGTCGATCCAGCCGCGTGACAAGACGCTTACGGAGGCGGAGATCGAGGCCCTGTCGGCCAAGGTCGTCGCCGCCGTGGAGAAGGCGAGTGGCGGCAAGCTGCGGAGCTAGCCCCCAACCTTCAGGCTGAACCTTTCCCGGATCTCCACGTGACTAAGTCTAGCTTATACAGGAGACGCGGCATGCCGGTGGCCCCAGGCCATACCGAAGCCGGCGGAGCTTTAAACCGCCGAAAGGGCTGGGCGCCTACTCGGAACTCGTCACTCTCATTTGGCGCTGGAGTTTGGGGCTTTCCGGCGCAGTCCCGGCGCACCCTTGCGCGCCACCGGCCGCTTCGGTCGAACGTTGTCGGTTCCCGCCCCGTGCTTTTCGCCACCTTCCGCGAAGGGATTCTTGTTGGACTTGACGCTGATGCGCATGGGGACGCCTGGAAGGTCGAAGCTCTCGCGCAGGCTGTTGATCAGATAGCGACGGTAGCTGTCGGGCAGCTGGTCGGCGCGGCTGGCGAACAGCACGAAGGTCGGCGGCCGCGTCTTGGTCTGGGCCATGTACTTGGGCTTGATGCGTTTCCCGTTGACCGCTGGAGGCGGATGCCTCTGCACCGCCATGGCCAGCCAGTCGTTCAGGTCGCGCGTCTTCACCTTCACCGACCAGTTGGCGTGGGCCTTGAAGACGGCGGGCATCAGCTTGTCGACACTGCGGCCGGTCTCCGCCGACAGGGTCACCAGCGGCGTGCCGCGCACCTGAGGCAGCTGGCGCTCGGCGATCTCGCGCAGCTCCGCCAGCCGGGCCTGGGGGCTCTCCACTAGGTCCCACTTGGCGATGCAGTAGACCAGCGCGCGGCCTTCGCGCTCCACGAGGTCGGCGATCTGCAGGTCCTGGGTCTCGAAGGCGTTGGCGGCGTCCATGACCAAGATCACCACTTCGGCGAAGGTGATGGCGCGGATGGTGTCGGAGGTGGAGAGCTTCTCCAGCTGCTCCTGCACGCGGGCCTTGCGCCGCAGGCCGGCGGTGTCCACCAGTCGCACGGGCCGGTCCTCGTAGGTCCAGTCGACCGGGATGGCGTCACGGGTGATGCCGGCCTCAGGTCCGGTCAGCATCCGCTCCTCGCCGATGAGCCGGTTCACCAGGGTGGACTTGCCGGCGTTGGGGCGGCCGACGATGGCGATGCGCACCGGCTTGCCGGGATCCTCGTCCGTCAGCTCGTCGCGAAAGGCGTCGGAATAGGGCAGCAGCGCCTCGTAGAGGTCGCTCATCCCCTCCCCGTGCTCGCCGGAGATCGGCAGGGGTTCGCCAAGGCCAAGCGCGTGGCCCTCCCCCACGCCGGCCTGGGACGCCTTGCCCTCGCTCTTGTTGGCGCCGAGGATCACCGGCTTGTCGCGCTTGCGCAGCAGCTCGGCGAAGATGCGGTCGAGCGGCGTTACGCCCGCCCGGGCGTCATAGATGAACAGGCAGACGTCGGCGTCGTCCACCGCGCGCTCGGTCTGGCTGCGCATGCGGGCTTGAAGGCTGTCGTCGTCCACGTCCTCGAAGCCGGCGGTGTCGATCAGCTCCAGTTCAAGGGCGCCGAGGCTGCCCGATCCCTCGCGCCGGTCCCGGGTGACGCCAGGGCGATCGTCGACGATGGCGAGCTTCTTGCCGGCCAGGCGGTTGAACAGGGTCGACTTGCCCACGTTGGGGCGGCCGACGATGGCGAGCTTCAGGGGCATGAGGCGTCCGGCTTACGCGTCCGGTGCGTAAGGTGGCAAGGGAATCTCCTTCTCCCCTTGCGGGAGAAGGAAGGGGCCGCGTCGCGGAGCGACGTGGGAGGATGAGGGGTTGCGCCGCGGCCAGCCGGATCGTGCGGCCGAGGCTGTGGCGCGACCCCTCACCCTCCCAGCTTCACTCAGCCCCCCTCTGCCGTAAGGGGAGAGGGGAGTTAGCGGATGGCCACCAGCTCACCGGCCTGGGTCAGCACGTACAGCGTACCGTTCACCCCGATGGGGTTCAGGAAGGCGGGCGATCCAAGCCGCAGCGTGGATTCCCGCGCACCCGTCTTGGGGTTGAGCGCCACCAGTGCGCCCAGGCTGTCCACCAGCAGCAGCCGGTTCGCCGCCAGCACCGGGCCGGAATAAATCGCGCGCTGCTTCTTCTTCACGCCGAGATTTAAGTCCTTGATCCAGTAGACTTGCCCGGAGTCGCGGGCGATGCAGATGACCTTACCGCCCTGGTCGGTGGCGTAGACCACGTCTCCAGCGGGCCAGGGCGTGCTGATGGTCGAGATGGGCAGGGACCATCGCCGCTGGCCGGTGTGAAGGTCGATGGCGGCCAGGACGCCCGAATGGCTGCCCGCCAGCACGTCGCCACGATAGATGACCGGGCGGCCGCCGATGTCGCGGATTTCGGACAACGCGTTGTTGCGGTTGGTCTCTGAGAGGGTGTCCTCCCAGATTTGCTGGCCGTTTAGGGTGCTGAACGCGATCAGCTCGCCGGAGGCGAAGGGCGAGACCACCACCTCGCCCGAGATGGCGGGACTGGATGCCTCCAGCAGGCGGGCCGGCTCGGTCAGGCCCTGGTAGGTCCACAGCATCTTGCCGGTGACGGTGTCGAGCGCCATGAGCTGGTCGTTGACGTCCACCGCGAACAGCTTGCCGTCCGCCACGTTGGGCGCGCCATGGACTGGGACCGTGGTGTCGTCGCGCCACTTCACATCGCCCGTCCGCGCATCGACCGCCGCGATGAAGCGATAGCCCGAGGTCACGAACAGCACCCCGTTCTGGTAGGCGACGCCGCCGCCGAAGGCCTCCGTGTCGCGGCCGCGGCGCGGGGCGAACTGGTCGCGCCAGACCGTACGTCCGGTGCCGGCGTCCACCGCCTCCACCCCGCCCATGCCGTCGAGGGAGAAGACACGCCCGTCGGCCACGACCGGCGGGGCGGTGATGTGGGCCTTGCGGGAGGCGCCGGCCCCTATGCTGTGGCGCCAGGCGATGCGCAGATTGGCGCCGGCGTCGAGATGCTCTACCGCCTGCTCGGCGTCGCCGCCCGGCACCGGCCAATCCGCCTGGGGCTGTGGCGGCGGAACGCTGAAGTCCACGCCCTTGAGACTCGGCGAGACCTCGATCTGCCCTGAGGCGCCCAGCACGGGGATGCGCTGGCCCTCGGCTGCGCGCTCCTTGGGCTTGCGGTTCCCCAGTCCGAAGAAGCTCGGCGTGCGGATGCCCGCGCAGCCCACAAGCGTGGTCCCCACCAGCGCCAGGGCCACGGTGCGCGCCAGGGCGCGGCGAAAACTCATGGCTGGGCTCCGGAGGAGGTCTGGGCGGACGCATCCGCCGGAGCGGCGCCGGCCTGGGGGCCGCCCGTCTGGGCGCCGCCTTGGGCTTGAGCTTGGGCTTGAAGCGCGGCCGCCTGCTCGGGCGTCAGCCCTGCGGGGGCGACGGGCGGTGGCGCAGGCTTGAGGCCCACGGCGGCCTTGGCGATCGCGGTGAGGTTCACGCCGGCGCCGGACTGAATAATGGCCAGGGCGGCTTCCGCACGGGCTCGGGATGCGTCCGACACGTCCGAGGACAGCGACAGCACCTGCAGGTCGCCCTTGGCCTGGGCCGCACGGCCACTGGCCAGCTCCGCCATGGCCAAGCCTTCGCGCGCCAGCATGCGAAATGGCCGCCCAGTCCCGGTCAGCGGCTCGAGACGCGCTCGAAGCTGGTCGTAAGGCGCGCCGTCCATCAGAAGGAAGGCGGCGCGGAGCTTGGCGCCGTCAGAGGTGATGCGGTCGTGAGAAGCGTTGGCGGCTTGGTCCAACAGGGCCGCCGCGCCCGCGGCGTCATCTGCCTTCATCCGAATCCCGGCCTGCTGCATCAAAGCCAAGGCGCGATAGGCCGGCGTAGCGTCCTTGGCTAGGGCTGCGAACTTGGCGTCGGCGTTCTTGGTGTCGCCCGCGCTCAGGATCTGCATGGCGTCCGCATAGTGTTGGGAGTTCTCGCCCTCCGCAGCCGCCTCGTGCGCGCGCCAGGCCCAGACACAGAGCGCCGCCACCATGACCAGGGCCAGCAGGCCGGCGACGGAGGGCCAGCCCCGGCGGAACAGAGATTTCAGGCGGGCGGAGCGGAGCTGCTCGTCGACCTCGTAGAAGACATCGGCCACTGGGGTTGAAGGCTCCGCACCGGAGAAGGACAGATATGACGGCGAACGTACCGGCCGGAGCCCACCGCCGCAACGCGTGGGTCAGGCCGGACGCCTGCAAGGCCGCGGCTTCATGGCGTCATTTGGGCGGCGACGCCAGAGGCGAGGCGTCGCGGCGCCGCGTCCGCCGATCTCAGGTCCGGCAGACCGGACGTGATCAGAGCGATTCCATCAGCCGCGCGGCGACCAGCGCCACGCCCATGGCCGCCAGACCCGCGACCATCCACAGCACCTCCCCTCCCAGGGGCAGGGACTGAAGATGGAGCGTCGCCTCGCCGCGGGCCAGCAGGTCCACAGCCAAGTTGTGTGCGCGACTGTCCGCCCCCTGGGAGACCACCGCGGCCCGCTGCACCAGGTTGGCGCCCACCACTTGCCCCGCCGCCACCAGGCCGCCTATCACGCCCGCCGAGCCGATCAGGATGCGCCGCATGGCCCAGCCTCGCTCCAGACGCCCCTGCACGGCCACAGTGAACTCCGCATGGCCGGTCAGAAGCGGCGGCTCGGCGAACAGCCGTCCGAGCTGGTGCTCAAAGGAAGGATCAGACATGTCCGCCTCTCGCGCTCACGGCACCGGCCGAGCGATCGCTTGCGGAAGCCTCGCTCGTCAGGTGCCCCTTCATCTTGTCCAGCCCGCGCCGCACATGGGACTTCACCGTGCCCAGCGGCGATTTCAAGGCCTCCGCCACCTCGGCATGGCTGAAGCCTGCCCCGCAGCAGAGGCTGACGCACAGCCGTTCCGCCGGGCTCAGCAGCTTCAGCGCACCGTCGAGGTCCAGGCGTCGGCCAGCCGCCGCCTCACCCGGCGTGTGCAACGCTTCCTCGGAGCCCCCGCCGTCCAGCTCCGCCAGTCGCAGCTGCCGCTTGCAGCGCTTGATGTAGAGCCGAGCGGCGATCCGCTTCACCCAGCCGGCGAACGCGCCCTGCCCGCGGAACTCGGCGATGCGCTCATAGGCGACCAGGAAAGCATCCTGGGCAAGATCATCGGCCAGCGAAGGCTGAGCCCCCATGCGGCGCAGCAGGCCGCGCACGGCTAAGCCGTGCCGGCGCACCAACTCGCCGAACGCCGAGCGATCACCGGCCTGGGCCAGGACGGCGAGTTCGGTGTCGGCAAGGCTGGTCCGGGTCTGAGAGGTGGTCACGAGGCGCCGCCTGGGTGGACTCAGGCCTTCGTCTTGCCGCGTGAGGACCAGGCGAGCGCCAGGTAGGTCAGGCCGATGAAGGCGGGGATCGCTCCGAAAGCCGAGAAGGAGGCGAAGGTCTCCGAAGCGCCGCCCACGTCATACAGCCCCGCATAGAAGGCGGCGCCGGCGGCCACCAGGCCCAGCCCGACCGCCAGCCAGACCAGACCGCGCCGCAGGTCCCGCTGTGACTGGCTGGGGAAGACCGGCGCCATGGCCAAAGGCGCAGGCGCCGGCGCTTCCGACGTGGCGGCCGTCCCGCCACCGGGGCGCGGCTGCCAGGCGGTGGCGATCTCCGGCGGCAAGGGCGCATAATCGGTGGCGTAGGTGCGACGGCGGGGCGACAGCGCGGCGATCACCTCGGGCGGCACTGTCTGGCCACGCTCATAGGCGGCGCGAAGCGTGTCGTGCAGCCGCCCGCGCTCCATGTAGCGCAGCACCTGGGGCACGATGATCACCGCACCCAGGAAACCAAAGAAGAAGACTGCGCCGAAGTCCATGGCCATAGCTCCTGCCGAAAACAAACGCCGGTCACGCCGGCCCTCTTCGGTAGGAGGCTTCCACATCCACCACCGGATGCGAAGGTGTGGATGAATTATTGTTAAGCTGCTCGGGTGACTCGCAGCGGGCCGCCGACGCCCTGGAGTGCGTCCGGCGAAAGTGCGGTCCAGAGCAGCCGGCTTGGGTCGACCGGCCCCGGCGGGATCACGCGGCCATGCGGAACCGGCTCGAACTCGAGCGGCCCGAAGAAACCCATGTCGCCGATCAGGATCACCACCTGTTCGCCTGCGGCGCGGGCTTGGCCGCACGCCTGTTCGACGAGTTCTGCGCCAAGACCGTGGCGTCGAAGCGCCTGGTCCACGGCGATCGGGCCGAGGAAGGCGGCGTGATGTGCGCCAATGCTGGCCGGCCACAGCCGCACGGCACCCGCCAGCCATTCGCCCGCCCAGGCGCAGACCGACATTTCCAGGTGGGCGCAAGCGCCTTCGCGCAGGCGCTCGGCCGTCTTGGCGAAGCGGCCGGGACCGAAGGCGCGGTCGATCAGGGCGTCCACCGCCCCGTCGTCCTGCGGGCGTTCGCAGGCGAAGCGGATCGGGATCGCCTCGCGCGACAGGGCCGCGACATCGCGCGCGGCTTCGCACGGCTGATTCAGGGCGGTCATGGTGAAAAGGCGGTCAGAGCGGGCCAGGCCGCGGGCGATCCCCTTTGCGAAGGAAGGCTGCGCCCGTCAACAGTCATTGCGCCCTCCCCGTACGGCAGCCATGCTGCAGCGCCACATGGATTCCCCCGCCCATCCCTCGCCCGCGGTCTTCCGCTACCGCGCCTACAGCCTGTTCTGGACCGGCCGGGTGGTCACCACCCTGGCCGTCCAGGCCCAGAGCGTGACCATAGGCTGGCAGGTCTACACCCTCGCGCGCCGCGCCCACGGCGTCGAGCAGAGCGCCTTCCTGGTCGGCATGGTCGGGCTGGTCCAGTTCCTGCCCCTGTTCGCCCTGACCTTCGTGGCCGGCGCCGTGGCGGATCGCCAGGACCGCAGGGCCATCATCCTGATCTGCCTGGGCGCCGAGCTGGTGGCCGTGCTGGCGCTGGCGGCGCTGGCGCTGCACCCGGCGGTCAGCCTCCTCCCGATCTTCTCGATAGCGGCCGTGTTCGGGGCGTCCCGGGCCTTCCTGGGACCGGCCCAGGGCGCGATGGGACCCATGCTGGTGCCGCGGGAGGTGCTGCCCCGCGCCATCGCCTGGAACTCGCTGGGCTATCAGAGCGCCTCCATCATCGGGCCGTGGATCGGGGGCGCCCTGTGCGCCCTCTCGCCCACGGCGGCCTATCTGGGCTCGGCGGCTTTGTACGTGACGGCCATCCTCTGCCTCGCGGCCCTGCGCGCCAATACCAAGCCGGCGGGATCGAGCGCGTCGCGCATGGAGCTGATCCGGGAAGGCATCCACTACGTCTGGACCAACAAGATAGTGCTCGGCGCCATCTCGCTGGACCTCTTCGCCGTGCTGCTGGGCGGCGCCACGGCGCTGCTGCCCGTCTATGCCCGCGACGTGCTGGAGATCGGCGCGCACGGGTTCGGCGTGCTTCGCTCCGGGCCTGCGATTGGCGCGGCGCTGATGGCCGTGGTGCTGAGCCGCTGGCAGATCCATCGTCACGCCGGCCGCTGGATGTTCGCCGGCGTCGCCGCCTTTGGCCTGGCCACGCTGGTTTTCGCGGTCTCCAAGCTGCTCTGGGTGTCGGTCGTGGCCCTTGCGGCGTTGGGCGCGGCGGACATGATCTCGGTCTATGTCCGCCAGTCCCTGGTCCAGATCGTGACGCCGGACGGCATGCGCGGGAGAGTGTCGGCGGTGTCGGGCCTGTTCATCGGCGCCTCCAACGAGCTGGGCGAGTTTGAGACGGGCGTGGTGGCGCGGGTGATCGGCCCCGTGGGCGCGGCGCTTTTCGGCGGCTTTGGCTCGCTGGGAGTCACCGGGCTGTGGGCGCGGCTGTTTCCGGCTCTGCGCGAGGCGGACCGGCTGGACAGCTTGGAGCCGAAATCGTGATCCTGCAGATGTTTATGACCGTAAGCGCCGTCTTGGTGTCGGCACAGCTTTCTTCTCACGCCAGCCAAGCGGGCACGGGAGGTACGAACCCGCCGCTTTTCGCCGCGTTGCCTGCGGCCTCCGCTCAAGAGGCGATGGCGGTGGTGCAATGCATCTCCCGCTGACAGACGACGGAGCGCGCCAGTCGCGATCATCACTCCGGCCTCCCTCAGCATGAGATGACCATGAGCGCCCGCTACGACTTCGCCTCCGACAACACCGCCGGCGCTGCGCCCGAAGCGCTGGAGGCGCTGGTGCAGGCCAACGCCGGCTTCACCTCCGGCTACGGCACAGATACCGTGAGCGCGCAGGCCGCCGACGCCGTGCGCGCCCTGCTCGACGCGGACGCCGACGTCCGCTTCGTCGCCTCCGGCACCGCGGCCAACGCCATCGCCTGTGCGGCGCTGTGCCGGCCGTTCGAGTCGATCCTCTCCCACCGCCACGCCCACATCCAAACAGACGAGACCGGCGCCCCCGGCTTCTTCGGCCACGGCCTGGGGCTGATCGGGCTGGAAGGCGCCTCAGGCCGCATAGACCCCGCCTCGCTGGCCGCAGCGCTGGACGCTCCTGAAGCCTCCTACCGCCAGTCGCCGGCCGCGCTGTCGCTCACCAACGCCACCGAGTACGGCACGGTCTACACTGCAGAGGCGCTCGGCGCGCTCGCCGCCCAGGCCAAAGCGCGAGGGCTGCCGGTGCACCTGGACGGCGCGCGGCTGGCTAACGCCGCTGCTTCGGGTTTCGACGTGAAGGCGCTGAAATCGCTCGACATCCTGGTCATGGGCGGGACCAAGGCCGGCATGCCGCTCTCCGAAGCTGTGGTGCTGTTCGATCCTGCCCTGTCCCGCCGCTTCGACGCCCGCCTGAAGCAGGCCGGCCAGCTGCCGTCGAAAGGCCGGTTCCTCTCAGCCCCCTGGATCGGCATGCTGCGCGAGGACGCCTGGAGCACCCGCGCCGCCCACGCCAACGCCATGGCGCGCGGGCTTGCCGCCCTGATGCCCTTCCCCGTCGCCCACCCGGTGGAAGCCAACGGCGTGTTCGTGGCCATGGACGAGCCGACGCTGCAGCGCCTGCGCGCCCTGGGATGGAACGTCTACCGGTTCACCGACGGTACGGTGCGGTTCATGTGCTCATGGGCCACCACGCCGGAGGCGGTGGAGGAGATCGGCGAGGCGCTCAGGCAGGTGGCGTGAACCCCACCTCCGCCTCCAGCCGCCAGGGACCGCCCAGGTAGCGCCACACCAGCACGCCGACGCCCTCAAGATCAAAGGGTTGGAAGCTGTCGCTCATCACCTCATACAAGGCTCGGGCGTCGATCGGCTCGACCTTGTTCTGCACCGTCACGTGGGGCCGGAAGGGCTGTCGGTCCTGCGCGGTCAGCACCTCCGCCCAGCTGTCCGCCAGCCGCCCGCGCCAGCTCCTGAGCTCCGCTCCGCCGATCTCGAAGGCCGTGCCCCGGCCGAGCTTCCGCAGCCCCGTGGCTCGCAGCGGCAACCGCGCCGCCGGGGCGCAGGCGGTAAGCTCCGTCACGATCTCGTCTAGCCGCTCGCCCGGCAGGTGGTGGAACAGGGTCAGGTGGGCGGGAATGCGGTTCAATGCGGCGGGGAAGTGCTCGCGCCGCAGCTTATCTAGCCGCGCGAAGCTGGCCGCATCGAGCTTGAGCGTGAGGATGAGGGGCTGGAGCGCCATGCACCCTGAACGCGCCGATCCCGTCCGCTTTCCCGCGCCTCAAGCGAAGCTGTTGGCGCCCGTCCCGTTTTGCCTCTAACCCTGTCTCCAGACACACTGCAGACGAGCCTCCCTTTGCCCGCCTCCAAAGTCCGCCGCGACATCGGCCTGATCTCCCTGACCATGACGGGGCTGGGCGGCATCATCGGCTCCGGCTGGCTGTTCGGGGCCTGGCACACCGCCCAGCTCGCCGGCCCCGGCGCGGTCTGGGCCTGGGTCATCGGGGCGGTGTTCATCTCCATCATCGCCACGGTGTTCTGCGAGCTCGGGGCCATGTTCTCCGAGACCGGCGGCATGGTGCGCTACGGCTACTACAGCCACGGCTCGCTGGTGGGCTTCGTGGCCGGCTGGGCCAACTGGATCTCCATCGCCTCGGCCGTGCCCGTAGAGGCCGAGGCCTCCGCCCAGTACGTGGCCTCCTGGCCATATCCCTGGGCGCACGCGCTCTACAACGGCCACGAGCTGAGCCCCACGGGCCTCGGCCTCGCCGCAGTCCTGGTGGTGGTCTACTTCCTGATGAACTATTGGGGCGTCCAGCTCTACGCGAAGACCAATGCAGGCATCACCGCCTTCAAGCTGGTCATCCCGGCCCTGACCGGCGTCGCCCTGATCGTGGCGGGCTTCCACCGCTCCAACTTTGCGGTAGGCCTGCACCCCGGCCATGCGGCGATGAACCTGCCGGCCATCTTCGGCGCGGTTACCACCAGCGGAATCGTGTTCAGCTTCAATGGCTTCCAGAGCCCCATCAACCTGGCGGGCGAGGCCAAGAACCCCCAGCGCAACATCCCCCTGGCCGTGTTCTCGGCCATCGCCATCGCCACCGTGGTCTACATCCTGCTGCAGATAGCCTTCGTGGGCGCCACCCCGCCGGGAGACTTGAAGCAGGGCTGGTCGGCGGTGAACTTCTCCTCCCCCTTCGCCCAGCTGGCCCTGGCCCTGAACCTGAACTGGCTCGCCCTGCTGCTCTACGCCGACGCCTTCGTCAGCCCCAGCGGTACGGGCATGACCTACACCGCCACCACCGCCCGCATGGTCTACGCCATGGAGAAGAGCGGCTCGCTCCCCAAGATCTTCGGCCACATCCACACCGCCAGCGGCATCCCCCGCCCGGCCATGTGGCTGAATCTGTGCGTGTCTTTCCTGTTCCTGTTCTTCCTGAGGGGCTGGGGGTCGCTGGCGGCGGTGATCTCCGTGGCGACCATCATCTCCTACCAGATCGGGCCGATCTGCGTCGGCGCGCTCCGCCGCGTGGCGCCGGAGATGAAGCGGCCGCTGCGCACCCCGGTGATCCAGGTGTTCGCGCCGGTGGCCTTCGTGCTCTGCACCCTGCTGCTATATTGGGCGCGCTGGCCTCTGACCGGCGAGGTGATCGCCCTGGTGATCGTGGCCGCGCCCATCTACGCCTGGGCGGAATGGCGCCATGGTTGGAAGGACTTCGGCCAGCATCTTAAGGGCGCGTGGTGGCTGATCGCCTACCTGCCCTGCATGGCGCTGATCTCGGCGCTGGGCAGCCGCGAGTTCGGCGGCGCGGGCCTGCTCCCCTACGGCGTGGACCTGGCCGTGGTGGCGCTGATGGGGCTCGGCTTCTACGTCTGGGGCGAGCGCTCCGGCTGGCGCACCCCGGCCATCGACCTGCACGAACAGGGCGCCGACGACGATACGGAGCTGTACTGAGGGCCGGCCGGCCCAGGCTAGCCCGCCATGACCGACCTCCCCTCCCCGGCCCTCTATGTCGACGCCGACGCCTGCCCGGTGAAGGAGGAGGTCTACCGTGTCTCGGGCCGCTACGGCCTGAAGGTCTACGTCGTGGCGAACGCCTACATCGCTGTTCCCAAAGACCTTCTTGTCGAGCGCGTGGTGGTCGAGGCCGGCGCCGACGTGGCCGACGACTGGATCGCGGTGCGGGCCGGCGCGGGCGACATCGTGGTCACCTCCGACATCCCCCTGGCCAGCCGCTGCCTGAAGGCCGGGGCCCAGGCGCTCCGCCCCACCGGCAGGCTGTTCGACGAGGCCTCCATC
>CALMGB010000409.1 GCA_937863535.1 uncultured Caulobacteraceae bacterium
CCAGCGTCTCCTCCAGCTGGGCGGTGGAGATGGGGTCTAGCGCCGAGGCGGGCTCGTCCAGCAGGATCACCTCGGGCCGCACGGCCACGCCTCGGGCGACGCACAGCCGCTGCTGCTGGCCGCCGGAGAGTCCCTGGCCGGAGGTCTTCAGCTTGTCCTTCACCTCGTCCCACAGGGCGGCCCGGCGCAGGCTTTCCTCCACCCGGGCGTCCATGTCGGCCTTGGACAGCTTCTCGTACAGCTTCACCCCGAAGGCGACGTTGTCATAGATCGACATGGGGAAGGGCGTGGGCTGCTGGAACACCATGCCGATCTTGGAGCGCAGCTCGGTCAGGTCGACGCCCCGGTCCAGGATGTTGGCGCCGTCGAGCAGCACCTCGCCCTCCGCCCGCTGGCCGGGATAGAGTGCATAGATGCGGTTCAGCGCACGCAGCAGGGTGGACTTACCGCAGCCGGAGGGGCCCATCAGGGCGGTGACGGCGTTGCGGGTGAACGGGATGCCGACCTCGTACAGGGCCTGGTTCTTGCCGTAGAAGAAATCCAGCTTCTTCGTCTCCAGCTTGATCCTGTCGGCGGCGACTGGCTCGACGAAGCTCTCGAAGGTGAGGTTCGCCGCGTTCTTGCTGGCCGAACTCTGCCCAGCCGCCGGTGCGTACGGAACGGGATCGGTGGTGACGGGCTGGACGAAGCTCATGAGCGTTTCTTCTCGGCGGAGAGCGCGCGGACGACGATGTTGGCGCCGAGCACCGCCAGGGTGATCAGCAGCGCGCCGACCCAGGCCAGCCGCTGCCAGTCGTCATAGGCGCTGAGCGCATAGTTGAAGATGATGGTCGGCAGGTTGGCCATCGGCTTGGTCATGTCGAGGCTGAAGAACTGGTTGTTCAGGGAGGTGAAGAGAAGCGGCGCGGTCTCGCCGGAGATGCGAGCGAAGGCCAGCAGGCCGCCGGTGATGATGCCGCCGCCCGCCGCCCGCCACATGATCTTGCGGATGGTGGTCCAGAGCGGGGCGCCCAGCGCCACGCCGCTCTCGCGCAGCTGGCGGGACTGCAGCCTCAGCACGTCCTCGGTGGTGCGGGTGACCACCGGCGCGGCCAGCAGGGCGAGCGCCAGGGCGCCGGCGAAGCCGGAGAAGCCGTGCAGGGGCCGGACCGCCAGCTGGTAGATGAACAGGCCGATCAGGATGGAGGGCGCCGACAGCAGCACGTCGTTGGTGAAGCGCACCAGCTTGCCGTAGGGGCTCTCGGCCGCATATTCCGCCAGCCAGGTTCCGGCCAGCACGCCCACGACCACCGCGATCACCATGGCGCAGGCGCAGAGCATCAGCGAGCCCACGATGGCGTTGGCGAGGCCTCCGGGGGATCCGGGGGCAGGCGTGCTCATGGTGAAGACGGCGAGGTTCACCCCGCCGATGCCCTTCACCACCAGCGACACCAGGATGGCCACCAGGAAGATCAGGGCCAGCCCCGTGCAGACGGTGCAGGCGGCGACGAACAGGCCATTGGCGAACTTGCGGGTGGCGCGGCTGCGCGTGGCGGCGGCCATCAGGCGTGGTCCCTCTGGCCAAGCAGGGTGCGCGCGATGGCCAGCACAGCGAAGGTGATCAGGAACAGCACGAAGCCCAGCGCCAGGAGCGCCGAGGTGTGCATGTCGCTGGTCGCCTCGGCGAACTCGTTGGCGATGGTGGAGGCGATGGTCGAGCCTCCGTCGAACAGGCCGGTAGGGAAGCCATGGCTGTTGCCGATGACGAAGGTGACCGCCATGGTCTCGCCCAGCGCGCGGCCGAGGCCCAGCATCACCGCGCCGATGGCGCTCTTGCGCACGTGGGGCAGGGTGACCGACCAGACCACCTCCAGTGAGGTGCAGCCTACGCCATAGGCGCTCTCGCGCAGCTTGACAGGGACGGTCAGGAACAGCTCGCGCATCGTGGCGGCGATGTAGGGCAGGATCATGATGGCCAGGATCACGCTCGCCATCAGCAGGCCCGAGCCGTTCGGCACGCCGGAGAACAGCGTCTCCCAGACCGAGCCCGGAGGCGCGGCGGCCATCAGCGGCAGCTCGACGTACTTGGCGAACAGGGGGGCCAGCACGAACAGGCCCCACATGCCGTAGACGATGGACGGCACGCCAGCGAGCAGCTCAACCGCCGTGCCGATGGGGCGGCGGAGCGCCCGGGGGCAGAACTCGGTGAGGTAGACCGCAACCCCGAAAGCCAGCGGCAGGGCGATGAGGAGGGCCAGGGTGGCGGTGATCAAGGTGCCGACGATGGGGCCGGCGCCGCCATAGTCCTCGGTCACCGGATTCCAGACGGTGGAGGTGAAGAACTTCAGCCCGAACTTGGAAAAGGCGGGCCAGCCGCCGATCAGCAGCGAGACCAGCACACCTGAGATGGCGGCCAGCAGCATGGTGGCGGCCGACAGGCACAGGATACGG
This sequence comes from uncultured Caulobacteraceae bacterium, assembly GCA_937863535.1. Classification (GTDB taxonomy): domain Bacteria; phylum Pseudomonadota; class Alphaproteobacteria; order Caulobacterales; family Caulobacteraceae; genus CAHJWH01. The sequence continues at coordinate 2,431 of CALMGB010000409.1, forward strand.
AAGATGGGGTCGAAGCGCGCGCCGACCGGCGCCGCCCGCTTCAGACTGCCCGCAGTCATGTCGGCCATGGGAAGTTGGGTCCGTACCAGGCGAGACGCCGCCGGACTACAGGAGCCCGGCGGCCTGAGCGATAACGCTTAGTGGGGTTTGTACGGAGAATTCACCGAGGTGGCCCAGGCGTGGCGCACCATCGCCTTCACGGGGCCAGGCAGGGGCACATAGGCCAGTTGGGCCGCCATGCCGTCGCCGTTCATGTAACACCAGTCGAAGAACTTCAGCACTTCAGCCGTAGCGGCGGGCTTGGGTGGGTTCTTGTAGACCAGGATGAAGGTCGCGCCCGAGATCGGCCAAGCGCCTGCGCCCGCCTGGTTCAGCAGGCTCGGCGCGAAGCCGGACGCGGCGTCCCAGTTGGCGTGGGCGGCGGCGGCGGTGAAGCTCTGCTCGTTGGGCGCGACGACGCCGCCGTCATGGTCGGCCATGTCGGCATAGGCCAGGTTGTTGTTCTTGGCGTAGGCGTACTCGACGTAGCCGATGGAGCCTGGGGTCTGCTTGACGAAGGCGGCGACGCCGTCGTTGCCCTTGCCGCCCTGGCCAGCCGGCCACTGCACGCTGTCGCTGGCGCCGACCTTTGAGCCCCAGTCCGGGCTGACCGCCTTCAGGTAGGAGGTGTAGAGGAAGGTCGTGCCCGATCCGTCTGACCGGTGCACTACGGTGATCGGCAGGTTGGGGAAGTGCTTGCCGGGGTTCAGGCGCATGATCTGCGGATCGGTCCACCGCTTGATGTTACCCAGATAGATCTGCGCCAGCACGGGGCCAGTCAGGTGCATTTCGCCCGGCGTCACGCCAGGCAGGTTCACCACCGGCGTGATGCCCACGATGACGGTGGGGAACTGCAGCAGGCCGTGGCTGGCGAGGTCGGCCACGGCGAGCGGCTTGTCGGAGGCGCCGAAGTCGACGGTCTTGGCCTCGATCTGCTTGATGCCGCCGCCGGAGCCGATGCCCTGGTAGTTCAGGCTCGTGCCGCTCTTGGCGCGATAGGCCTCCGCCCACTTCTGATAGATCGGCGCGGGCGCGGTGGCGCCGGCGCCGGAGATGGTGGCGGCTTCCGCCACGGTCGCGCCCGTAAGCAGCGCCGCGCCGACGGCGACCGCAAGCATCCTGGTCATCATGGTTCTCCTCCGGCGCGGACCCCCGACGCCTTCCACGCTGCAATATATCGCGCCTGTCACAGTTCGATGACGGACGATGCGCGACATGGCTCAGGCCGCCTGGACGCCGGCATCGGCGCCGACGCTGGCGTAGGCGGCGGCGATGAAGGGCTTGGCGACGACCGTCAACCCGGGTTCCTGGTCCAGGTCGGCCGCTTGGCCGGTCACGAAGATGACGCGCAGCGGGCCGAATTCCGCCTGCAGGGCGCGGCAGGCGGCCAGGCCGTCGCCGTCCAGCAGGCCGAGATCCGCGGTGACCAGGTCGGGCCGGCGCAGCCGCGCCTGCTGCAGCGCCTGGTTCGCCGTGGAGGCGAAGGCGAACGATTCGAAGCCGATCCCGGCCAGCATGCTCTGCATATCCATGCCGACCAGGATGTCGTCTTCGATGATCAGGGCGTGGCGGTTCTGGGAAGAGGCGTCGGGTTCGGCCATGCGTCTCGGCTCCATTAAGCGCGTGAACTCGGCTCCCCGCGCATCAACTCGCCAGATGCGATCGGGTTCGCCGAACCGGGCCAGGCGCTCGGCTGGAAGGCCGAGCTTGAACTCCGCCCGAGCTTCCGGCATTCGGCGGTGGCAAGCTTCGCCGTAAGGCTTGGCGACAGCGTAGTTGGGGGACGGGGTTTTGCTGCTTCAACCGGGCCAGACTTGCTGGCGCACCGCCACGGCCAGCCGTGCGACGGTGATCCTGGACACCCAGGACTATTTCCGCGCCGCCAAGGCCGCCATGCTGAAGGCGCAGCGCTCCATCTACCTGCTCGGCTGGTCGTTCGATCCCCTGACCCAGCTGACGCCCGACCATACCGGCGGCGGGCCGGTGGACGACCAGGCGGGGCCGTTCCTGCGCGAGCTCGCCTGCGCCAACCGCCAGCTCGACGTGCGCATCCTGGTGTGGAAGTCCGCGCTTCCGGTGGCGGCGTCGCAGCACTTCTTCCCGCACCGGGCGCGGGCCTGCTTCAAGAACACGCCGGTCAGCTTCCGGCTGGATGCGAGCGTGCCGCTGGGCGCCTGCCACCACCAGAAGGTGCTGGTGATCGACGACGCTCTCGCCTTCTGCGGCGGAGGCGACATGAGCACCGACCGCTGGGACACCACCGAGCACCTGGACGGCGACCAGCGCCGCCACATGCCGTCGGGCGGGGTGCACGACCCCCGCCACGAGGTGATGATGATCATCGAGGGCGAGGCCGCCGCCATGATGGGCGACCATTGCCGCCGTCGCTGGAAGCGCGCCAGCGACGCCGACATCCCGCCCCGCAACCCGGAGGAGGCGCCCGGACCGTCGCCGTGGCCGGACCACGTCGAACCGCAGTTCCACAACGTGCGCATCGGCCTCGCCCGCACCGAGCCCGCCTGGCGCAGGCAGCCGGAGGTGCGCGAGAGCGAGGCCCTGCATCTCGCGGCCATCAAGGCGGCGAAGCGCTACATCTACATGGAGAACCAGTACGTCGCTTCTCCCGCCATGGGCGAAGCGCTGGCGGCGCGCCTGGGCGAGGAGGACGGCCCGGAAGTGGTGGTGGTGTCCACCGAGCACAGCCCGAGCTGGTTCGACCGCATGACCATGGACAAGACCCGCTCGGCCCTGATCCGCCGCATGCAGGGCGCGGACAAGCACGGGCGCTTCCACGCCTTCTGCCCCGAGACCGACGCCGGCAAGACCGTCATCGTCCACGCCAAGTGCACGATCATCGATGACGTGATGCTGCGTGCGGGCTCCACCAACCTGAACAACCGCTCCACCGGCTTCGACACGGAGTGCGACATCGCCATCGAGGCGGCGGAGAACGACAAAACCACCCGCGCCGCTATCCACCGCCACCGCTGCACCACCCTCGGCCACTTCCTGAACCGCTCCGCCGACGAGGTGGAGGCGGCGGTGGAGCGGGGCGGGGCGCGGGACACCGCCCGACCGGCGCGGGGCCCCCGGGCGCGGCGGGGGCGGGGGGGTCGTTGAACGCCGCTGTCCGCCGCGCGGCGACCAGCGGCAGGACCGCCAGCCAGAGCGGCCCCGTCCAGTTGAGCTTGACCCGGTGCGTAAAGCTGAAC
>CALMGB010000410.1 GCA_937863535.1 uncultured Caulobacteraceae bacterium
ACCCGGAAGCCACCGACGCGGCCGCCAAGGTGCTGGTGCTCTATCCGGACAACGTCGAGGCCCTGCTAGAGAGCGCGCGCGCCTCGGTGGCGGCCGGAAAGGGCTTCTACGCCCTGGACCCGCTGCGGCGGGCGGAGAAGGTCGCCCCGCGCGACTGGCGCGTCTATTCCCTCATAGCCGTGGCTCACGACCAGAACCAGCAGCCGGATGAAGCGCGCGCCGCCTATGGGCAGGCCCTGGCGCTGTCGCCGGAGAACCCTGCGGTGCTGTCGAACCTCGGCCTCTGGTACGCCACCCACGGCCAGGCGGCCCAGGGCGAGACCTATCTGCGCCGCGCCGCCGCCCAGCCCGCGGCCTCGGCCCAGGAGCGGCAGAACCTGGCCCTGGTGCTGGGGATGGAAGGCAAGCTGGCCGACGCCGAAAGCCTGATGCGCGAAGACCTGCCGCCGGAGGTCGCGGCGACCAACATGGCCTACCTGCAAGCGGCGACGAAGGTGCGCTGAGGGAAGGTCCGGCCCGTAGAAGGCGACTTCACAGGGTCATGCCAACGGTGGTGGAGAGCTGTCCGCGAAGCGACTGAGGGGCCAACCCACGCCGGAATCCGCAGCGCCGCACCCTCCACCAGCTTCGCTGGTCCCCCTCCCCCAAGAGGGGAGGATCAGGAACCGCCATCGGCATCGGATGTGCTGAGCGTCAGCATCCGCCCGACTTCGTCATGGCTGACTGGGGCTATGCCGCATGCCTGAGGCCGTTCGGGCAAGCTCCGTCACCCGTTTCCAGTCCTGCGCCGCCACCGCCGCCTTTGGCGTCACCCAGGCGCCGCCGACGCAGAGCACCGTCTCCAGCGCCAGGTAGCGCCCGGCGTTGGCGGGGTTGAGTCCACCGGTGGGGCAGAAGGCGACGTCGGCGAACGGCCCGGCGAAGGCGGAAAGGGCGGGAACTCCGCCGGACGTCTCGGCCGGGAAGAACTTGAACCGGTCCAGCCCCAGGTCGAGACCGCGCATGATATCGCCCGCCGTGGCGACGCCGGCCAGCAGCGGCACGCCCGCGGCCTCGGCGGCGCAAGCGAGCGCCTCGGTGAGCCCCGGACTGACGATGAAGCGCGCGCCGGCGTCCACCGCCCGCTTCAGCTGCTCAGCGTTCAGCACCGTGCCGGCGCCCACGATCGCGTCCGGAGCGGCGGCGGCCATGGCGGAGATCGCCGCGAGACCTGCGGGGGTGCGAAGGGTCACCTCCAGCACTCTCAGACCGCCAGCCAGGATGGCCCTGGCCAGCGCCGGCGCTGTCGCGGCCTCCTCCACGAGCACGGGAATGACCGGGCTGATGCGCATCAGGGCGTCGGCGGACAACCTCGTCGCTGAAGCGTCGCTCATGTGGGGACCTCGCGTGCGGGGAAGTCGCGTGGGAAGATGCTCGCGCCGCGCTCGGCGTCGCCAACCATGGCGCGGAACGGGGCGAACAGCTCGCGGCCCAGGCCGTACTGCGGCTGGGCGAAGCTCGCCGCCTCGCGCCCGGAGAGGTCCGCGCGCACCTCCAGCCGGCCGGCCGGGGCGTCCAGACGGATCAGGTCGCCGTCGCGCAGGCGCGCGATGGAGCCGCCCGCGGCGGCCTCCGGCGTCAGGTGGATGGCGGCGGGCACCTTGCCGGACGCGCCGGACATGCGCCCGTCGGTGACCAGCGCCACCCGGCGACCCCGATCCTGGAGCAGGGAGAGCGAGGGCAGGAGGCTGTGCAACTCGGGCATGCCATTGGCGCGCGGGCCCTGGAAGCGGACGACGGCCACGAAGTCTTGGTCCAGCTCGCCGCGCTTGAACGCCGCCAGGAAGTCGTTCTGGTCGTGGAAGATGCGCGCCGGCGCCTCCACCACCTGATGTTCCGGCGCGACGGCCGAGGTCTTGATCACCGCGCGACCCAGGTTCCCGTCCAGAGAGTGCAGCCCGCCCTCCGGCTGAAAGGGGTTTGAGGCCGGCCGCAGCATGTCGAGGTCCAGCGACCGAGCGGACGCCTCGCGCCAGACCAGCGTCTCGCCTTCGAGGCCGGGCTCGCGGGCGTAGGCGCGCAGCGACGGGCCGGCTACCGTGGTGACGTCCGCGTGCAGGAGACCTGCGTCCAGCAGCTCGCGGGTCAGGAAGGCCATGCCGCCAGCGGCATGGAAGTGGTTCACGTCTCCTGGGCCATTCGGATAGATGCGGGCGAGCAGCGGCGTCACCGCGCTCACCGCATCGAAGTCGTCCCAGGTGAGCTGCACCCCGGCCGCCGCGGCCATCGCCACCAGATGCAGGGTGTGGTTGGTCGACCCGCCGGTGGCCATCAGCCCCACCAGCCCGTTAACCACGGCCTTCTCGTCGACGACCCGGCCCATCAGCCCCTGACCGTCGCGGGCCAGCGCGATGGCCTGCTTGGCGGCTTGGCGGGTAAGCGCGTCGCGGAGCGGCGTGCCCGGATTGACGAAGGCCGCGCCCGGCAGGTGCAGGCCCATCAGCTCCATCAGCATCTGGTTGGAGTTGGCGGTGCCATAGAAGGTGCAGGTGCCTGCCGCGTGATAAGACGCCGCCTCGCTGTCCAGCAGGGCTTCGCGGCCGACCTGGCCGGCGGCGAACTGCTCGCGCACCATGGCCTTCTGCTTGTTGGGGATGCCCGAGGTCATGGGGCCGGCGGGAGCGAAGATGACCGGCAGGTGGCCGAAGCTCAGCGCGCCGATCACCAGCCCCGGCACGATCTTGTCGCACACGCCCAGGCACATGGCGGCGTCGAACATGTTGTGCGACAGCGCCACGGCGGTGGAGAGCGCGATGACCTCGCGGGAGAACAGGCTTAGCTCCATGCCGGGCTGGCCCTGGGTGACGCCGTCGCACATGGCCGGCACGCCGCCAGCCACCTGGGCGGTGCAGCGCTCCTCCCGCGCCGCGGCCTTGATGAGGTCCGGATAGGCGCCCAGCGGCTGGTGGGCCGAGAGCATGTCGTTGTAGGCGTTGACGATGCCGATATTGACCGCCTGGCCCTCCTTGAGCAGCCGCTTGTCCATAAGCGGCGAGGCGGCGAAGGCGTGGGCCAGGTTGCCGCAGGACATCAGGTGGCTGCCCCGCCCCTTGGCGCGCGCCTCGTCCATGCGGGCGAGGTAGTCGGCGCGGCTGTCCCGGGAGCGCTCGACGATGCGGGCGGTGACCTCGGCCAGCGTGGGGTGCAGGGGGAC
>CALMGB010000411.1:0-1539 GCA_937863535.1 uncultured Caulobacteraceae bacterium
CCAACCCCCCACCCACCACCCTGCTCCGCCTGTTCCGGGGCTGAGGGGGGGGGTGGGGCGGGCGCGCTGGTTTCAGCCGGGCGCGCCGCACCATGGCGGAGGAGCGCCGGCGAGGGCCGGCGAGGATGAGATGACGGACGGTACGCAGAAGCTCACGCTCGTCGCCGCCGGGCCGGCCGACGGCGCGACCGCCCGAGCCTCCCGCCCCGCTGCGGGAAGCCAGCCGAGCACGCGGGTCTACGTAGACCAGGACGGGTCAGGGGGTTTCATCTACCGGCTGGTGGACGTGGCCACCGGGCGGGTGCTGGTGGAGCTGCCGCGCGAGCGGGCCGGCGAGCTTAAGAACGCGACCGAAAACGCCGCCGGGGCGCTGGTCTCAACCTCGGCCTGAGGGCGCCCGAACGCCGTTAAGGTTAACGCTCCGCTCACCATTGCGGCGCTAGACCGGGCCTGCGGGTCCGGCGCGCTGACGTTCGACCCGACGCTGCGGATGCGGCGAGGCGAACAAGAAGGACCCGCCATGAGCTTGAGCGTGACCAGCTCCCCCAGCGCCGTCGCCATCCTGCAGGCGCTCTCGCTGCAGGTCTCCTCGCCGTCGTCGTCCGGCGCCGGCGCGGTTACGGCGACCTCATCCACGAAGGCCGCGAGCGTCACCACCCCGGCGTCCAACGGCGTGCAGGGCCTGTTCTCCGTGACCGACGGGGTCAGCCAGGCGTTGACCACGGCCGACGCTGCAGACGCCGCGGGTCAGGGCGTGCTCGGCCTGCTGCAGCAGATGCGCACAGCCGCGGGCCAGGCCGCCGACCCCTCCGCCTCCGACAGCGACCGCGCCACGCTCGACCAGCAGTTCCAAGCCAGCGCCAGCCAGATCGCGCCGACGCTCTCCAGCGCGACGGTGAACGGCGCGAACCTTGTAGACGGGTCGCTGGGCTCGGGCCTGAAGGTGGCGCTGGGCGGGGGGGCGACCGTCAGCCTGACACCGGTTGATCTCAGTCTCGGCGGCTCCACACTGTCCCTGCCGGCGGACGCCTCCCTCGCCACGGCGAAGGGCGCGGCCTCCGCCTACGCCAGCCTCGGCGGCGCGATCGCGGGCGCGGGCGCGGGCCTCTCCACCCTGCAGACCCAGGCGGACCAGATCGGCGCCCACGCCCACTTCGTCCAGACGCTCGGCCAGGCGCTCGCCTCGCCCGCCCAGGACGGCGGCGACAGCGTGCGCCTGATGGCGCTGCAGGTCAGCCAGCAGCTCTCGGCCCAGCCCGCGGCCATCGCCAACAGGTCCCCGCAGTCGATCCTTTCGCTATTCAGAAGCTAGACGCTCAACGTCTCGGCTATGTCGCCCTCCGCTGGCTGTCCGATCACCCGCGTGGCGTGCCACAGGGCGTAGTAGAGTAGGCTCCAGGCGGGCTGGGGCGTCTCGCGGGCGGCCTGGAACACCTGGGTCACGGTGGCCGCGTCGGCGAAGGCGGCGACGCCCGGCTGGCGGGCCACCCGCCTCGCCAGCACGTCACGCCGGTCGTGCATCCAGCGGCCCACGGGCGG
>CALMGB010000411.1:1549-11130 GCA_937863535.1 uncultured Caulobacteraceae bacterium
GGGGTTGAAGCCCCGCTTGCGGGCGAAGGGCTTCGTCTCCGGCGCGTGGGCCGCCAGCCAGTGGCGCAGCAGCACCTTGCCATGACGGGGGTTGGCGCGCAGGCGATCGGGCAGGGTGGCGGCGAAGGCGGCCACCTCGCGGTCCAGGAAGGGCGTGCGACCCTCCACGCTGTTGGCCATCAGGCAGCGGTCCAGCTTCAGCAGCAGGCTGTTGGGCAGCCGCTCCTCGCAGTCGAGCGCCTGCAGCCGGTCGAGCCGGGTGCGGCCGGGCGCGGCGGCGGCGAGGGCGTCGAAATTCGTGGACCAGCCTGCGAAAGCATCGCGCAGCCCGGGGACGTCGTCGAACACCCCGCTCTTGCCGCTCTCGCGTGCGCCGATGAAGGGCGCGGTGGCGCGGCGGTATCGGGCGTAGCCGCCGAACAACTCGTCGGCGCCCTCCCCGCCCAACACCACCTTCAGCCCGGCCTCGCGGGCCGCGCCGCCGAGCACATAAGTCGGCAGGACGGCGCGATCGGCGGTGGGATCGTCCACGGCCGCCGCCACCTGCGGGGCCAGCCTCCAGAAGTCCTCGGCCCCCATCTCCACCCGGGTGCAGTCCGCGCCCAACGCCTCGGCCGCCTCCAGCGCGCCGAAGCTCTCGTCGGCCGGGTCGCGACCCTCGTAGCCGATGGTCAGGGCGCGCACGGGCGTGGTCGACAGCCGCCGCATCAGGTGCAGCAGGATGGTGGAATCCACCCCGCCCGAGAAGAACAGGCCGTAGGGCACGTCGGTGCGCAGGTGGACCGCCACGCTGTCGGCCATCACCGCATCGAACCGCGCCACGGCCGAAGCCCGCCGCTGGCGGGCGGGCGCCCGGGGCGGGACGGTGAGGATGCGCCGGCGATCCACGATGCGGCCGCCCTGCAGCACCAGCGTCTCGCCGGGCTCCACCCGCTCCACGCCGTCGAAGATCGTCTCGCGCCCGGTGACATGCTTCAGCTGCATCAGCTCCGCGGTCGCGCCCGCACGCAGGGCCGGTGTCGCCAGGCCTGCGGCGAACAGGGCCTGGGGCTCGGAGGCGAAGGCGAACAGCTGGTCTGTCTGGACGTAGCAAAGCGGCTTGATGCCGCATGGATCGCGCGAGAGCAGCACACGGTCGGTGACGGGATCGTGGATGGCGATGGCGTACATGCCCCGCAGCCGTGCGGCGTAGTCCACCCCCTCGCGCTCGTAGAGGTGCACCGCCGGCTCGCAGTCGGACAGGGTGGCGAAGGCGCCGCCCAGCGCCTGGCGCAGCTCCGGCGCGTTGTAGATTTCCCCGTTGGCGACCAGGGCCGCGCCGCCGGGGGCGAACAGGGGCTGGCGGCCGCCCTCAACGTCCACGATGGCCAGGCGCGTGTCCACCAGCCCCACGCCTCCGTCCACGTGCAGGCCGCAGGAGTCGGGACCGCGGTGGTGCAGGGCCCCCGCCAGCCGGTGCAGCAGGTCGCGGTCGACGGGCTCGCCGTCCCGCATGATGATCCCGGCGATCCCGCACATGAGCGTTGGGCGGCTTCCCGCGGCTGGCGCCGCGGCTGCGCGGACGGCGGGGCTGTATCGGCCACGCACCGGCTTGCCAAGCCAAGGCCCGCGCCCGGGCGGCCCTCCACATTCCGGCGTGATGCTTTAATCTCGCCGCGACAACCGCTTCGGAGTCCCTCCTTGACCGCCACATCGCTTGAGGCGTCCGCCCAGGCAGCGCCTCCCTTCACCTTCGAGGCGACCCGGGCGCCGCGCTGGTACGGCGTGCTGATGATCGTGCTGTTCGCCCTGCTGATGCCCGTGGGCTACCTGGGCGACGAGGGCGAGGCGCTGGTCACCGCCCTCGGCGGCGCGGCCGCCCTGGCCTTCGTGCTCCAGCGCCGCCCTCCCCCCGTGGGCGTGATCCTGCTCACGCTGCTGACGGCGTGGGCGGTGGCGAGCTTCGCCTGGAGCCCGCTGGAGCCGCTGCAGGCCCATCCCCACAGCTACAACCAGTTCCAGGCCCTGACCGCGCCCAAGCTGGTGTTCCAGCTCGTGCTTGACTGCGCCTTCGTCGCCGGCGCCCTGAAGCTCTCCGCCGAGCCTCGGAGCCGGGCGATGAGGTGGCTGGCCTGGACCCTGTGGGCTGCTGTGGTGGTGCTGATGCTGGACGGTGTGGTCCAGGGCCAGATCACGGGCCTGCTCAGCGCCATCTCCGGAAAGCCGCTGACGCCGGACATCGCCAAGCGCAACGCTGCGCGGGGCTGCTATGCGGTGGCCCTGATGTTCTGGCCGGTGGCGCTGTTCACCTGGCGGCGCGTGCCTGTGGGCGTGCCCGTGGTGATGAGCGTGCTGATCGTGATCAGCTCGCTCCTGCTGGGGGTGGATGCGCCGGCCGCGGCCATGATCGCGTCGCTGCTGATCTTTGCGGGCGTGCGGGTGAACGCGCGCATCGGCGCCTGGGCGTGCGCGGTGGGGGCTGTCGTCTACGTGCTGGCCGCGCCGCTGGTCTTCCTGCCCCACGGGGGCGCAGCCCCGCCCGACCTGCCGAGCGATGTGGGCAAGCTGTCCTGGCACGTGCGGCTGGACATCTGGCGCTTCGCCTCGCACCTGATCGCGCACCGGCCGCTGCTCGGCTACGGGCTGGACTCCAGCCGCGCCTTCGAGCCCAGCATCCCCATGCACCCGCACGACATGGCGCTGCAGCTGTGGCTGGAGCTCGGCGCACCGGGCGCCCTGCTGGGGGCGCTGTTCTTCGGCTGGCTGTTCTACAAGGTAGCGCGGCTGGCCAAGTCGGACCCGGCCTGGGCCGCTATCGCCTGCGCAACGGGCGCGGTCTACCTGCTGATCGGGGCGATCAGCTTCGGCGTGTGGCAGGAGTGGTGGCTGGCGCTGGGGGCCGCCGCGGTCGCCGCCTGCGGCATGCTCCTGCAGGTCCGCCGCGAGGCCGCGTCCGTGGAGCGGCCCCCGGACGGCCTGGTGGCGCTCTGAGCCTTCGGCGCCTAGCTCGTCGCCCGCAGCGCGGCGTTGGCGATGGTGAGCTTGGGAAAGGTCCAGCCGCCGGCGGACTGCTCGATGGCGTCGAACGTGTGCAGGGCCCGGTCCACCGCCTCGTGGCGGACATCGCCCCAGCCGGCGACGGCGGACTGGGCGGCGGCCATATCGGCGCCCGCTTCGGCCGCCTTGCTCTGGCCGGCGATCTCCCGGGTGCGCGCCACCTGCTGCTCGATCAGCTCCACCACCAACCCCCGCAGCGCCGAGCGCTCGTAACCGTCGGCGGCGACGACGCCTGCCGCGGCGGCGCGCAGCCGGTCGTAGCCGAAGCTCGATCCCACCGCGCTGTAGAGCCTGGCCATGGCCGTCGCCGGCCAGCCGAGCGAGCGGGCCAGGTCCGACACCCCGATCGCCCCGGTGAGCGCCCGCAGACCTGCGACCCGGCGGGCCAGCGCCTCCGGCGCACCGGCCTCGGTGAAGCCGTGCGCCCGCACCTCCAGCGCCTCACGCTCGAAGTCGGACAGCAGGCTGGCGCCGGCCTCCTGAAGCACGTCCACGTCCGGCCGATAGGCGTCGATCAGCGCGCGGACGCCGGGGTTTCGCCCGCCCGTCCGCTGGGCCAGCCAGAAGGTCTGGCCGCGGAGGGCGCGGGCGATCTCCTGATAGAGCGCCATCTGGGCGTCGGCGGTGATCTGGTAGTCCAGCGCGTCCACCGCCCGCCACGCTTCGTCCAGGCGGAACACCTGACGCGCCGTCTCGAAGGCGGTGACCAGGGCCGCCGCGTCGCTGCCCAGCGAGGAGGCCAGGCGCGCGGGGAAGGTCGGCCCGCAGGTGTCCACGATCCGGTTGGCCAGCACCGTGGCGATGATCTCGCGGCGAAGGCGATGGCGGCGCATCTCGCCCTCGAACCGGCCGAGCGCGGATGGGAAGTAGTCCTCCAGGATGCACTCGAAGTAGTCGTCGTCTGGCGCTGGGCTGGCGGCGATGTCGGCGGACAGCTCGAGCTTGCCATAGGCGGTGACGACCGCCAGCTCCGGCCGCACCAGGCCGCGACCCGCGGCGCGGAGCTCGGCTATGGCGGTGAGCCGCGGCAGGCCCTCCACCAGCCGGTCCAGCCGGCCGCGGCGCTCCAGGTCGAGCATGAACGCCTCCTGGGCGTCCAGTTCGGCCGGGGCGTTGGCCTGCTGCAGGGAGAGGCCCAGCGTCTGGTCGTAGTTGTGGGCCAGGACGTGGGCGGCCACGTCGTCGGTCATGCTGGCCAGGAGCGGGTTGCGGTCGGCCGGCGCCAGCTCGCCAGCGCGGATCGCCTGGCCGAGCAGGATCTTGATGTTCACCTCGTGGTCGGAGGTGTCCACGCCGGCGGAATTGTCGATGGCGTCGGTGTCGATCCGGCCGCCGGCCCCATTGTTCCCGTGTCTGGCGAAGGCGATCCGCCCGGCCTGGGTGAAGCCGAGGTTGGCGCCCTCGCCGACCACGGCGACCCGCAGCTCGTCGGCGTTGATGCGCACCGCGTCATTGGCCTTGTCGCCGGCGTCGGTGTCGGTCTGGTGCGCCGCCTTCACATAGGTGCCGATGCCGCCAAGATAGAGCAGCTCGGCCCGCGCCTTCAGGATGGCGCGGATCAGCTCGGCCGGGGACAGCTCGTCGGCGTCGAGGTCGAGCAGCGCCTTGACCTGGGGCGTGAGGGCGATCGACTTGGCGGTGCGCGGATGCACACCGCCGCCTTCGCTGATCAGGCTCGCGTCGTAGTCGGCCCACGACGAGCGGGGCAGGTCGAACACCCGCTTGCGCTCGGCCCAGGAGGTCTGGGGATCTGGCGAGGGGTCCAGGAAGATGTGGCGATGGTCGAAGGCTGAGACCAGCTTCATGGCGCGGCTGAGCAGGGCGCCGTTGCCGAACACGTCGCCGCTCATGTCGCCGACGCCGATGCAGGTGAAGGGCGCCGACCGGATGTCCTTGCCCATCTCGCGGAAGTGGCGCTCGACGGCGATCCAGGCGCCCCGCGCGGTGATCCCCATGGCCTTGTGGTCGTAGCCGGCCGAGCCGCCCGAGGCGAAGGCGTCGCCCAGCCAGAAGCCGTAGTCCGCCGCCACCCCGTTGGCGATGTCGGAGAAGGTGGCCGTGCCCTTGTCGGCGGCCACCACCAGGTAGGGGTCGTCGCCGTCGTGGGCGATCACACCGGCCGGACGCACCACCGCGCCCGAGGCGTCGAGGTTATCGGTGATGTCGAGCAGGCCGGACAGGAAGGTCTTGTAGGCGCGCACGCCTTCCGTCCGCACCGAGTCGGCCGCCCCGCCCCGGGGCAGTTGCTTGGGATAGAAGCCGCCCTTGGAGCCCACGGGCACGATCACCGCGTTCTTCACCTGCTGCGCCTTGACCAGGCCCAGCACCTCGGTGCGGAAATCGTCGCGCCGGTCCGACCAGCGCAGGCCGCCCCGCGCCACGGGGCCGAAGCGCAGGTGCACGCCCTCCACGTGCGGCGCCCAGACGAAGATCTCTCGGTAGGGCTTGGGCGCGGGCAGGTCCTCCAGATCGCGGCTGGCGATCTTGAAGCTGATATAGGGCCGAGGCGCGCCGTCCTCGCCCAGCTGGTAGAAGTTGGTGCGTTGCAGGGCCAGCACCAGCCGGGCCGTCCGGCGCAGTACGCGGTCCTCGTCCAGGCTCTCCACCGCCTGCAGCGCCTCGGTGATGGCGGCGAACACGGCTTCGGCCCGTTCCGTGCGATCCTCCAGCGGGGCGCTGACGGCCGGGTCGAACTTGACCTGGAACATGTCCAGGATCAGGCGCACGATCTCGGCGTTGGCGACCAGGGCCGCCTCCTGCACGCCCTGGCTGGGATCGAGACCGCTCTGCTGGCGGTAGCGGGCGAGGGCGCGCACCAGCGCCACCTCGCGCCAGCTGTCGCCCAGCTCCAGCACCAAGCGGTTGAAGCCGTCGTTCTCGGTCTCGCCCCGCCAGACGGCCAGGAAGGTCTGCTCGAAGGGGACCCGGACGTCGGCGAACACCAGGTGCTCACCACGCTCGTCCTGCAGGACGAACTCGTGCACCCAGGTTACCTGCTGGTGGCCGTCGTCCAGGGTGCGGGCGACGGGAAAGCCCTCTTCCACCAGCGCCTTCAGGCCCATGTTCTCCAGCACCGGAAGCACGTCGGCGAGCGGCGCGGCCTGGCCGGCGCGGTAGAGCTTGAAGCGGAAGCGCGTCTTGGCGTCGCCGGCGCAGCGGAAGGCGCGGATGCGCAGATCGTCCGCCTCCCCCATGCCCTCGATCACCGACAGGTCGGCCAGGGCCTCCGTCGCGTCGTACTGGTCGCGGTAGCCGGCCGGGAAGCCGCCGGCGTAGCGGGCCAGCACCTCGCCCACCAGGCCGGGCGCCACGCCGCCGGCCCGGGCCGCCGCCTCGAAGCGGTCGGACCAGGTTCGCACCGACTCGGCGATCGCCGCTTCCAGCTCGCGCTCGTCAGGGCGGGCGTGGCCGCCTGGCGGGATGGCCAGGGTGTAGCAGACCCGCGCCAGCGGCGGCTCCGACAGGGTCGGCGTGGCGCACCAGACATGGCCGCCCCAGGCCTGGGCCAGCATCTCCCCCGCCCTCGCCTGGACGTCGGAACTGTAGCGGTCGCTCGGGATGAACAGCAGGGCCGAGACATAGCGCTGCAGGCTGTCGGTGCGGGCGAACAGGCGCACCCGCGGCCGGTCGTAGAGGTGCAGGACGCCCATGGCGATGCGGTAGAGCTCGTCCTCGCCGATCTGGAACAGCTCGTCGCGGGGATAGGTCTCCACGATGTAGCGCAGCCGCTTGCCGGTGTGGGCGCTGGGATTGTGGCCGGCCTTCGCCAGCACGTGCTCGATCTTGCGGCGCACCAACGGCAGGCTGGAGGCGGGGGCCTCGTAGGCTTCGGCGGTGAACAGCCCCACGAAGCGGACCTCGCCGATGGCGCAGCCGCCCGCGTCGTAGCGCTTGACCCCGATGTAATCCATGTCGACGCGGCGGTGCACGCGCGAGCGCAGGGCCGACTTGGCCACCGTGACCGGCGGCGACTCCTCAAGGCGCCGGCTGAGCTCGGAGGTGAGCAGGGCCGGCTCGCTGGCCCGGCGCAGCACCGGGCGGCTCTGGTCGCGCAGCACGCCCAGGGACTGGTCGGCGCTGTAGACCGGCTCCTCCGCCGCGTAGCCGCCATCGGCCGTACGCGGATATTCATAGGCGCGCGCGCCCAGGAAGATGAAGCGGTCCGCTGTCAACCAGTGCAGGAATTCGCCATATTCCTGGGCGCCGTAGGCGCCGAACGGCGCGTTGGAGACGGCGAGGTCCTCGGCCGTGCGGTCGGCCATGGCGCGGAGGGCGGGGAAGTCGGCGACGGCGTCGTGCACGTCGCGGAGCGTGCGGCCGACCTCCTCCAGCAGGACGGCGCGCCGGTCCTCGCCCACGGGGCCGAGCACCACCAGGATCAGGGACTGCTCGCCGCCGGGCGCCAGCGGCACGACGGGATGGAACATGGCGCGCACGTCGTGACCGCCCGCCGACAGCGCCCCCATGACGCTGTCCACCAGGAAGGGCGCGTCGGGCTGGACGATCTCCAGCACCTCCAATTCCAGGTCCCGCGCATCGGCGCCCAGCGCATGGCTGAGCTGGAAGCGGACGCCCCCGCCCTCCGCGGCGAAGCGCCAGAAGCGAGCGAGCAGGACGGCGAGGTCCCGCGTCTGCACGGCCGGAAGCTCGTCGATGGTCAGGTCGTCGACGATTTGGGAGATGAAGCGCGCCTGCGCCTCATCCAGGCCGCCCACGCCCAACTGCTGGGTAAAAATTTGCCGCAGTTCAGCCCTGGATGAGATATCGATCTCGTCGTCGTACATGACTGCGCAACTTTCAACCCGGGAGCGGTCGCCACAATGGACCTGCGGGCGGGAGGGATCAACCCAAGCGGCATGTGGGGCGACCCCTGAAACGAAGCGCCGGGGCCCGCGCGGGGGGGGGGGGGGGGGGGGGGGGGGGGACGGGGGGAAGTCGAGCGGAACGTTTCGAAGGCGCCCGTCATCTTGGGGGACGGGAGCGGGCGCCATGCCGGACGGTGGGGGGACCTTCCGGCGTGAGAGGAAGATAGGACGGTGGATCCTAGAACGACAGGGGCGACTGCGACAAAATCGCTGTCACGTATCCGTGAGCCAGCTTGGCCGTGGAAAGCGGTCGGGCCCCGCTGCGCGAGCGAGGCGAATCTGGCCTCAGGCGTGCGCTGGCGGGGCCAGGGCCGGGTGGCCGACAGGCCGCGGTTCCGGCCGGCCCTCCGGAGCCCCGTCGCCGGACAGCAGGATGGCGATCCAGCGGGAGCCGTTGAACTGGGCCAGGATCGTGATCACCGTCACCGTCAGCGGTGTGGACAGGAACATCCCCGGCAGCCCCCACAGCGCACCCCAGAGCGCCAGGCTCAGCAGCACCATGACCGGGTCGATGTTCAGGCTGTCGCGCTGCATGCGCGGCTGGATCACGTTGCCGACTGCGAAGCCTATGGCCTGCAGGCCCAGGAACAGGATGATGGCCCGGGTGGTGGTGGGGAACTGCACCAGGGCGAACAGGGGCGGCAGGGTGCTGCCGATCGCGCCCCCGATCACCGGCACGAAGCTCAGCACCAGGATCAGGAAGGCCCAGAAGAGCGCGTTGGACAGCCCCACGGCGTACATCACCGCCGCCGACAGCCCGGCGATCAGCAGTCCAGTGACGGTCTGTATCCACAGATAGCGCTGGATGGAGTCGCGGATGCGGTAGAAGACGTCCGCCGCCCCGTCGCGCTCGTTCCGCGAGGGGAACAGCGCCATGGCCTTCTTCTGGAAGCCCTGGCGCGAGGCGATCAGGAAGCCGAGATAGACCAGCACATAGATGGCGCCGGACGCGAAGCTCTGCATCGCTCCCGCCACCGCGCCCATGTAGCGCACCGGGTTCAGCTGGTTGATCAGCTGGGCGAGGGTGGGCGGAACCTTGACCCCGAAGATGCTGGCGACCCGGGCGATGATCTGGTTGAGTCTCGCCGTGTCGTTGATCAGCTGCTGGGCGAAGCCCGCGGCGTTGGTCGCCACGGCATAGACCACCAGGCCTGCGATAATGACGGAGCCGAGCAGGGCGATGGGCAGGGCCAGCACGTCGGGGATGAACGGCGCGCGCTGGGCCAGCAGCCGGGCCAGCCCGTCGACCATGGCCAGCAGGAAGATCGCCAGCGCCAGGGGCGTGAGGATGTCGCGCAGCCAGTGCAGGGCGTAGGCGCCCAGGATCGCCGCGATGATGACCAGGGCGTTGCGCGCCACCCCCGAGTTCGTGCCTGACATCACCGGTCTCCCGCGGCGCAAGGGTCGCCGCGCCGCACATGCGTCGCGCCCCTGACCTGTATCCTAGCTGAACGCGCGCGGCGTGGCGCTAGTCCTTGGCGTGTGGCGTGGCGGCGCCGATCCGCCCGCGCTATGTTGGGGCATGACCGGAACCGCCCTGCCCGTGGAGCCCGCCGCTTCGGCCGCCCTTGGCCTAGCCGTCGCAAGGACGGATGACGCGCCGCTCGACTGGGCCGGCGCGGCCGAAGCGCGCGTGCTGGCCGCGGCCCTGGAACTGACCGGGTCGGGAGGCCGGTGGGG
>CALMGB010000412.1 GCA_937863535.1 uncultured Caulobacteraceae bacterium
GCGCCCACCACCTCGGTCTCTTCTCACTTGTTCCTTAGACCTTGCAGACCATCAGCAAACTTGACGATCTCTTGGTTGTAGGCCTCAGCGCGCTCCATAAATCCCATATGGCCACACCCTTTAATCTCCATGATCCGGGCGTCGGAGACGGTGTCCGCGATCGTACGACTGGCGCTGGGCAGGGTCACGATGTCCTTGGATCCTGTGAGGACGACCATAGGCACCGGGATGGTCGGCAGCACCTCGGTGACTCGCCACCTGAACATGGCCATGTTGCCCTTGGCCTGCACACCGGGCGATCCCTTGCAGGCAAGGCGCGCGGTGAAGTCCACCTGGCCACGCGTCGCGAAACGGCCGAAGCCGGTCAGGCGCATGACGATCTGATTGGACCCGCTGAGATAACCCTGCCAGCTCGAAAGCCACATCAGCGGGAAAAGGCCAACCGTCAGCCACATCATCGGTTCGATCAATGGCCACCGTAGCGCCCTCCAGAGCGGCGCCAGCCACATGGTCTCGATCGGGTTCTGATAGGTCGTATCCACCAGGACGACGCCCGCGACCTTGTCTTTCACCTGTTGTGTACAGGCCCGCCAGACGGTCTGGGTGGTCATGCCGCCGATGCTGTGGCCGACCAGGATCACGGGGCCGGCGCCCGCGAACTGGATGACCGCGCCAAGCGACTCGGCGAAGCGGTCGATCGTGATCTTGCCGTCGGCTGGCGGCTTAGAACGGCCGAGGCCCGGAAGATCCCACGTGATCAAGCGAAAGCGGCTGCTCAGCGCCTTCTTGGTATACCACCACGCGGTCGAGTTGAGGCCCCAGCCGTGGGTCAGGATGATCGTCGGCCCCTTTTGATCTCCGAAGGTTTCCACGCGCAGCGACGATCCATCAGGCGACTGCACCATGTGACCGGCGGCGCGCTGTTCATGCGGCTCGTCCCGCCCTGCTGGAATGAACATCAGGACGACGAAGCGTCCAAGGAAGCTCCAGGCCAGTAGCGCCGCGCCCGTGTAAAGCCGCCACGCAGCGCCGTGGAGATGGTGACGTACGCCATGCGCGTCGATGACGACGTGGCCCTCTCCCCAGCTCCAGAGGAGGTAGACGGCCGCAATCAGAACAGCCCAGGATAGCAGCGAGGCTATTAGACGAGGGACAAGGATTATCGGCATGCCATGGTCTCCGGCGTAGTTGCGCGAAACTGATTGAGCAGGGTCCGCTCAAACGGGCTCTCCGCGGTAAGGAAGCAGGCGCAGATAGGACTGCGCTGAGCCGGACCATTTACGAGCGCCGGACGCACCAACCATCGAGACGAGGGCTCACCCGTCGGACGAGCCCTCGCCTGTTGTGCGAGATCAGGAGGCGACTGCGTCGATGTCACGGTTGTGGAAGCGCGGGGTCATGAGCGCCTCGATGAAGGCGGCTGCGACGTCGTCGCCGATCAGCACGCCGAGCTCAGGCGATCCGTTTGCGGCGACCTGAGGCAGGTGCGCCGCCTTGACCACCTGGGCGGCCGCGGCCACGGCGCCGATCGCCTTGCCGTGCTTGAAGGCTTCGGCCAGGAACGCCTTGACCAGCCCCATGGACGCCATCTTGGCAGGATCGGCCCCGCCGGCGACGAACACGCCGTCGTAGAAGACGGAGGCGGCGTTGCGGGCGGGCTTGTCGACCATCGCCGTCGACCCGTCCGACAGAGCGAGCGCCCCGCCGTGTTCGGCGATCAGGTGCACGATGGCGCCGCCCGCGTTCAGCGCCGCCTTGAGCGACATCAGCTTGTCGGCATCTACGCCGGGACTGGCGAGCACTGCGATCTTGCGGCCCTTGATGCTGTCGGCGGGCTTGTCCATGCTGAGCGCCGGAGAGGACGAGGCGCCGCGTTCGCCTTGCGGTGTCGTCGCAGGCTCGGCGCGCTCGATGTAGGCTGGCTCAGGCGTCATCGCCTTCACCTTGGCCACGTCCAGTCCGAGCTTCACCGCTACCCGGCTGGCGAGCTCCTCGGCTATGGGAACGAGGAGATTACCCATCGCCGCTATGCGGATCTCCAGCGTCTCGCATTGGTTCAGCTCGAAGGCGAAGGCCTCGACGATGTGGTCCTTCTCCCAATCGGCCATGCTGTTCCAGAACAGGGTGGCCTGGGAGAAGTGGTCGTCGAAGCTCGTGCTCCGAGCGCGGATCTTATAGCCCTCTACCTTTTCGGCGACGCTGCGGAAGGCGGCCGCGGCTTGCGGCTGCTGCATGGGACAACCGCGAACCCCGTCGGGGCCCGGCAGGCTGTTGGGGAAGTAGTTCGCCTTGCCGCGGTTGATCATGTGGCGGGCGAAGCCGTCGCGCTGGTTGTTGCTGACTCCGTTGATCGGCCGGTTGATCGGCAGCTCGGCGAAGTTCGGGCCGACCCGGCGCAGCTGGGTGTCGAGGTAGCTCATCAGGCGGCCCTGGAGCAGCGGGTCGTTGGTGAAGTCGATCCCCGGCACCACGTGGCTGAGGCAGAAGGCCACCTGTTCCGTCTCGGCGAAATAGTTGTCGACGTTGCGGTTCAGGGTCAGCTTGCCGATGGGGCGGACCGGCACGAGCTCTTCGGGGATGATCTTGGTGGAGTCCAGCAGGTCGAAGTCAAACTTGAACTCGTCCTCCTCCTCCACGACCTGGACGCCCATCTCGAACTCGGGGAAGTCGCCGCACTCTATGGCCTCGAACAGGTCGCGTCGGTGGAAGTCGGGATCCTTGCCCGCCAGCTTCTGCGCCTCGTCCCACACCAGGCTGTGGACGCCCTTCAGGGGCTTAAAGTGGAACTTGACGAAGCGCGACTTGCCGTCGGCGCTGACCATCCGGAAGGTGTGGACGCCGAAGCCCTGCATGGTGGCGTAGCTGCGCGGGATGGCCCGGTCGCTCATCTGCCACATCAGCATGTGGGCGCTCTCGGGCGTCAGGGAGACGAAATCCCAGAAAGTGTCGTGCGCCGACTGCGCCTGGGGGATCTCGTTGTTGCCCTCGGGCTTCACCGCATGGACCAGGTCGGGGAACTTGATGGCGTCCTGGATAAAGAACACCGGCATATTGTTGCCGATGAAGTCCCAAACACCCTGGTCGGTGTAGAACTTTACCGACACGCCCCGCGGGTCGCGAGCCGTGTCGGCTGACCCGCGAGAGCCGGTCACCGTCGAGAAGCGCAGGAAGACGGGCGTCGCCTTACCCTTGGCCGAGAACATGTCGGCCATGGTCAGGTCCGAGAGGTCCTCATAGCACTCGAACACGCCGTGCGCCGCCGCGCCGCGGGCGTGGACCACACGCTCGGGGATGCGCTCGTGGTCGAAGTGGGTCATCTTCTCGCGGAAGTGGAAGTCCTCCAGCAGGGTCGGGCCGCGAACGCCAGCCTTGGCGCTGTTCTGGTCGTCGCTGATCCCCAGACCCTGGTTGCTCGTCATCATGGGCAGCGGGTCGTAGCTGTCCTTTCGGAGGTCCAGCGTCTTGGCCGTTTCCTGGCGCACCGAGCCGCCCGGCAGCGCCGTCTGGGCGGCTTCCATCCGCTGGTGCTCGCTTGTGGTGGCGAGCTTCATGCCGTCGACGGCCGGCGTGGTCTGCTTCTTGGGCATGGAGACTTCCTTAGACCGCGCGCGAGGCGACGGATCTGCGCTTATCTGGGCTACGGAATCCCGAGAAACACGCCACGCGCCCTAACCTAAGTTAGCTTCGGACCGGAGGCGCCGGCGCCGTTGCTGGCCCCAGGGGCCGCCGGGTATAAGGCCCGGAGAGCAGGATGCGCCGTGGACAACCCCTTCATCGCCAAATTGACCCGGGGCGTCCCGCTGGACGCACGTGACAAGGCCCGGCTGCTGCAGGTGATGTCCCGCCATCGGGAAGCTTCGCCCGGTGTGGACCTGATCTCTGAAGGCGATCGACCCGAGAACGTCCACCTGATACTGAAAGGCTGGGCGTTCCGCTACAAGATGCTGGCGGACGGCCGTCGCCAGATCATGTCCATCTTGCTGCCGGGCGATTTCTGCGACCTTCACGTCGCGATCCTGAAGCGCATGGATCACAGCATAGGCGTGCTATCTAAGGTGACAGTGGTGGAGATACCTCGCGTTACGATTGAGGAACTGACAAGCGGACATCCCGGTATAGCTCGCGCTCTCTGGTGGGCGACGCTGGTCGAAGAAGGGATCATGCGGGAATGGCTCGTGAACATGGGCCAGCGTCAAGCGGATCGGGCGATGTGTCACCTGTTCTGCGAGCTAGCCGCCCGCCTTAGAGTGGTCGGGCTGGTCCAAGGGAGCAGCTACGAATTTCCCCTTACGCAGGAGGATCTCGGCGACCTTCTTGGACTGTCGTCCATCCACGTCAATCGTACGTTGCAGGAGTTGCGGGGTTCAGACCTAATCAGTCTGCAAGGCGGTGTCCTGACGATCAATGACGAGGCGAAGCTCGCCAAGATGTCCGGTTTCAAGCCGGATTATCTGCACCTCGACGCGGACTAAGCTCAGCGCGCCTGCGCACGGCTAGCAGACTTAATCTTCTGTCCGGATCGCCTCCAGGGCCATCACCACGATCGTGAACAGCAATCTCTTATGGTGGTCGGACACTTCAACCCGCCAGTTGCCGCCTGCCCAGACCTCCTCCGGACGGTCCCGGAGCATGGAGGCGGCGTACACCACAGCCTCAAGCCTTGCCTGTTCAAGGCTCTCGATCTGCGAGCCTTCACGATCGAGACTCGTCCGGCCGTCGACCAGGTTGAAGAAGTACTTGGGCATCGAGGGGCTCCCGTTGCGGGAAAGCGCAAGCGCCCTCAGCCACCGACGCCCGAGGTCCGAAGTCGGCGGTGACGCTGGTGTAGCAGTTCGCCTTAGTGAAGGGTCAAAGAAAAGAGGCCGTCATACATTAGCCGTTGGCCTATGCCGCACGCTCCAAGCGGCTGAACGGAGCCGTACCCGCCGAGTCGGTTCAGCACGCCATCATGCGGTCAACACGGGCCAGGGGTGCACGCATGAAGGCTGGCGCGTGGGTTGAGGCGCTTGCCGTACCGGGCCAGCGGGCAGGATTGATCGCAGCGAAAAGCGAGAAAACTTACATAGATTAGTGTGCGCGGTACCTCAGCCGCCTATCTTTTCGAAAGTTAGCATCCTTCTTGGCGAGCGAGGTCGAAGGGGTACTACATGAAATCATCGGTAATCCGAGGAGCCGGACTGGGCGTTGCAGTCCTTTTTTGCTCCGCAGGGCTCGCCAGCGCCCAGAATACGATGGGTACGGACGGTTCGGCTCCGGCGGCCAGTGGGAACACCAGCCCGACCTCCCCAGCGATGACCGCGTCGGGCGACAACAGCGTTTCCACGACGACCATGGCGGCGACCGCGCCCTCGACGGACAGCGCGGGCCAGACGGCGACCACGACGACGACCGAGAAGCACGGCTTTGACCTCGGCTGGCTGGGTCTGCTGGGTCTCCTCGGGTTGCTCGGCCTTCGCAAGCGGACGATCCCCACTACGATCGTTTCGGGTAGCGGCTCGGCTGCGGATCGTACTCGCACCTGAGCCGCGCATCGCTAGACGCCTCGGGGTGTGTCAGTGGCGCTTGCTGGGCGCCATCCGCCGCTCCGAGCCGAAGCCACGTCCTGCTTAACGCCACGGGAGGACGCTTAGATTGGCAAGGCGATACAAATCCTGAGGCAAGCAACGGAGCTCATTTGGACGCTCACCTGAGTCTGTGGTGTCAATCCGCTCAGCCGGCGGCCCGGCAGCCCACGTTGAGCCTACCTCCGTTCCCCCGAGGGCGGACATGTCGCCGGCGCGACCGGCAAGCCTATGGCCGGTCAGGCGAGGCCAAAGGCTATGAAGCGAGTTGGCAGGGTGCAGTATGCGCCCCGCCAACCTCGCCGTCAGTTCATCGTCGACGTCACTGTCGCGAGCTTATGATCCACCTTATAAAACCTGAGAGCGCAGGTTAGCCTCCTTAGAGGCGGCGCTCGTCGTGGCTGACGATCTGGCTTTTGCACACGTGCTGAATACGTGGCGCAAGACGGTGCCTACCGCCCTGCTCGATCCGGACGTGTCAAGCGCATCAGGAAGGTGAGCAAATCTACATGCTGTCATGGAAGGTGTAAGTGACGTCATGAGATATCGCGTGACCACAATGGGAGGCGCCCAGGTCACACTTGACCGTAAAGAGAAGAGCAGGTGGACCTTTTTGATGCGCGGCGGGGTTGGACGGTTAAGTAGGAACCGCAGATGTGCCGCGTGCTGATTATCGAAGACGAAGTGTTAATGGCCACGGACCTACAGGGGTGCTTGCAGGCCCTTGGTGCAACCTCGTTCGCGTTCGCCGAGACGGAATCCGAGGCGGTGGAGCAGGCACGGCTTTGGCGGCCAGAGCTGATTACCTCTGACGTCCGTCTGCGCATTGGAACCGGTCCCCGGGCGGTCGAAATCATCCAGCGAGAGATGGGGCCGGTACCGGTGATCTTCATTACGGCGACACCAGAAGACTGCATGCCCTGTGAGCACCCCGCGAGGGTGCTCGCCAAACCGATGCACGAGCCGACGTTTGCCGCTGCATTTCGGGCGCTTGCTCCCATCTGACGGGGTCAACTTGCCGTCGGTGAGGCTGAAGTTGGACTGGGCTGAGCGGATGACCGCATACCGGTTTCGCTTCTCTCCCAAGCATCGGCGTGGCCACGACAATCCAAAACCCTCGACTTGAAATCAGAGATGTGGCTTGCGGCTGAAGCAGTAACGTCTGACGAAGTCTTCTAAAATAGGCGTAAATACGCTGTGTGTGACAACTGGCAATAGGCATAATTTGATTGCGCCGCTACTTCGGCTCGCATGGCTTCTGCGGGTTAGGACGTCACCATACGGAGGTGGCCCACCACTGCGCCGCTACAGCTGGTGCAACGGCGGCAACTGAGGCAACTGAGGCTCGGACCCAAGATCATGTGTGGTCCAGAAAGCGCCAACTTTCGTTTCCTAGACCAGATGGCCGGACTGAGTATCGAGAAAAGCGGAGACGGGAGCGTCTTGATTTTCATTGTCTTAGCCGACGAGACCGCCTCGGAGTTGCGGGCTGGGCTCGACCGCTGGATAAACTATCACAACAACGCCAAACCCCACTCGGCGCATGGCGGCAATACCAATGACGAGGCCTACGGAAGGGCTCAGCAGGACATCAGACTGGCGGCGTGAGACAGACCTGAATCCACCTTAGACAAGCCGCCGACTGTCCGTACGAGCGGTCTACCTCAGTAATGTCACTCTCTGGAGCCGGTCCAATTCAGCTGATCGCGCGCGCCGTACTGCTCAAAGCAGCTTAACCGCTGTGCGTCCAGTCGACCATGAAGTGTGATCCAGCGCGCTCCTAGAGGTCACCAGCCGCACTGGGCCGGCATCTACGGCGTTTATCCCCTCAGCTCGGCAAGGAGGGCGCCTGCCGCGGTTCCTCGATCATCCGTCCGTTATGTTCCGCCCTGAACCGCTTACCCATCTCGTACGCTTGCTTGCGCACGCGCATGATGGAGCCAAGCGGCCGGTGCGCCGCCAGGCCGTGCCAAGGGCTGAACGACATGCCGTCGTCGACGGCGGCGGAACGCGCCTCGCTCCAAGCTGTCTGGGGTTCGACCCGGATGGTGGCCACGGGGATGTAGGGGCTCTTGTCCTCGTCCCAGATTTTGGCGGCGTTCTCCACCGGCATGTCGTGCAAGTCGGTGCAGAGCTGCACCTGGACTTCCCACACGCCGCCGTTTTGGGCGAAGAACTCCACCACCGCCTCGCGAAGTGCGTTGGGGACGCCGTTCACCTGCAGCGGCGCCTTGGTCAGCGCCTTCAGCTCCGGCGTGGCCGGCGCGACCGCGACTTTGGCGATGTAGTCGCCGTAGAGCAGCGGGACCTGGCTGTAGAAGGTCTCGCCCAGGATGTGGGTCTCGGGCTGGCCACCCAAGGTTGCGACCGTGGCGTTGTCGTGACCGGTAGTCGCTTCCACCAGATGCTGCATCCCGCGCATGGCGGCGGACATCACCTTCTTCACGCCTTCGATCTTGTCCGTGGTCGCGGCCAGCAGCTTCAGGTTGGCGAGGAAGGCCTTGGCGTTGGGAGTGCCGAAGGCCGGGCCGTTCACCAGCACGAGATCCTGGGTGACGTCGCCCTCCGAACCGTTCAGGCGGGTCCCATCAACGCCGATGATCTTCACGGCGAGGCCGCGAGGCGTTGAGACGCTATCGTCCAGAATATCGCCAGGCAGGGTCGAGAAGCGTATCACCACGGGATAACGGCCCGGCTTGGCGAACAGCCCCTGGGCCAGCACGGTCGGCAAGCCCTCGGTGATCTCCAGTTCGCCTTCCAGCATTCCGTGGCTCTTGGCGTGTACGCTGCGGATGGCGTGGCCGCCGTGGGCCAGCGTCGTCTCGCTGATCTTGTGCATGGTCTCGGTAAGAGCCTGTCCGGTCTCTGCTTCGTCCGTCTCGGGCTCTTCGACGGAGGGATCGTAGCGCAGGGCGAGCGGGGGCTGGTTCAGCAACGGGAAGTCTCCACGAAGGGATTCAAGAGTAGGCAGCGTCTACGCCTCTGGAGTCGAAGCGGCTTTACGACCAGACCATGCCTGAGAGCCAGACGCTCGGGAACGGCTCAGCCGCCCTGCGCCAAGGCTAATGGACGGTTGGACGCGATATTTGGACGCCTAGCTCATTCTGCTCGCCATCCCGTTTCAGTTGGGTTCGGACCGCGCACCAGCGTCTCGATTGCTTCAGGCTCTCTTTCGTCGTGGACGCCGGCAGCACGATAGGTCGTAGCGTCGGTTCCGTAAGCGGATCGGAACGCGCGGCTGAACGGTGCCGAGCCTGAATATCCGACGCTCTCAGCTATGACCTTGAGGGGCAGGTCTGTTGTTGTGAGCAGTCGTGCGCCGACACGCAGACGGACCTTCTGCACAAAGTCGATAGGTCCTTGGCCAAACGCTCGGGAGAAGTGCTCTGCGAACGACGCACGGCTCATTCCCGCGTGCGACGCCAAGCTGTCGACCGTATGCGATGTGGCCGGGGCCTCGATCACAGCCAAGACAGCGCGGGCGAGCCGAGGGTGGTGCAGCGCCTCGAACAGGGATGAACCGCCCCGGTCGCGAACGAGATGCTGACGCAGCAGCGTGACCAAGCACTGCTTCATCAGCGCCTCGGTCATGGCTTGGGTGCCTAGACCCGGGCTCGCGACTTCAGCGAGCATGAGTTCGAAAGCGGAGCCGAGCACGGGGTGCATCGAACCATCCTCGATCATGGGCTCGCGGAGAAGACCGAACAGTCCGAGGCCGCCGCCGTACGACGCCGAAATCGCGCCGCACACCAACAGGATTTCGGCTTGACCCTCGCCGGTCGTGAATCTGATCAGACCATCCCCAAGCAGGGAGCAGTGGTCTTCAGCCTGCACGTCCTCTGCGATCGACGTGGCGTCGCCAAGGACGTGGGACTGGCGCGCGGGTACGATGATGGCGCTCCGCGGGCCGAATGGCAGCCACGCACCCTCTCCGACGCGAAGAGCGCCTACGCCCTTAAGAACGTAGTGCACCGTGACCGCCTCGAAGGCGGGAAAGGCGAGCCTTCGTCCTTGCCGGATCTCGCAAACGGAAAAGGCGTGTAGCCGGACCGCCAATGTCGTCAGGAGGCGATCAAGGACGTCGACTGCCATTCGGGCCTCCGGTCATCGGCCCGCCAACCCTGTCAGGCTCTGAGTTCGCTCGCGATGCGCTGCGTGATCATCGTATGCTCCTTAAAGGTGGCCAGAGCGAGCGTGGCCAAGTGGCGGCCCTGCATCTCCGCCATGTCCGCCGGCGCGGAGGAGGAGTTGGTGAGATAGGCGGTGGCAAGGTCACGAAGGAAAACGTGGTTCTCGTATTGAGCGTCAATGTAAGCCTGGTCGAACTGGGCGCCGTTTGAGGACGATCTGATCTTTTCCAACGTCGCCTGCGCCTTGGCGTCCATCGGTGGCACTGGCGTTCCTAGTTGCTTGAGGACAGTCGTGACCGCAATGGCTTCGGCCAATTCGAACCCCGCAAACTCCCTCGCGTCCGCCTTGGTGGCGCGATCGACGGCGATCTGACTTGTCACCAGCGACAATTCGGCGGGACCGATCACGCCTGTAGCGAATTGGCGATGGGTATGCACGCCTGACACGTCAGGCATGGGCATGGACATTGGATTTTGTCCCATGCGCGACTGCGCCTGAGCCGCGATTGGCATTGCGGCCAGCGCTGCAGCTGCGGTGAGAAGGCTTCGGCGGTCGGTAATCATGGATGGCTCCGTCGAGCACACGTGAAGGTTTGCGACCATTCGCAACTCAGGCGGCTGCAGCACGAAGTTGCGGCGAGAGCTTGCGTTCCAGCCTTCTCATCCTTCTGGACGATGCGTCATCTGATCTGGAGGATCGAACACACGCCTTCCAGCACCATAACGTCCGAGCCAGGCCGCATCGTCCCGGCCCAATTGACTAAAGGGCCACCAAGACGCGCCCCTGTTCGCGCTCCACGTCGCGGAGCTGTAGCTCGTCGCAAACCGCTCCGTTGAGGTGGGTCGTCGTGCAGGATCCGAACGGCAACTTCCAGCCACAAGCAACATGGAAGCTGTGGAGTTGCGTGCAACAGGGACCCCCTAGCGGGGTGATGTGCGTCGAAGAAGG
>CALMGB010000413.1 GCA_937863535.1 uncultured Caulobacteraceae bacterium
CCCCCCGCCCGCAGCCTTACCGCGCAAGGCCTGATCGGACAGGGCCTGGCGCACCACCGCGCAGGTCGCTTCGCCGAGGCTGTCGCCAGCTTCCAGTCCGCCGCCAAGTACAGCCCGCAGGTCGCTCAACCCTGGCGCATGCTGGGCCTGATCGCCCAGCAGGAGGGCCGCTTCGCCGACAGCCTGGCCCCCACCCGCCGCGCGCTCGCCCTGGAGCGGACCGCCAGCGACCTGTCCAACCTCGCCAACGCCCTGCCCCGCCTCGGGCGCGCCGACGACGCGCTCGCCCCCTACCCCACCCCGCCCCCCCCCCGCCGGGGGCGGGGGCGGGGGACACCGCGCTGCCGCGCGCGCCGGCCGGGGCGGACGGCTGGTACAATCTGGGCAATGCGCGCCTGCGCCAGCTTCGCCTGCCCGCGGCCGAGGCCGCCTATGGCCGCGCCTTGGGCCTGGCTCCGGGCCATGCCGACGCCCACGCCAACCTCGCCGCCACCCAAAAAGCGCTGGGCCGAGGTGACCTGGCGCTGGCCCACTACGCCGATGCCGCCCGGCTGAAGCCCCACGATCCGCAGGTGCTGCAGAACCACGCCCTGATGCTGGCCGAACTCGGCCGCCACGCCGAGGCGGTCCCGATCTACGAGGCCGCCATTGCGCTCGATCCCAGGGTCGCCAGCCTGCACACCAACCTCGGCAGCGCGCTGCAGGAGTGGGCGCGCGCGCGCCACGACACCGGCGTGCTGCCCCTGCTCGATCGGGCGATCCTGAGCCACCTGGCCGCCATCGCCGTCGACCCCGGCCTGCTCGCCGCCCGCTCGAACCTCGGCCTGGCGCTCTTGGCGCGCGGACGGATTCCCGAAGCGGTGCAGGCCTTCGAGGAGGCCGTCGCGCGGTGGCCGGAGGTGGCTTCGCTCTACAGCAACCTCGGCCAGTGCCTGTGCGACCTGAAGCGCTATGCGGAGGCGCAGGCGGCCTGCCTGCGGGCGCTGGAGCTCGACCCCGAGCTGGCGGAGGCGTGGTCCACGCTCGGCAACGTCCTGGTCGGCCAGCGCGAGCACGACCAGGCGGAGATCGCCTACCGGCGGGCGGTGGAACTGCGCCCGCAAATGGCCGGCGGCTGGTGCAACCTCGGCGTGGCCCTGTTCCGCGAAAACCGCACGCAGGAGGCGGAAGCCGCGTATGAACGGGCCCTGGCGCTGGACCCGGGGCTGGCCGACGCCCACTGGAACCAGGCCCTAGTCAAGCTGCAGCGCGGCGACTACGCCGCCGGCTTCGACCAGTACGAGTGGCGGCTGAAACGGCCTGGGCGCCTGCGTGACGAGGCGCAGTTCCGCCAACCCCTCTGGAACGGGTCGGAGCTTGGCGGGGCTTCGATCCTGATCCACGCCGAGCAGGGTTTCGGAGACGCGCTGCAGTGCGTGCGCTTCCTGCCCCAGGTGGCGGCGCGAGGCGGCCGGGTGGTGCTGCAGGCCCGCGCGCCGCTGAGGCGGCTGCTGGAACACGCCCCGGGCGTGGCCGCCTTCGTCACCGACGGCGAAGCGCCGCCCGAGGCAGCCTGCCGCCTTCCCCTGTTCAGCCTGCCGCGCCTGTTCGCCCGCAGCCTGGACGACCTGCCAGGGTCGACGCCCTATCTGTCCGCCGACCCAGCGCTGGCGGCGGCCTGGCGCTCGGCATTGAACCTCCAGGCTGCCCTGCGCATCGGCATCGTCTGGAGCGGCAACGTGACCTCGGAGGTGGAGCAGGGCCGCTCCATCTCGCTGGACGCCTTCGCAGCCCTGGCCCGGCCCGGTGTGAGCCTGATCAGCCTGCAGAAGGGCGACGGACTTGAGCAGCTCGCGTCCGCACCCTTCGAGGTGCTGGACCTCGGCCCCGACTACCTGGACGGCGACTTCGCCGAGACCGCAGCGGTGATGGCCAACCTGGACCTGCTGGTCACCTGTGACACCGCCGCCGTGCACCTGGCCGGCGCCCTGGGCGTTCCGACCTGGCTGGCCATCAACACCGTCCCCGACTGGCGGTGGCTGGAAGGCCGCTGCGACAGTCCGTGGTATCCCAGCGTGCGCCTCTTCCGCCAACAGACCCGGGGCGACTGGGCGCAGGTGTTCGCCGATATGGCCGCCGCTCTCTCCGACCGGATCGGGAGCGCCACGAATGCATGCTGATCCGACCCAACCTCGCTCATGCTGTTCGCGCGGGTGAAGCTCCGGTGGCCGCGCCGCTCAGCTCACCTCGGCGGCGATCGTCTTGGCCAGCGCCGCGAGCTCGTCGGCGTTCGCCGGTCCGCCTTCGGCGTGGCCCGGCAGCGGCTCGTGCCCGTAGCGGGGGATGATGTGGAAGTGCAGGTGGAAGACCGTCTGGCCCGCGGGCGCGCCGTTGAACTGGCTGACCATCAGCCCGTCCGGCTTCAGCGCCGCCCGCGCCGCCCGCGCCAGGCGCTGCACGCCGGCGATCAGCGTCGCCAGCGCCGCGGGCTCCACGTCCAGCAGGTTGCGGGCGTGGGAGGCCTTGCTGATCACCAGCAGGTGGCCGCGAGACTGGGGAAAGATGTCCATGAAGGCGAACACGTCTGCGTCTTCATAGACCTTGGCGCACGGAAGCTCGCCCCTCAGGATGCGGGCGAAGAGGTTGTCGGGGTCGTACTCGCCGTCCAGACTCATCTTTGGCTTCTCCCTGCGCACGGACGCCGATGCGTAGGACCTTGGCGGCCCGGGCGCCGGACGTCTAGGCTTCGGGCGCCTAGCAGGCGAGCGCAAGGACCGCGACATGCCGCAGTGGGACGCCTCCTCCCTTACCGACCAGCAGCGCAAGTGGTTCGCCTCCGTGCGCGAGGGGCTGGAGCGTGACACCGGGCGCACCCTGGAGGCCTGGGTGGAGATCGCCCGCACATGCCCCGAGACCAAGCCCCGCGCCCGGCTGACCTGGATGAAGACCGTCCACGGCCTGGGCCAGAACCGCGCCGCCACCGTGCTCGCCGAAGCCTTTCCAGCGCCGACTGCGCACGCTCCGTCGGAGGCCGATCCTCTCTGGGCCGAACAGAGGCCGCGCGCCGTCTTCCAGGCCGTGGCGGCGGCGGCGATGGGGCTGGAGGGCGTGGTGGTCGGACGGCGCAAGGGCTACACGGCCTTCTCGCGCCGCTACCAGTTCGCCGCCGTCCGGCCGCTGAAAGCGGGGGGCTTGCGCCTGGGTCTGGCCATCCCGCACGAAGCCGACGCGCGACTGGTCTTGGCCAGCCACGAGGGCTGGTCAGAGCGGCTGACCGCAGCGTTGAACCTCCCGAGCCCCGACGCGCTCGACGACCATCTTACGAATTTGATCCGCGTGGCGTGGGAGAGGTCGTGACGGGCCTCGTGCAATCATAGCCTGGACGCGGGTTTATACGGAGGCCGAACCCCAGCGGGTCAACCGGTGGCTGGCGCAGGCGGGTGTGTGCTCCAGGCGCGAGGCGGAAGCCCTGATCGCGGCGGGACGCCTGCGGATCGATGGCGCGCGGGTGGACGATCCCGGCCGCAAGATCGCACCCGGCGAAACCCTGACCCTTGAGGACGCCGCCTCCGGCCCCGACGCCGCCCCGATCAGCGTGCTCGTCAACAAGCCGGTCGGGATCGTGTCCGCCCAGCCCGAGGGCCGCCAGGTTCCCGCCGCCCGCCTGCTCACCCTTGCGAATCTCTGGGGCGGGACGGGGGCGGCGGTCTCGGCCACCGAACGGCTGGCGCCGCTGGGGCGGCTGGACATGGACTCCCGCGGCCTGCTGCTGCTGTCGCAGGACGGCGTGCTGGCCAAGGCGGTGATCGGCCCTGACTCCGGGCTGGACAAGCAGTACCGGGTGCGGGTCTCCGGCGCGCTGAACGACCGCAAGATCGCCCAGCTCCGTCACGGTCTTCGCCTCGATGGGCGCGAGCTGAAGCCGGCTCGCGTCAGCCTCGTCGCCGACCAGACGCTGGACTTCACCCTGTGGGAGGGCCGCAACCGCCAGATCCGGCGCATGTGCGAAATGGTTGGGCTCGAGGTCATCGACCTGCTTCGGGTGGGTATCGGGCCCCTGCAGCTGGCGGACCTGCCCGAAGGCCGCTGGCGGCCCCTCGGCCAGGACGAACGGGCGGCCCTCGTGCGCTCCGCCGCTCCCGGCCGCCCCGGCTAGATCAGCTCGCGCCGAACGCGCGCGACGATCACGACGCCGACGACCGCCAGGATCGCCACGGTGTCGGCCACCCAGTCCTTGACGTCCATGTCCCGGTGCACGAAGGGCAGCCCCTGGATCAGCTCCACAAGGGCGCCGCAGCCGCTGAGCGCCGCGGCGATCCAGACGATCTTCACCCTGGGAAAGGCCGCCAGCGCGCAGGCGGTCAGGGCGAAGAAGGCGCTGAAGTGCTCGGCCTTGTCCCACGGGAAGAGATGTGGATGCACAGCGCCCGCGGGCGAGAACGCGCCCCAGGCGGTTAGCAGGGCGCAGAAAGCCAGCGCCACCCGGGCGCCGATCAGGATTGGTTGTTTCAAGTCTCGAGCTCTCCGCACCTGGCAGCCGCCTGCCACGCCCAAGGAACGCCTGCGCAGCGTCGCTGTCGGTGGACTTCCAGACTACAGACTTCGGTGTTGACGCAAGCGCGCCGATGCGCGGCTGTGGCGGGGGGACCTGGCTAGGCGTGACCGGCTCGCGGTCCAACTGCGGTCCGGACGCGTGTTCTGAGAGTGCGATTGACGACGAAGACGACCAGCGCCCACACCGATCCCAGACACCATCCCGACAGCACGTCCGACGGCCAGTGCACGCCAAGATAGATGCGGCTGCACCCGATCAGGAGCACCAGCACGCCGGCGAACGCCATCAGGAAGATGCGGGCGGAGCGCCTGGGCTGCGTCTCGGAAAGCATCGCGGCGATGGTCAGATAGATCGCCGCCGAAATCATGGCGTGGCCGCTGGGGAAGCTCGCGTTCGAGACCGCGGCCAGGTGAGGCACGAGCTCGGGTCGGGGCCTGTGCAGGATCGACTTCAGACCGGCGTTCAACGCCGACGCGCCGACGATGGAGGCGGCGAGCCAGGCCGCCTCCGCCCGCCTGCCTATCTGCAGGAGGAAGAGGAGGCTGGCGCCGCCCAGCAGCCACTGGAGCGTGAAGCCGCCGAGCGCGCTGAGATCGGTGGCGGACTGGAGCAGCCAGGCGGGGCCGACAGGCTGATCCAGATGGCCCGGACGGCGAAGGGCGACGAGCAGCTCGTCGTCGAGCCTGAAGGCGCCGCCATGCGCGATCGCGTCCATCAGGACCAGGACCAGGCCGACCGCCCCGATGGCGAGCAGGACGAGCACCGGCCAGAGCCAGCGCATCGACCTCGCGCTGACCTGAGGGGGAGCGCCAGTGTCCTCGTCTTCGGTCAGGAGCGAGCCGGCGAGCCTCGGTGTTAGCGGCATCGTCTACGCATTCCTGGCGCCGGAGCAGAGGTGCGGCGGAAGAACGCTCATTCGCTCTCCCGCTGAACCCGCCGGACGACTGCTCAGAGCAGGTTGATGTAGCGCTCGGGCTGTAGTCGAGATAGTGGCCACGCCAAAGAAGTCGGACGTCCTGTGGACGATTTAGATTTGCGAGTAGGGGTCAGCCTTCGCGCCAGGACTGCCGGCGGTCACCGGGCGCATGGCCTCCTGCGCCCAGGCGGCGCGCGAGGCGAGCGCTGCACCGGCGCCAGCCCCAAGGCTGGCCATCAAGACGTCACGTCTGTTCATGGCCGGTCTCCGGCTATACTGCGCCAGCTGTGGGGCAGCTGACACGGCATGGATCCAAACTGTTCTATCGGCTAGGGGTTTCCGCCCTGGCCGGTGCTGATAGCTTCCGGTGCGGGGGCGGTCCGTGGGAGCGTCCGGCTGCGGCTGTGGTCCAGCAGGCGCCTTACCCCGCGAGCCGCCAGGAGCATTTCCAGCACGAAGGCGGTCAGGGCGGCGACGGTAAGCACGATAGCGCCTCCGAACAGGTAGAACAGCAGGCTGGCCCCGGCGGAGCCACGGACCGCACCGAGGAACAGGGCCAGGGCCGCGCCGCAGGTCGACGCCCCCGCCAGGGCGGCTAGAACGACCGCCCAGTCCAGCGCTCGCGACCTCCAGCGCAAAAGCTCGAGCTTCAGGTGATGACCAGGCGTGTCCAAATCCTGCTCGGCGAGCTTGTCCGCCTGATCCGAGACGCGGCCCAGACGGGTCGAGAAGACGTTCACCAGCGCCGCGACGCCAGACAGCAGGAATACCGGCGTCAGGGCGAGTTGGACAACGTGGGCTGCGCTCTCGAGGACAGGATCGTTCATCGTGTAGCCCCTTGAGCCTTCAGGACGTCGCCCACATGTGCGCCAGAAGATCAGGAGGCGTCGTGTCTAATCTCATGCAGCCTATGGCGCCGACAAAGGGATTCGAACCCCCGACCTTCTGATTACAAATCTGACAACCAAAATTAGAAACGGGTTCGCAGGTGTCTCAGATTGGTACTGGGCGGGAGCTTCGAGAGGTCAGCTACCGCTTCGGTGCTTGATGAGTTGTTTCTGGCTTATGCCACGACTATTCACAAAGCCGGGGCTCGGAGTACCCCGTCGTGGTCATTCCTCTCACCACTCAGCACTATACCATGCTGGCTCGCAATCTACTTTACACTGGCATGACGCGGGGTAAGCAGCTCGTGGTGCTCACCGGGCGGCGGAAGGCTCTGGCCATCGCCGTAAAGAACGGGGCGGCACGCCGCAGATACTCCCTACTGCGGAGCCGCCTCTGCGACACCTTCCGAATGTAGCTAGCCGCGGGTGAAGCACCACTCGAACCTCTGCATGGCTTCCGCCGCAGGCAGAGGGTTCATCTGCAGAATAGCATCACAAGTACAAGTAGCGTTTCTCCTACACCTCGCCGTCCCGCTCGCCCTGGGGCTGATTCCTGGGGGCGGATGCCATGAAGCCCGCCGCCTCACCGGCAACCTTGACTTCCCCGCCCTCTTCTGGGAAAAACCGTCCCGGCAACTCCGCCCTGCGCCCCCCTCGGAGCACGACCATGCCTGCGCGTGGCCTTCCGTCGAACGAATTCACCGTTCGGGCGCTGCCTTACTATTACGGCTTTCGATACGCCGGCTGAGGCGATCGCGCTCGACAAGGCTTCGATCCCCTCCCCGGCGACCGCCCCTCGCCGGGCGGCTGACAGGCGTAGCCGCCTGAGCCTCGCCCCCGCGGCCGTCCCACTTACGCAAGCCCCGGCCAAGTCCCCCGCCCCCCCCCGGCAACCCCCCGCCCCCGC
>CALMGB010000414.1 GCA_937863535.1 uncultured Caulobacteraceae bacterium
CCTCCCCAGCGCCGCCAGTGCGCCTCGTCCCGCGCCGCGGTGGCCTGTTGCAGCTCCGCCAGGGCGCTCAGCATGAAGCGGACGCCGGCCCTGAAATCCGGCGCCCGCTCGTCGGCGGGGACGCTGCAGGCTTCCAGCCAAGCCAGCAGGGCAGGGCGGGCGATCGCGTCCTCGTTGGTGCGACGGTTGGTCTCGGCGGCCTCGGTCAGCTTGGAGAAGTTGCGGCGCGCGATGGCCTGTGGCCCGAGCTTGTGGCCGAAGTCGGCGCCCTCGGGCAGGACGGTAGGATCGGCGTAGTAGCGGAAGAAGCGCTCGCGCATCTGCGCCTCGGGTCAGGGTCTCCACCACCTCATCGGGCTGTCCGGGCTCGGTGCGGCGGAACATCACGCTGTCGTGCACCGGGCGCTGCGGCAGGTCGCGGATGTCCGCGTCCTCCTCCAGCCTGGCCGTCAGCCACCGATCGACCAGGGCCTTTGCTTCCGCCGGCGTCATGGCGGGGTGGAGAGCGCTCCAGAGCGCGTCGGTCAAGCTGAGCATCCGCACACTGCGACGTCTCGCCTCAACCACGACGCCGGTTTTCAGCGAGCGGGAGAGCTCATGGCGTCCCACCAGGGGCCGCCAGAGCAGCGGCGTGCGGACGCGGAAATGATAGGTCGCGCCTCGCAGGACGAGGTAGGGATAATGGCTCATGTGTAGCAGCCCTGTGTAGCAAAGCGTGGGCAAGGGCTGCTCGATGCGCAGGACTGTACGCTAAGCGTTTGAACTTGCGAACGTTTCTTAATATTCTGGTGGAGCCGAGAGAAGCGGTTTCTCAACTCACTCGACAAGTGCAGGTGCAGGGACTTTGCGACGGCACACAGAGGCGGACCGCGTCAGACCGGCTCTGCCGAGAAGTGCTCCTGCAGGGCGCTCATGATCTTGAACTGGCCGGCGCGGCGGTCAGCGTTGGCGCCGTAGAGGGCGGCCATGGCGATGGAGCGGTCGCCGAGCGCGGCGGCGACGTGGAAGTCGCTGGCTCCGGAGTTGCGGCCGAAGGCTCCAACCGTGTGACGCAGGCCGTGGAAGGTCGTTCCCGGGCCGAGCAGTCCCTCAGCCTGCAGGCGGTTGACCGTGCGGAAGAAGGCGGCGCGCAAGCTGCTCTGGTTCTTCCATGGACGTCCGAGGCTGTTTAGGCAGATGTGCGTGGAATGACGCGCTCGCCAGGCGGTTTCGAGCAGCGCCTTTAGGGCGCCTGAGACGGGTATGGCGTTGGGCTCGCAGTTCTTGCGCGAGCGCCACTCCAGCGTCGCGCCATCGTAGGACACCCACTCGGCCGAGACGACGTCGCCCTCCCGCATGCCGGCGAAGAGGCCCAGGGCGAAGGCCAGTCTCACCGTCGGCGGCGCGTGATGGAGAAAGGCGCGAACCTCGGCGTCCTTCCAGGCGCGGTTCACCGTCCGCGCGCCCTTGGGCCGGGGCAGCAGCCGGATCGACATGGCGGGATTGCCCTCCGGATTGCCTCTCAGCCAGCCTCGCGGTCGGCCCCACTCCATCGTCAGCCGGAGGACCTGGATGACGTAGTTGGCGAAGCGTCGACCCTTCTCGGCGAAAGCCTTGTCGCGGAGTGCGAGCACCTCTTCGCTGGTCAGAGACGCCGGGTTCATGGTCCAGGCCGCCTCGCCGAGCCACGTTCTGACCTTCAGGTAATCGCTGCGCGTACGCTCGCATTTCTCGGCGAAATAGGCGTCCTTGGCGTAAGCTTCCCAGAGGAAACCGTAGCTTTGACTGCCGTTCGTAGCGGCGCTCATCTGAGGTATCGACGATACGGCTGAGGGACGCCGAACACGAGACGGCGGTGTAAGGACGCGCGCGGCGGCGCTGGCGTACACCGCTAACGCACGCGTTGGCTTTCGCTTCGGGACAGGATGTCCAGTCGCTCTCATCGGTCAGGCCCGCTCGTCCGGTGTGGGTGGGGCGTTCTGCAGTGTCGCAATGCTGTAGCTGCGGCCAGACTCAGTCTGCTGAGACTGGATGTTGAGCCGGAAACGCTTCTTCAGCGCTCCGGCGAGTGCGCCGCGGACGGAGTGAGGCTGCCATCCTGTCGCCTTCTGAAGCTCGACCAGGCTTGCGCCGCCGGGACGGCGTAGCAGGTCGGCGATCACAGCGAGCTTGCCTGCGGGCGGTTCAATCCCGATTCGCGGTGTTTCAGCTGCGGTCTGGTGCTCGGTGGTGCAGAGCACCGTCGCCCTCGCCGCGTCGGTGATCCGCAGAGCGCCATCATCCACCGTCGCCAGCCCGCGTGCGAGCAGGGCCTTGCGAACGGACGTAGTCATAGGGTCAGTGATCAGGCCCTCCGATCTCGCCGCGGCTTTGGCGAGCAGGTCCTGCTGGGTGGGGGTGATCTTCAAGGCGAGCCTCCGGCGTCACGGAGCTCGGCGGCCCCGTACTGAGGCGAGCCCGGGAGGCCGGGCTTGAGCGCTAACGGTGTCGCTCCACCTGCGCTCGATCGCCAGTGGATCGTCGCTCATCAATCTCTTTCTGCATCCTGGCCGACGCCCGCCGCCATTAGCTCGGAGGTTTTCCTCGCCTACGGTGTTCCTTTTCGACTGAAGTTAGATGGGCATGGCCAGGCTGACTTTCGCGCCAGCGCTCCAGATCGAAGCCCGGCGTCGGCGAGTCTCCTCGTCCGGCACGCTCGCATGGATGATTTCTACGATCTTCAGGTTTTGGGCGATGTCGTCGGCGATCAAGCCGCCTCGACCGCCCTCCTCGGCCAGCTTTCGGAACTCGGAGATCTCGTCCAGCATCTGCTGGCGTGCGACAGCATCCTGTCCCATTCCGCCTTCTCGGTTTCGTTGGTTGGGCCGTGGCCGCGGAGAAGGCCTCGAGGAGCTCCTCGAACTGCTGAGTTTGAGCGGCCTTGACCATGGCGGCCAGCGCTAGCTGCGAAGGATGGTGGCCTTTGACGGCCGAGACGCCCAGGCTGCGGACGACGGCCTGGATCATCGGCAGCTCGATCAGCTTGTCATTCTCACGCACCTGGATGGGGCGCAGCGCCTCCTCCAGGACCATCTGGTCCAACTGGATGTTGGCGGCCGTCCGCTTCGGCTTGTTGGTAGCCGGGCGACCCTTCGGATTGCCTGAGGCGCCTTTCTTGAACTGGTGCTCCTTGGGCGGTCGCTTGTAGCCGACGCCTTGGCTGGTTGCGCGGGGAGGGTGTCCGCTCATGCCGGCGCCTTTTCGCACCGCGCGACTTCCAGGGCGTCGAAGGCCTCGCCCGTCGAGGCCAGCTTCGCGACCTTGCCGGTCAGGCCGGTGTAGCGACGCAGGATGACGTCGCAGTAGAGGGGGTCGTACTCGATCAGCCGGGCCGATCGTCCGGTCATCTCCGCGGCGACCAAGGTGGTTCCTGACCCGCCGAAGCCGTCCAGCACGACTTCACCCCGGCGAGAGCAGTCCCGGATGGCGTCGGCCACCAGGGCCGCCGGCTTGACGGTCGGGTGCATGGCAAGCTCCTCCGAGCGGGTCGCCGAGACGCTGGAGATGCCAGGATAGTCCCAGACGTTGGACCGATGGCGTCCGCCTTCGCCCAGGCCGAAGGTGTTGGTGTGGGCTCCCTCGCCGACCTTAAAGGCGAACACCAGCTCGTGCTTGGACCGGTAGAAGGCGCCCATGCCGGCGTTGCTCTTGTTCCAGACGCACAGGTTCTTCAGCTCGCGGAAGACCTGACGTCCTGCGGCCAGGAGCTCGCCCATGTGTCGCCAGTCCATGCAGACGAAGGCGATGGCGCCGTCGCGCGCGACGGCGGCCATTGCGCCGAGGCTGTCGGTCAGGAAGGTTGTGAACGCCTGCTCCGACATCTCGCCGGTCGCCATGGCGAACTCGCGGTGGCGCACGGCGCCGGAGCCGCAGACGTGACTGTCTATGGGCACGTTGTAGGGCGGGTCGGTGAAGATCAGATCCGCGCGTCCGCCCTGCATCAGCGTCTCGTAGGTGGCGGTGTCGCGAGCGTCGCCGCAGATGAGACGATGTCGACCTAGCGTCCAGAGCCCTCCGGGCCGGCAAACCGGGTCGGTTTGCAGGGCGGGAGTGTTGTCGGCGCTGGCGTCGCGGCCGCCCGGGCTGCTCTCTCGCGCCGTGTCGAGCGTTAGGTCGACCTCGGTGGTCGAGAAGCCGGTCAGAGAGACATCGAACTCGAGATCGATGAGCGCCTGCAGCTCGATCGCCAGCACCTCCTGATCCCAGCCGGCGTTGAGGGCTAGCTTGTTGTCGGCCAGGACGTAGGCGCGCCGCTCCCCATCAGTGAGGTGGGAGAGGCGCAGGGTCGGGACGGTGGTGAGATCGAGCAGTTTGGCGGCTTCCACGCGGCCATGGCCGGCGATGATCTCGCCCGCATCGCTGACCAGCACCGGATTGGTGAAGCCGAAGCGGCGGATGCTGTCGGCGATCTGCTTCACCTGCTTCTTGGAATGGGTGCGGGCGTTGCGCGTGTAGGGCCGCAGATCGCTCGGGGCGCGCTGCTCGATGTGCATGTCGCTTGGCTCATGCCGTGAACGTAAACGGAACAATGAGACCAGTGGAAGAGGCGGGTTGCAGCTTTATTCGCGCCTGCAGCCTATCGGCGACCGCATTTGGCGTAGCCGTTCTACGATCGGCGATCCCTGATGTCGTGGAGTCGGATCGCAGTTCCGGCTTAGCGAGATCGCTGTTACTGCAAGGCTTTTCGGGTTCGCTCCCCCGGACTAAATTATTGTATAGCCTGAGAAAACCGAGGCGTCTGCCTCCGGCAGCTGTAGAAAATCCGCCAAAGATCCCTGGCGGCAGGGATTAGCAGCGATGATTGAAGCACGCGTGCTGAGGGGTCAGCAAGCCCCAGGGTGCGACAATATTGGCCAGTCTGGACCGGCGTCTTCGACCAGGACGGGACTGAGGCGGACGACTGAGCGCCTGTGTTCGCGAGCTCGGCCGCGTCCGGGCTCTCCTCGGTGGCGGCATACCCGGCCGCCACGGCCGAGGGAACGCCATGACGGATGTTGCAGACTGCCTACTCACGAAGCGAGCCCTTCCCGACTACAACACGCGCGCTCGCCTGCGTAATAATAATCCTCGAACGGGGCGTGATCCCTCGAGCGCGGCAGAGGTTCCCGAGGCGGTCAGGGCGCTGACCCACCTCAAGGTGGAGGCCCTGCGCGCGGAGTGGCGGGCGCGCTACGGCCCGCCGGTGCCGCCGTTGCGATCGGGCGAGCATCTGCGACGGCTGCTCGCCTGGCGCATGCAGGCTGACGTCTTGGGCGGCCTGGATGCGGAGACCCGCCGCGCGCTCCTGAAGAACACCAGCCTGCCCAAGGCGCCCGGGCGGCAGACCAGAGAGCGGCTGGTCCGCGTTTGGCAGGGAAAGACCTACGAGGTGGAGGTGCTCGACCAGGGCTTCCGGCTGGATGGCCGGGCGTTCGGCAGCCTTTCTGAGGTCGCCCGCAAGATTACCGGAGTGCGCTGGAACGGGCCTCGCTTCTTCGGCCTGCGTCCGGAGCAGCGAGCGTGAGGCGGTCCAGAAAGGACGCCGATCCCGGGCGCCTGCGCTGTGCGATCTACACCCGCAAGTCCAGCGAGGAGGGGCTGGAGCAGTCGTTCAACAGCCTGCATGCGCAGCGGGAGGC
>CALMGB010000415.1 GCA_937863535.1 uncultured Caulobacteraceae bacterium
GTTTCATCTAGTCCGGTCGCCGTCGTCACCGGCGGCGCGCGCCGCCTCGGCCTGCGCCCCTGCGGGGGCCTGGGCGAGCGCAGGGGCGGTCGCGGCGAGCAGGCTGGTCGAGGAGGCCAGGAGCAGGCTGCGCATCAGCTCACCACCACGGTGCGCATCATGCCCGTCTCCATGTGGTAGAGCAGGTGGCAGTGGAAGGCCCAGTGGCCCGGCGCGTCGGCCGAGACGAGATAGCTCATCCGCTCGCCCGGCTTGACCAGCACCGTGTGCTTAAGCGGCCGGTACTCGCCCTGGCCGTTCTCGATCTCGCTGTAGAGGCCGTGCAGGTGGATCGGGTGCTCCATCATGGTGTCGTTGACCAGGATGAAGCGCACCCGTTCGCCCAGCTTCAGCTCCACCGGGGGCGCTTCCGCGAACGTCTTGCCGTCGAAGCCCCAGGTCCAGCGCTGCATGTTTCCGGTGAGGTGGAAGACGATCTCGCGGGTCGGCGCCCGAGGGTCGGGGCGGGGCGTCAGCGATTTCAGGTCGGTGTAGACAAGGGTGCGGCGGCCGTCGTGCTCCAGCCCGTCGCCGGCCTCGCCCTGGCGGTTCTTGGCGTCCATGGCGACGTTGTCGACGTTGACGTCGCGGGTCATGGCGGCGGGCGCTGAGCCGCTGGCGTCGACGACCGGCAGGTGGGCCCGAGGGTCCTCCCCCTTGGCCATGCGCATCGGCGCGACCTGGCCGGACTGCATGTCCTTCATGCCCGCCATGGGACCCATTCCCATGTCCATCATGGTGCGTACCGGTCGCGGGTCCATCGGCGGAACCTCGCCGGCCATGCCGAGGCGCGGCGCGAGCGTGGCGCGGGCGAAGCCGGAGCGGTCCTGCGCCTGAGCGAAGAGGGTGTAGGCGCGCGCGTCCTGCGGCTGGACGATGACGTCGTAGGTCTCCGCCACGCCGATGCGGAACTGGTCCACCGGAACCGGATGGACGTCGTGGCCGTCGGTCTGCACCACGTCCATCTTCAGCCCAGGCATGCGGACGTCGAAGATGGTCATGGCGGAGGCGTTGACCACCCGCA
Organism: uncultured Caulobacteraceae bacterium; assembly: GCA_937863535.1. Taxonomy (GTDB): domain Bacteria; phylum Pseudomonadota; class Alphaproteobacteria; order Caulobacterales; family Caulobacteraceae; genus CAHJWH01. The sequence continues at coordinate 1,064 of CALMGB010000415.1, forward strand.
GCCGCACCCGTTCGCCCGGCCGGTAGAGCCCCGTCCAGTTCGCACCGGGCGGCTGGCCGTTGACCAGGTAGGTATAGGTCGCGCCGCTGACGTCCAGGATGTCGGTGGGCGTCATGCGCATGCGCGCCCACATGGCCCGCTCGCGCCAGGTCCTGGCCAGCCCGTCGCGCTTCAGCTCCTGGGCCAAGTCTCCGACGGTGCGCTGGCCATAGTTGTAGTAGTCGCCCTGTTCCTTCAGGTTCGAGACGATCGCCATCGGGTCCTCGTCGGTCCAGTCGGCAAGGACGATTACGTGCTCCCGGTCGTAGGGGTGCGGTTCGGCCAGGGCTTCTCGTGGAAGCAGCACCAGCGCGCCGTGCAACCCGAGCTGCTCCTGCATGCCGGAATGGCTGTGGTACCAGTAGGTGCCGGTCTGCTTCACCGGGAAGCGATAGGTGAAGGTCTCGCCCGGCAGGATCCCCCGGAACGACAGGCCGGGCACGCCGTCCATCGCGGTCGGGACCCTGAGGCCGTGCCAGTGGATGGAGGTCGGCTCCTTCAGCCGGTTGACGACGTTCAAGGTCACCGTCTCGCCGTCGCGCCAGTAGAGGGTTGGGCCCGGGCGGCTGCCGTTGACGGTCGTGGCCATGCGCGGACGCCCGGTGACGTTGGCGGGCGTCTCCGCGATCGTCAGCTCGAAGCTCTGGCCGGTCAGCGCCTGCGGATCGGCTCCAGTCGCCGCAGCCGCGGCGGGTCGCGCCGTCAGTCCACGCGCACCCACGCAGCCGGCGAGCGCGAGGCCCTGCACGAAGCGTCTGCGGTTGGCGGCTGGGGCAGGGATGGACATCGGCGCCTGAGTTCCGGGATTGATGACGGGCGGCTTCGGCGGCTCAGGCCACGGACGACAGCATCCAGGCCGCCATGGCGGCCCCCGTCAGGTACACGGTCAAGGACAGCTTCAGCCCATAGGTACAGGCGTCCCGCTCCGTCTGCAGGCGAGGGAGCGAGGGCCGCCTGGCGGTCCTGGACGTCCTGTAGGTATGTTCGGCCACCATGGATATCTCCTTGCCAGCGCCCCGACCCGTCCCATGTGGGGTGCGGACCATGGTACGGAGTCAAGCATGGCGACAATGACGGTGGCCACGCTCGCCCGGGCGGCTGGTGTCGGGGTGGAGACCGTACGCTACTACCAACGGCGTGGCCTGCTCGCGAAGCCGGATCGGCCGGCGAACGGGGGCGCGACGGGCGGGGTGCGCCGCTACGGCGAGGCGGACGCGCGACGACTGAGATTCATCCGCTCGGCCCAGGCCGCGGGGTTCACCCTTGAGGGGATCGCCGAGCTCCTGCGCCTCGACGCGACGAAGGACCGCCCGCGTATCCGTATCCTGGCCGCCGAGCGCATCGCCGCACTTGATCGGAGGATTTCCGAGCTGACCGCCGCCCGCGTCGCATTGCAGGGCTTGGCCGAGGATTGCGACATGAGCTCACAAGGGCCCTGCCCAATCCTGACGTCCTTCGAGCAGTAATCGTCGCTGATACGCAGCGAACGAGGCTACGCCACTTCCAGGTGACGCTGAAGATCGGGTTCAAGCTAGGCAATACACCGCCCTCCTCGTAGACCGGCGATCCGCAAGCAGGACAGCCCCATGGGACAGACGCCGTCACCGATCGACCCCGGGTTCTACCGGCAGGTGCTCGGCCAATACCCGACCGGGGTCTGCGTGGTGACTGCGCGAGATGCGAACGCGGAGCCGATCGCCATGGTGGTCGGCTCGTTCACGTCCGTGTCGCTCGACCCACCGCTGGTCGCCTTCTTCCCCGACCGGCGGTCGAGCAGTTGGGCCAAGCTGCGCGGCTGCGAACAGTTTTGCGTCAGTATCCTGGCCGCGGACCAGGAACCGGTTTGCCGCAAGCTCGCCTCCAAGGACCCGGATAAGTTCTCAGGCGTCGCCCACCGGGCGTCCGCGAGGGGCAATCCGGTGGTCGAGGGCGTGGTCGCGTGGATCGAGTGCGAGCGTTACGCCATCAGCGACGCCGGCGATCACGAAATGGTCCTGGGCCGGGTCCTCGATCTCGACGTCGCCGGCGAGGGTCTCCCCCTCCTCTTCTTCCAAGGCGGCTATGGCCGTTTCACGCCCGCCTCCATGGGCGCTGAAGGCCAGGGCCTGTCCCTGTCCCAGCTGCGCGAGATGGACCTCGCCAGGCCGGAAATGGAGCGGCTCGTGGGCCGGATCGGCGGCCGGTGCGTCGCGAGCGTGAGGCTGGGCGATGACCTCGTGGTGGGCGCCAGCGCGGGACAGGCCGAGCGCGGGGGAACCACCACCCTGGTGGGGCGACGCCTGCCGTTCGCGCCGCCCACCGGAACGGTGTTCGCCGCCTGGCTTGCGGCGGGCGAGGTCGAGCGCTGGCTGCACCGTCGCGATCTCGGCGCGCGTGAACAGGCCGCGCGCACGGCGCTCGAGACGGTACGCCGGAGGGGCTATTCCGTCGGGCTGCTGAGCGACGCTCAGCATGACCTCTCGGATCGGCTCGTCGCCTCGGCCGACGAGTCGGGCAGCCAGGCGGACATCGAGGGCTTGCCCGATGCCTTGTCCTACGATCCCCCGGACCTGACGCCAGAAACCTGCCGGGCGATCCGGGTGATTTCCGCTCCCGTGTTCAGCGGCGACGGTCGTGTCGTGGTCGCGCTCACATTGCACGACTTCCCGAAGCCCGAAGGGTCGAGCATCCAGGCCTACATCGACGATCTCGTCGACTCGGCGGCGAGCCTCTCGCGCAAGCTCGGCGGCTCAGCCGCTCCAACCCCGTGAGCACGCCGCAGCGAGGCCGGCCTCGCTGCGGCCGAACTGGATTCGGTCGAAGCCTAGAGGTATGCGGCGCCGCGTCGCCGCCACCCTCGGCGTCGCCTTGCATCACAGGCTGGCCGGTGGCCGAGGCGGCGTGTCCTGAAGACGTGATTGGCCATTGACGCGGGCTGGCGCTCTGATGGGCCGGGGCGCGTCGAGGATCAAGCCATGGCCACCGATCGCAGTGTCATCGCCGGAAGCGAGCGGATTTCGCCGGCCGGCTTGAGTCTGGGCCCGGCGCCGGGCGAGGACGTGACCGACGTCAGCGTCTATCTGAAGCTTGAGCCGTCTTCGCCGGGCCGGCCGGCGGACGGCGCCTTCAGAACCCGTGCAGACCTGGCGAGGGAGCGTGAACCCGCCCTGCACGCCGCCGTGGCGGCCGTGACCACCTTTGCGGCGAGCTGCGGTCTTAAGGTGATCGACGTCCATCCTGGCCGCAGGTTGGTGCGGCTGCAGGGGTCCGTGACCGCGTTCGAGACGGCCTTCGGCGCCCAGCTGCATCGCTACAGCCACGAGGGGCGCGAGTTCCGCGGCCGCACGGGCTCGCTGAGCGCGCCTTCCGACCTGGCCCCGATGATCGAGGCGGTGCTCGGCCTGGACCAGAGACCCGTCGCCACGCCGAAGTCGATCCGCCTCGCCCGGGCCAAGGCGAACACCGGCTTCCTGCCCAATGCGGTGGCCAGGCTCTACGACCTCCCGAACCCGGCCCAACCCGGCCAGGGCGAATGCATCGCCATCCTCGAGCTCGGCGGCGGCTTCAACGCCGCCGACACCGATCAGGCCTTCGCCGCCATGGGGTTGAGCTCGCCGTCGGTCGTCGCCGTCGCTGTCTCCGGCGGATCGAACCACCCGGGCAAGGACACCGACGCCGACGGCGAGGTGGCGCTGGATATCCAGGGGGCGGGCGGCGTCGCGCCCGGAGCCAGGCTCGCCGTCTACTTCGCCGCCAACACCGACCAGGGTTTCGTCGACGCGATCAGCCAAGCCGCCCACGACCAGGCCAATGCGCCGAGCGTGGTGTCGATCAGCTGGGGCTCGCCTGAGGACGCCTGGACGGCTCAGGCCGTGGCGGAGATGACCTCGGCGCTGCAGGACGCCGCCGACCTCGGCCTGACGGTCACGGCGGCCTCCGGCGACGGGCTCGCCACCGACGGCGCTAGCGACGGCAAGGCGCACGTGGACTTCCCCGCCTCGAGCCCGCTGGTGCTGGGCTGCGGCGGCGTGAAGCTGGACGCCTCCGGCGGTGCGATCACCGGCGAGACGGTCTGGAACAGCGACGGGGGCGGCACGGGCGGCGGGATCAGCGACCTCTTTCCCGTCCCGGCCTACCAGACTGGGATCAAGCTCCCCGCTGACGCCAACGGGCCGCGCCAGGGACGCGGCGTCCCCGACGTGGCCGGCGACGCAGATCCCAACACCGGCTATCGGGTGATCGTCGACGGCCAATCCGAGGTGATCGGAGGCACGAGCGCCGCGGCGCCGCTCTGGGCGGGGCTGTTCGCCCTGATCAACCAGGCCGCGGGCCGACCCTCCGGCCAACCTCACGCCGTTCTCTACTCGCGACCCGAAGCGTTCAACGACATCACCTCCGGCAACAACAGGTCCGGCGGCCTCGGCTACAAGGCGGCCAAGGGCTGGGATGCCTGTACGGGCTTGGGCACGCCGAAAGGCGCGGCGTTGACCGCCGTCTTCTCGGGCAAGGCCGAGGGGGCTCCGTCCGCCGCGTCTTCCTAGCAAGCCACAGGCAGGGTCAGTTCCGCGCGCGGTCCACCAGCTTGCCCTTGCCGATCCAGGGCATCATGGCGCGCAGCCGCTCGCCCACCTGCTCGATGCCGTGCTCGCCCAGGAGCGCCCGCCGCGCCTTCAGGCTCGGCTGACCGGCGGCGTTCTCCAGCATGAAGTCACGCACGAACCGGCCTTCCTGGATGTCCTTCAGCACCCGCTTCATCTCCGCCTTGGTCTCGTCGGTGACGATGCGGGGGCCGGTGACGTATTCGCCGTACTCGGCGGTGTTGGAGATGGAGTAGTTCATGTTGGCGATCCCGCCTTCGTAGATCAGGTCCACGATCAGCTTCACCTCATGAAGGCACTCGAAATAGGCCATTTCTGGAGCATAACCGGCCTCCACCAGCGTCTCGAATCCAGCGCGGATCAGCTCCACCAGGCCACCGCAGAGCACCGCCTGCTCGCCGAACAGGTCGGTCTCGCACTCCTCGCGGAAGCTCGTCTCGATGATGCCCGAACGGCCGCCGCCGATGGCGCTGGCGTAGGCCAGGCCGAGGTCCATGGCCTGGCCGCTGGCGTCCTGGTGCACCGCGATCAGGCAAGGAACACCCCCGCCCTTCTCGTACTCGCCGCGCACGGTGTGGCCGGGGCCCTTGGGGGCGACCATCAGCACGTCGATCGACGCCTTGGGCTCGATCAGGCGGAAGTGGACGTTCAGGCCGTGAGCGAACATCAGGGCGGCCCCGTCGCGGATGTTGGGGGCGATTTCGCCGGCGTAGATGTCGCGCTGGTGCTCGTCGGGCGCCAGCACCATCAGGACGTCGGCCCAGGCGGCAGCCTCCGCTACGGACATGACCTTCAGGCTCGCGGCTTCCGCCTTTCTGGCGGAGGCGGAGCTCGGGCGGAGCGCCACGGCCACCTCGCTTACGCCGCTGTCGCGCAGGTTCAGCGCATGGGCGTGGCCCTGGCTGCCGTACCCGACGATGGCGACCTTCTTGGACAGGATGCGCGCGAGGTCGGCGTCGCGATCGTAGTAGACACGCATGAGGTTGGTAGCTCCGCTCAGGGGATTTGGATCAGACCCGCTCAGCGCCGCGGGCGATGGAGAGGACGCCGGTGCGCGACACCTCCACCAGGCCGAGCGGACGCATCAGGGTCTCGAACTTGTTGATCTTATCGGGCGCGCCGGTGAGTTCGAACACGAAGCTGTCGGTGCCGGTGTCGATCACCCGGGCGCGGAAGATCTCGGCGATACGCAGCGCCTCGACCCGGTGCTCGCCGGTCCCGCGCACCTTGACGAGCGCCAGCTCGCGCTCGACCCAGCGGGGGTCACCGCCCACCTCGAACACCTGGCGGACCTGCACGATCTTGCCGAGCTGGGCCTTGATCTGGGCCAGCACGCCCTCGCGCCCACGGGTGACGATGGTGATGCGTGACGTGTGGACGGCATGGTCGGTCTCCGCCACCGTCAGGCTCTCGATGTTGTAGCCGCGGGCTGAGAACAGGCCGACGACCCGGTGCAGGACGCCGGGCTCGTTATCGACGATGACGGCGAAGGTGGCGCGCCGCTCCTCGCCGGTCTCAAAGTCCAGGAAGTAGGCGGAGCCGGCCGGATCGGCGGGGAGAGTGTCGGTCATTAAAACGCGAGCTTCGGATGTTCATTTTTCAAGGAGATAAGTACGTCACTTAAAAAGCATAAAGATATGCCCGTTAGACTTATTCGTTCCAGTGGAAAGCTGTTTGACCTGACCTCGACGTGGGTAAAAGCTATGTTTTGGGAAGCATTTACAAACACTGGCCGGTGAGGCACGACGGTGAGCCCGGCCACAAGCTGGCGAGCATGAACAATGCGGTTCAGCGCATGGTGGTAATTCTTGACCACAGCACCAGACTCGATCGGTTCGTAGACGTTGAAATCGATATTTCTTTCTACCCTAGACCACTCGCACAAATCATTAACGATACGGGCATGTACAGCAAACTCGAAAACGTCTCCGATAGCCGTGCTAATGTAAACGTCTTTCCATTCATCTGGTATGACGCTGCCTGCGTAGCTGTAGATACGGAGCGCGGATCTCCTTGCTAACTGCACATGTATTGCAAGCTGAGCATAATCTAGTCTGAATTCTGATACCGACTCCATCACACCAGCCTCTTGCCGTCGTCTTCGATCAGCGAGCCCAGCTCCGCCGCCATGTCGGCTAGGATCATGTCGTTGTGGGCCTTGCCGGACGGAATCATGGGCAGGCAGTTCTCGTCCTTGGCCACGCGGCAGTCGAAGATCACCGGGCGGGGCGTGTCGATCATCTGCATGATCTTGGCGTCGAGTTCCGCCGGCGTCTCCGCGCGCAGGCCTACCGCGCCATAGGCCTCCGCCAGCTTCACGAAGTCCGGCAGGGCGGAGGCGTAGGAGTGGCTGTAGCGTTCGCCGTGCAGCAGCTGCTGCCACTGGCGCACCATGCCCATCCACTCGTTGTTCAGGATGAAGACCTTGATCGGCAGTTCGTACTGAACCGCGGTGGAGATCTCCTGCATGGTCATCTGCACGCTGGCCTCGCCGGCGATGTCGATGACTAGGGCGTCCGGATGCGCCACTTGAATCCCCACCGCCGCGGGCAGGCCGTAACCCATGGTGCCGAGCCCGCCCGAGGTCATCCAGCGGTTGGGCTGGTGGAAGTGGAAGAACTGGGCGGCCCACATCTGGTGCTGGCCGACTTCGGTCGAGATGTAGACCTCGCGCCCTCCAGCCTCCGCTCCGCGGGTCAGGGCGTAGAGGCGCTCCACCGCGTATTGCGGCTTGATCACGGTGTCGGACGGCGCGTAGGCGAAGCCGTTGCGCGCCCGCCAGCCGTCGATCTGCGCCCACCAGGGCGACAGGTCCGCAGGCTGGCGGCCGGCCCAGGCGTCGAGCATCTGCGCCAGCACCTCGCCAGCGTCGCCCACGATCGCCACGTCGCAGTGCACGATCTTGCCGATGGAGGAGGGGTCGATGTCGATGTGGATCTTCTTGGAGCCTGGCGAGAAGGCGTCCAGCTTCCCCGTCACCCGGTCGTCGAAGCGCGCGCCGACGCATACCATCACGTCGCAATCATGCATGGCGTGGTTGGCCTCATAGGCGCCATGCATGCCGAGCATGCCGAGCCACTGCGGGCCGGACGCCGGATAGGCGCCGAGCCCCATCAGGGTTGCGGTGACCGGCGCACCCGTCGCCCCGGCGAAGGCGCGCAACGCCTCGCTCGCGGTAGGACCGGCATTTATGACCCCGCCCCCCACGTACAGGATCGGCCGTCGCGCGGACGCGATCAGCTCCACCGCCTCTCGCACGCGGGCGGGATCGCCCAGGCGGCGCGGCGCATAGGCATGGGCGAAGCGCACCTCACCCGGCGGGGTGTAGGGGCAGCTTGCGAACTGCACGTCCTTGGGGATGTCGATCAGCACCGGGCCGGGGCGCCCCGACGTGGCGATGTGGAAGGCCTCGTGGATCGCCCGGGCGAGGTCGCGCACGTCCTTGACCAGCACGTTGTGCTTGGTGGCCGAGCGGGTGATGCCGACGGTGTCGCACTCCTGGAAGGCGTCCGACCCGATCAGGTGGGTGGGCACCTGGCCGGTGATCACCACCAGCGGGATGGAATCCATCAGGGCGTCCACGATGGGGGTCACCGCATTGGTGGCGCCGGGGCCGGAGGTGACCAGCACCACACCCGGCCGGCCGGTGGAGCGGGCATAGCCCTCGGCCGCGTGGCCGGCCCCCTGCTCGTGGCGGACCAGGACGTGCTTCAGCCGGGGCTCATGGAACAGGGCGTCGTAGATCGGCAGCACGGCGCCGCCCGGATAGCCGAACAGGGTGTCCACCCCCTGGTCCACGAGCGCCCGCACGACGATCTCCGCCCCGGTGAGCTTTTCCGCAGCGGTGACGGGGGCGGGGCTGATCGTCTGGTGGGCCGTCATGGCGGGCCTTCAAGGGAGCAGGAGGACGGGATCAGGACATGAAAAAAGGCCCCGGAGGGCCTTGGGGTGAGCGACCGCGCTCGCATGACCGAAGGGTCATACGGCCAGGGCCGCTCCAATAAGTACGACGCGCGCACGCACGTTTGTTGCTCCAAATCAGGATAATCCGCGTAGCGTAGCCCGGTCTGGTCGTCAACCCTCGCCTATGAGCAACATTCTTCCGCACCAAGGCGGTGATGAGTGAGCACGACAGAGAACCGCCAAGCGCTGCACCTGCCTGACCGGAAGAACTTACCCTGCCGCCGCTCGGACATTCAGCCGACCGGTCGTTCAGCTTGACGAGAACGACGGAGGCTGCAACCCTCCGTAAGCCAGCGGCGGCATCATAGCTGTTTATGCAACGCAGCGCTGGAAAGCGCTAGCATTCTCCTTAAAAGAACTTTCTCTAGGTCGGTCGGGTAACGTGACAACGCTGCTTCTGAGCGAAGAGAACACCTCATGGTCTTATACTCATCACGATTCCGAGGTGACTTTAATTTGGTTCGGAGGAATTTCTGAGCCGTTGCTCAACCCTAGCTTCCTTTCGGCAAGCGGCATTAATCTGCTTTGTATTAGGGACGTCAGGTCAGACTGGTACATCAGCGGGGCACTTGACTTTGCTAGATCTTTCGAAAATCTGGTTGCTTGGATACACACCTTCTTGGTTGAGCGCGGATCTCGGTTTCCGATCTTCGGAGGCCAAAGCTCTGGCGGGTACGCCGCTCTCAGGGCAGCCAGGCTTATCAGGCCATGCCTAGTTATAGCCTTCGCTCCACAAACGGCGAGCCGGCCCGGCCTGCATGGAATGTTGCAACCTCCACTACCCCTTCCAGAGTTAGACGTTTTGTATAGAGACGAACCAGTTGATTTTCCAATTGTTATACATATCTCCAGGTCTGAAAGCGAGCACCAGGACGAATTCTTGTGGGATGACTGGGCTCAAATAGCTATAATGCGCGAGCTTCCAAACGTTACTCTTGTCGTGCATCCATCCAATATGCACGCGGTCACACTTTATCTGTTAGGACGTGAAAAATTCTATGACACTATCCTTAGTGATATAGAGCTTTACTCTAGTCCATCTATCAATGTGACTTGACGGAGCTGAGCGCGCGCCAATAGTCGCGCCTTCAGGAATGATCTATACAGCACTGGCGGAACTTGCCATCTTTGCGGACGATGCTTGGCGCTGACGAGGGTCGGTCTGGTTAACCAGCAGGCGCCTTGGCGTCAGCCTGGTTCCTCCTCAGGGCTTAGCAAGCCGCCCCACGTCCCGGACAGCTCCCCGTGCGGCGCTGGTTGTCATCGCGGCGTAGGCCTGCAGGGCGGATGAAACATGGCGATCGCGGCTTGTCGGAGTCCAGGCGCGGGAGCCACGCGCCACCATCTCCGCCCGCCGCGCCGCCTGTTCGGCCGGCGGCACGGCCAGGGTCAGGGTGCGCGCGGGGATGTCGATCTCGATCCTGTCGCCGTCCTGCACCAGGGCGATCAGGCCGCCCTCGGCCGCCTCGGGCGAGACGTGGCCTATGGAGAGGCCCGAGGTGCCGCCGGAGAAGCGGCCGTCGGTGATCAGGGCGCAGGCCTTCCCCAGCCCCTTCGATTTCAGGTAGCTCGTCGGATAGAGCATCTCCTGCATGCCTGGGCCGCCGCGGGGCCCTTCGTAGCGGATCACCACCACGTCTCCGGGCTTCACCTCGCCGGTGAGGATGGCGCTGACCGCGTCGTCCTGGCTCTCATAGACCCGGGCGGGGCCTGAGAAGACTAGGCAGTCCTCGTCCACGCCCGCCGTCTTCACGATGCAGCCGTCGGGCGCGAGATCGCCCGTCAGCACCGCCAGGCCGCCATCCTTCGAGAAGGCGTGGTCGGCGTCGCGGATCACCCCGCCCGTGCGGTCCAGGTCCAGCGCGTCGTAGCGGCGGGACTGGGAGAAGGCGGTCTGGGTCGGCACGCCGCCGGGCGCGGCTCGGTAGAAGTCGCGCACCGTCTCGCTGTTGGTCCGCGCCACGTCCCAGCGCGCCAGGGCGTGACCCATGGTCGGCGCGTGGACCGTCGGCAGCTCGGCGTTCAGCAGGCCGGCGCGGTCCAGCTCGCCCAGGATCGCGAACACGCCGCCGGCGCGGTGCACGTCCTCCATGTGCACGTCGGCCTTGGCGGGGGCGACCTTGGAGAGGCACGGCACCCGGCACGACAGCCGATCGATGTCGCCCATGCCGAACGCAACCCCGCCTTCGTGAGCGGCGGCGAGCAGGTGCAGCACGGTGTTGGTGCTACCGCCCATGGCGATGTCCAGGCTCATGGCGTTCTCGAAGGCGCCGAAGCTGGCGACGCTGCGGGGCAGGACGCTTAAGTCGTCCTGCTCGTACCAGCGGCGCGTGATGTCCACGATCAGGTGGCCGGCCTCCAGGAACAGGCGCTCCCGGTCCTTGTGGGTGGCCAGGGTGGAGCCGTTGCCGGGCAGAGACAGGCCCAGCGCCTCGGTCAGGCAGTTCATGGAGTTGGCGGTGAACATGCCCGAGCAGGAGCCGCAGGTGGGACAGGCCGAGCGCTCCATCACCGCGACCTCGGCGTCGCTCACCGCCTCGTCGGCGGCCACGATCATGGCGTCGATCAGGTCAACGGCGCGGGTCTCGCCCTTCCACACCACCTTGCCGGCCTCCATGGGGCCGCCGGAGACGAAGACGGCGGGGATGTTGAGGCGCAACGCCGCCATCAGCATGCCGGGCGTGATCTTGTCGCAGTTGGAGATGCAGACCAGCGCGTCGGCGCAGTGGGCCTGGACCATGTACTCCACGCTGTCGGCGATCAGCTCGCGGGACGGCAGGCTGTAGAGCATGCCGGCGTGGCCCATGGCGATGCCGTCGTCCACGGCGATGGTGTTGAACTCCTTGGCCACGCCGCCCGCGCGCTCGATCTCGCGCGCCACCAGCTGGCCCATGTCCTTCAGGTGCACGTGGCCGGGCACGAACTGGGTGAAGGAGTTGGCCACCGCGATGATCGGCTTGCCGAAGTCCTCGTCCTTCATCCCCGTGGCGCGCCACAGGCCGCGCGCGCCGGCCATGTTGCGGCCGTGAGTGGTGGTGCGGGAGCGGTAGGGAGGCACGGGACGCAGTCCTATGAGCACGATCGTGCCGTTTACCCCCGATCAGGAGGCCTTCAAAGCACGGTCTTTGCAGATGGGTCTGCATTGAGGTGGGAACGTCAACAGGCCCGCAGCGTCGTCGCTCGCGCCCGTGCAGACATCATAGCGGTCGCCTGGCGGCGTCGGACCGCCCGTGCTCGCCGCTGGCCCAGACCCCAGACGAGCCGCGAAGCCACCTCAAAATTAAAGACCGCGCTCATGGCTGCGCCGGCCAGACCCGCCAGCGGCCAGTTCTGGTCGCGGCTCATCACCATGCTGGCCACGCTGACATTGGCGATGGCGCCTAGCGAGCATACGGCGCAGAAGACGACATAGCCGTAGAGCAACGGCGCGCCCTTCAGCCGTTCGGCACGGTAGGTCAGCCGGTTATTCATGGCGAAATTCAGCGTCATGGCCGCGAGCGTGGCCGCAATCTGCGCGGGGAGGAAATTCGCGCCGAGCGCCTGCACCGCGCGAAGCACCGCCAGGTGCCAGACTAGGCCACAGCATCCCACCCCCAGAAACATCATCAGCCTGGGACCCAGCAGCCCTGCGCTGGCCTTCTCGACCATCATGAGCAAGAATTCGACCACCACCAGGGTGTCGAGCTTGCTCTCGCCCTGCTCGCGCGAACGGAAGACGTAGGGGACGTCCGCGATCTTCAGCTCGCGAGGAGCGGCGGCGACGATGTCGAGCAGTATCTTGAAGCCCTGTTGGGACAGGCCGTAGACGCAGTCTAGGAACAGGCTGCGGCGCAAAGCGAAGAAACCGCTCATGGGATCTGAGACGCGGGCGCCCAACATGGCGGTGCAAAGGCGCGTGGCCACAGCGCTCATGCCCGCACGCCTGGCGTTCCAATCGCCAACGCTCCCGCCCGGCGAATGGCGGCTGGCCACCGCGAGGTCCGCGCCGCCGGCGAGCGCGGCGAGCAGGGCGGGGATCGCGCCCTCGTCGTGCTGCAGGTCCGCATCCATCACTACAAGATAGTCTGCCGAGGACGCGAGGGCGCCTTCCACCACCGCCGAGGACAGCCCCCGGCGGCCGAGACGGCGGATGCAGCGGACCGGCCATCCCTCACGAGCGCAGGCGTCGGCGACCTCGTGGGTGCGGTCAGGGCTGTCATCGTCCACCACGATCAGCTCCCAGGCGATGTCGCCCAGCGCCCGGTCGAGGGCCGTCACAAGCGGCCAGATATTCTCCCGCTCGTTATAAGCCGGAGCGATGATCGAGACGGACTTGCGCGTCTCCAGGCGTCTGGCGCCTCTTGGCGCCATCAAGCTCGCGCCTTCAGCTGGGGCGCTATTGGACGGCATACGACGCGCCTGCCAAAGGTGAGGGGCTCTGCCGTCGGATGCGGGCGAGGAGCGTCGCCAAGGCGGTCTCCAGGCCAATCATGCCGAGCGGCCACAGGGGCGCGATCATCAGCCCCCAGTAGGCGTTGTCCGGCCGGCCCACGACGCAGAAGGCGCCGGCGTAGCCCAGCACCACCGCGCCGACGCGCCGCCCCAGCTCGCCCGGCCAGCACAACAAGCCGAGCAGCGCAGGTGGGAAGGCCACGGCGGCGAGCCTTGGGGGTGCGGCCAGCAGGATGACGTTCCATCGGACGGCGCGCAGCACGAACGCCACGCCGCCCAGGCCCAGCCAGCCGGGCGAGCGGAGGTCCGCTGGGGTGGCGACGCCCGCGACCGCCGCCGCATGGGCGGCCAGCGCCGCGGCGAACACCGCGAGCGCCACAGCCCAGGCCGCCGCCTGCACCCGCCGTCCCTCCAGCAGGGCGAGCACGGCCATGGCCAGCAGGTACGCGGCCGCCAGCTCGCGAACCAGGGCGGCGGCAAGTCCGAACGCCAGGCTGAGTCCCCAGCGCTGCGGCCTGTACAGGGCCAGGGACAGGGCGACGAGCAGGGAGGCCCAGCTCTCGTGGAACAGGTAGGCGCTCGGCGCAAAGGCCGTGCCGACGCCGCTCAGCAGCAGCAGCAGCGCAAGGCCGTAGCGCCAGGGCCGCGCCGCCGCCAGGTCGCGGAGCCGCCAAGCCCAGGCCAGGATACACGCCGTTGCAAGCAGGTCCAGCGCTGCGCCGCGCGCGGCCTCAGGCAGCTTGGCGAGGGTGACGGCGAGCAGCGGCGGCCGCACCGTCATGAACGGCCGCAGCGGGAAGCCGCCCCGTCTGAGTTCCGTGGCCGCGGCCACGTAGTAGTCTTGACCGCGCGACACGTCTAAGATCGTGCGGCGGTAGAGCTCGGCGTCGCCTCCGGAACCCAGGCTCGCCGCGGGCGCGCGCGAGGCGAGCGTCGTGGCGAGGCCTGCGACGACCAAGGCGCTCATCAGGGTCACCAGAAGGGCGGCCAGCCAGGGCGCCAGTCGGCGCGGCCAAACCAACCCGTCCTGCTCGGACCAGAGCGCGCGAGCGGCCAGGACTGGACTTGCCATCCTGCGGTTATCCCAACCGAGGGTAAAGACTCTCTGAGTGCAGCCGGGCCCTCGCCGAACTGCCTAGTCCTGCACCAGCTCCGGGGCGATCGCATAGGTGCGCGAGCAGTACTCGCAGGTGACGTGGATGGCGCCGTCCGGCTCGGTCATCTCGGCCAGATCCTTGTCGGGCAGGGCGTGCAGCATGTTTAGCACCCGCTCGTCGGAGCAACGGCAGTAGGCGCGGAGCGGCCGAGGCTCGAACATGCGCACGCCGTCTTCGTGGTACAGACGGTAGAGCAGGGTCTCAGGCGCCAGCCGGGGATCGATCAGTTCGTCCTCGCCCAGCGTCTCGAACAAGGCCTGGGCGCGGTCCCAGGCGTCGTCGGTGGAGCCCCTCGCCTCGTCGCCGGCGATGTTCTGCAAGATTATGCCGCCCGCGCGCCAGTTACGTCCCGCCGCATCCTGAAGCTCTCCCACGGCGAGGCGGACGCGGGTGGGCGTCTGTTCGGATTGGGCGAAATAGGTCTCGGCGCAAAGCGCCAGCGTCTCCCCCTCGATGGGAGTGATCCCCTGGTAACGCTCGTTCGCGTCGGCAGGGTCTATGGTCATGATGAACACGCCGTCGCCCAGCAGGCTCTTGGCCCCTGGCCGCACGAAGCCGGTCGAGACCTTGGCCACGCGCTCGGCGTCGAAGCTGCAGTAGCCGCGCAGGCCGCCCGAGGTATCAAAGTCGGCCACCACGTAGGCCACAGGACCGTCGCCCTGGGCCTGGACGATCAGGCGGCCCTCGAACTTGAGGCTGGCGCCGACGAGGGCCGCAAGCGCGCAGGTCTCGCCAAGCAGCTCCGCGACAGGATCGGGATAGTGGTGACGCTTAAGGATTTCATCGACCACGGGACCGAGCCGCACGATGCGGCCGCGCGCGGGCTGGTGCTCGATCTGGAAGGCGGCGACCAGGTCTTCGGAAGCGCCTTGGGAGCCCCGGAGCGGAGCGGCGTCGGTCATAGGCAAGTCTCCGCGGCGGCGCGAGCGGGTCGCTGGACTGGAGCGCCGGCTAGGCGCAGGGGCTGGGATTATATTCTGGACATGGGAAGGCACGCTCCGCTTTGCGACCGCCGGTCGCCCCGCTGTTGACGCCGTTCCGTTTGCGAGGGAGGCTGACATTCCGAGGATCAGGGGGAAGTCGGGCATGGCCTTAGTAAGTGAATTCCGCGCCTTCATCGCGCGCGGCAATGTCGTCGACTTAGCGGTGGGCGTCATCATCGGGGCGGCGTTCGGCAAGATCGTAACCAGCCTGGTGGACAATATGATCATGCCGCCCATCGGGCTGCTGCTGGGCCAAGTGGACTTCTCCCAGCTGAAAGTGGTGCTCAAGGCCGCCGATCCGGCGACCAAGCACGCGGAGGTGGCGCTGGGCTACGGCGTCTTCATCAACGCCATCGTCCAGTTCCTGATCATCGCGGCGGCCGTGTTCCTGATCGTCAAAGCGGTGAGCAAAGTCCAGCGCAAGGAGGAGGCCGCCCCCGTCGATCCGGTCCCCACCACCAGCGAGAAGCTGCTGATGGACATCAGGGACTCGCTGCAGCGGCGCGTCTAGCTTGCGCTCTGCGCCCTTCAGATTGAGACGGCCCATTCGCGCCCCCCCCCCCCCGGGATGCGGGATGAAGGGTCGTCAGGAAGAACGCCCGGGGCAAGGTCAGGCTGTGGAGAATGTCTGCCTTGGCGTTGGCGCCCTTTGTGCGCTGCGAGCCGGTGGCGCGGCCGACCGGTCTAGACCTTCGCCAGTCGACCTTGCGCATGACGGGGCGAACTCTTGAGCCAGTTCGCTCGTTTGACGGCCGGCTTCTCGAAGGTGGGGCAAGTCCCTCAATCTGCAGCGCGACCATCTTTCCGCCCCCCTATATCAGTGGGCAAAGGGCGTCATGCCCACCCTGTCCGAGACCGAGCGGGACACCATCAAGGCGGGCGACGTCTGGAGAGATGCAGAGCTATTTACCAGCGATCCAGACTGGAACAAGCTGCTCGGCGCCCCGCCCGAACGGCTGAGTGAGGAAGAGCAAGCCTTCCTCGACGGTCCCGTCGACGAACTGTGCGCAATGCTCGACGAGTGAAAGATCATCTGGGAACTGGGCGACCTGCCACCTGAGGCCTCGAACTTCCTGAATCGCGCCGCTTCTTCGGCATGGTCCTGCCCAAGCGGCACGCGGCCTTGGCTTCTCAAGCTATGGCCATGCCGAGGTGGTGAAGAGGCTCTCCACGCGCTCGGTCACCGCCGCCGTCACCGCCATTCGAGGGTTTCCAGGAGCGGCTCGCCCGCTTGGCCGGCAATGCCTACGGGGTTGATGAAGCTGCATGCCACCGAGACCTGCGCATCTCGGTTACCGACTCCATGGACGTACACGGCGGCAAGACCGTCATCGACGGGCCGAGGAGCTATCTCGGCCCTACCTACCGCCCGGAGCCCGTGGCCATCACGGTAGAGGGGCCAACATCCTCACTCGGTCGCTTATGGTGTTTGGCCAGGGCGCCATCCGCCCCACCCCTACATGCTGAAGGAAATCCTGGCGCTCGGCGACGCCAACCGCGCGCGAGGGCTGGACCAATTTGACGAAGTGTTCTGGAAGCACAGGGCGCACACCCTAGGAGGCGATCATCGTCGCTTTCAGACGCCATACGCTGCTTCCGCTCGACGACTGTCTCTACGCGCTGCAGGCCACGATCCCGCAGCTGATGCGCTCATCTCTGCATCGCTGCCTCCAGCGGCATGGCGTCTCACGCCTGCCCGAGGCGAGGGCGAGAAGCGGCCTTCATCTCGTCCTTGATCAACGCCGCCTAGCCGTTCGCACTTGCGATCTACTGGCTTGGTGGCCATCAGCACCCGCACGCCTCCTGAAGGACCGATCTGGAGCGGGGCGATCATCGCAACCTGTTCAGCGCCTGGATCACCGCCGCCACCGTCCCGGCCTCGGCGCCGCGCCCGACCCGCACCACAACGCCGTCGATCTCCAGCTCGATGCAGCCCGGACGCGCCCGGCGCCCCTTCTTCGCCTTAGCCTCGCTGCGGGGCCGCGCCGGCGTCTCCGGCGCGGCCACCACCACAGGGGCGAGGATCGCCTCAGGTCCCCCGTCAGTGACGTCGCCTCGGGTGTCTCGACGCCTGGTGAAGAGCTGCGTCTTCCGACAACCCGTACTGGTCCGCCACCTCGCCGACCGACGTCGCGTAGCTCTCCGCCACGATCCGCGACTTCGCCTCGCGCTCCACCGCCGCCCAGCCCCAGTGAACACCTTCACCCGGCGAGCGACCAGCTTAAACAACACATCATCACCGGGCATCGTCAACACACTGAGCCCGTCCAGCTCCCGAGGAACCCAGACCCGGTGATCAGGTCAGCGGCCGAAAGGTGCCGGCAGGATGACGCTTACGATCGAACCACCCACCCCTGCGCGCCCGTCTCGGGCTGGACACCCCCATCAGCTTAAAGGAGAAGACGATGGTCGCCCGCCGCTCGCCGCAACCTCATCAAGAGGGTTGCACGCACCGGTCGAAGCCGATATCCCGCACCTCGCCGATAGGCCACGCGCCCGTAGCTCAGCTGGATAGAGCATCAGACTACGAATCTGAGGGTCGGACGTTCGAATCGTTCCGGGCGCGCCAATTTTTCCTTTAAATTTTAAGGATTACGGGTCGCGGTCGTCCGGTGCCAAATCTGCTCGATTTTTTACTCCGGGTTTTGCTCCGGGGTTCCACCAAGATCTCACGCGGTATCGCGCGGCTCCCCGCTTGGAATCCCCATCGTGAACGAGCGCGGGCGGGCGAACTCGGGCGCGCCTCGCCCGTCAGACCAACCCGCGGTCGCCTGGTCCCGTGCCGACACGAGCCGCGGAGGTGTAGCTTCTTGTCGCCAACCTCTGCAGCTCAATCCTAATGCGCCGCGATGTGGCCCGCCAACGAAGTTGGCGGGACTGCTACGTGGCGAGCAGCCGCTCGCTCAGCGGCTAGAGCCGCTTCGCCCACTTCTGGTCGATCGCGTGAGAGGCGACCTCCGCCGGGATGCAGCCTCGGCTCATCGTCGACCGGCGAGATGTCGTTGTCCTTCACGTAGACGCTGCCGAGGCTGGCCAAGAGCGGGCTGGTCGCAGCAAACACGATTGTGCTGGCGCTTTGCGCCGAGGTCTTCTTGCCGACCGCGGGATCGATGATCGGTAGGCCGGCCTCGTCGATCAGCCCCATGCGCCGGAGCGCCTCCTCGCCCGCGGAGCTGTTCAGCTTGGTGCCGACGACCACGCCTGGATGCACGGCGTAGCCGCGGACGCCGTCGGCCGCCCAGCGCCGGTCCAGCTCGACGGCGAACAGCACATTGGCCAGCTTCGACTGGAAATAGGCGGCGCGCGAGTCATAGCCC
>CALMGB010000416.1:0-672 GCA_937863535.1 uncultured Caulobacteraceae bacterium
TCATGGCGCCTCGCTGGTCATCATCGCAGCGAGCGGAGTGCACCGCCACGGTCGAAATGCCCATCTCCTTGCACGCGCGGATGATCCGCAGCGCGATCTCGCCGCGGTTGGCGATCAGGATCTTGCTGAACATTGGGCGGCTATTCGATGACCATGAGGGGTTCGCCGAACTCTACCGGCTGGCCGTCCTCCACCAGCACCTTGGTCACCCGGCCGTCCCTGGGGGCAGGCACGGGGTTCATGGTCTTCATGGCCTCGATGATCAGCAGGGTCTGGCCGGCGGTGACCTGCTCGCCCGCCTGGACGAAGCGCTTCGCGCCGGGCGAGGGCTGGAGGTAGACCGCGCCGACCATCGGCGACTTGACCATCTCGCCGCTCAGCTCCTCGCCGGCGGCGACCGGTGGCGATGCCGTATCGGCGGCGACGCCCGCTGCGGCTGCGATCATGGCGGGGGGCGCGACCATCGGGCCGGCGGCGATCACGGCCGGGGCGACCGCGGACTGGCGGGCGACGCGGATCCTCAGATCGCCCTTCTTCACCTCGATCTCGCTGAGGTCAGTGTCCTTGAGGATGTCGGCAAGGCGGCGGACTAAGCGGGTGTCGATGGCGTCCGGCGCTTCGACGGGCGCCGGCGGCTCGGGCCTGCGAACATCCGACGGGACGCGGGGGCTT
>CALMGB010000416.1:682-6789 GCA_937863535.1 uncultured Caulobacteraceae bacterium
GGCAGGTCGGGCAGGGGCATGGACGTCCTTCAAGTTCCGGCCGCCGCAGGGGCGACCAGCCGGGCCGCGGCGTCCAGGGCGAGGTTGTAGCCTTGGACGCCGAAGCCAGCGATCACGCCGGTGGCGGCTAAAGATACGTAGCTGTGACGGCGAAAGTTCTCCCGCGCCGCCGGATTGGACAGGTGCACCTCGATCACGGGCAGCTCGGCCGCCTTCAGGGCGTCGAGCAGGGCGATGGAGCTGTGGGAGTAGGCGGCCGGGTTGATGACGATGGCGCAGGCCTTGGTGCGCGCTTCCTGCACCCAATCGACCAGCGCGCCCTCATGATTGGATTGGCGGAAGTCCACGCTCAGCCCCAAAGTCACGGCGCGCGCCTCGCAGGCCGACTTCACTTGATCCAGCGTGACGGTTCCATAGATATCAGGTTCGCGAACGCCCAAGAGGTTCAGGTTGGGGCCGTTGAGCACGAAGACGGGTTTGGGCATACCACCGCGCCGCAGAGTCGAAGGCAGGCCTTGTATAGAGCGGGCCTCCCCGTCACAAGCTCGGCGCTTGATCCGGAGGCCCTCCGCTTGAGGCTGGTGGTGAATGGCGAGACGCGCGACTTCGAGCGCGCCTCTAACGTCGCCGCTCTGGTGGAGACTCTGGGCCTGGACCTTCGCAAGGTCGCCGTGGAACGCAACCTGGAGATCGTGCCCCGCTCACTGTATCTGGCCACGGGGCTATGGGACGGCGACCGGATCGAGATCGTCCACTTCATAGGAGGCGGCTGATATGAACGCGCCAATCCTTGGCCAGTCGGGCCTTAGCCAGTCCGGCCTTAGCCAGTCTGGGCAAGGCTTCGCTGCGGAGTCGCAGGACGCCTGGACTGTCGCCGGGCGGAGCTTCCGCTCCCGCCTGATCGTGGGCACCGGCAAGTACAAGGACTACGCCACCAACGCCGCCGCCGCCGAAGCCGCGGGCGCGGAGGTTGTCACCGTGGCGCTGCGCCGCGTGAACCTGTCGGACCCCTCCCAGCCCATGCTGGCCGACTTCGTCAAGCCAGAGCGCTTCACCTACCTGCCCAACACCGCCGGCTGCTTCACAGGCGAGGACGCGGTGCGCACCCTTCGCCTAGCGCGGGAAGCCGGTGGCTGGGACCTAGTCAAGCTGGAGGTGCTGTCGCAGACCCGCCACCTCTACCCCGATATGGAGGAGACGCTGCGGGCCTTGAAGCTGCTGGTCGCGGACGGTTTTAAGGTCATGGTCTACTGCACCGACGACGTGGTCTACGCCCAGAAGCTTCAGGATGCGGGAGCTGCGGCGATCATGCCGGCCGCCGCCCCGATCGGCTCGGGGCTCGGCATCCAGAATCGGGTGAACATCCGCCTGATCGTGGAGCAGGCCGGCGTGCCGGTGTTGGTGGATGCGGGCGTCGGCACCGCCTCGGACGCCACAATGGCGATGGAGCTTGGGTGCGACGCGGTGCTCACCAACACCGCCATCGCCGAGGCCAGGGACCCCATCCGCATGGCGCGCGCCATGAAGCACGCGGTGATCGCCGGACGTGAAGCCTATCTGGCGGGGAGGATGCCGAAGAAGCTGTACGCCGACCCGTCCTCGCCGCTGGCCGGGCTCATCTGAACGAGGGCCCGCTAGGTTTTCCCGGCGAGCCCTGTTCTCTAATCCCGCGCCGCCCGGGAACTCAGAAGTAATACTTCAGTCCGAGCGTTCCCACCTGCACGTGCGACCGTGTGAGAGCCGAATATCCCGAGCTGTTGAAGGAGCCGGGATGGTTGTAGTCCGGCGACTGCAGATAGCGGTAAGCGATATCAAAGGCGAGGTGCTGACCCGTGTGGATTTCTATGCCGGCCTTGGCCTGCCAGAGCAGTCCGCTCTTGTTGTCGTTATAGCTGAAGGCGCCGTTGTTGCCGGTGTACTGAACCTCGCCGTAGCCGACGCCAGGCGAGATGTAGGGTTCGATCCCGATCGCCAGGGTGTGAGGACCGATTGGCAGATTGTAGGTCGGCGTGAAGGGGAGGCTGAGCCGCAGGTTACCCAGCCCGCCATAGGTGCGGGTGGCGCCGCCCGTCCCAAATACCGCGTTTGTCGGCGAGTAGTAGAGGTTGTTGCGGGTGTAGACGCCCTCGCCCTCGATCGCCACGCCCGGAGCGAGTCTGTAGCCGGCCAGGGCGCCGCCGAACGCTTGGGTGGTCTGGGCGGCGGATTGGGAAGAGGCGCCGAGGCCTGTGGCTTCGATGTTGATTTTGGTCCGCCCTTGGAAGGCCGCGCCGCCCTCCACCTCGACATAGCTGTTGTGGAGGATGACCTCGGGGTCATACCAGTTCTGCTGCGCCGCTGCCGGCAGGGCGACACCCGTGAGGGCAAGCGCGCCCAAGAGACTGTAAAGCTTCATCAAAAAACTCCTTCATGCGAAAGATCCCGACCTTGTGGGCTGGGCTGGCATCGGTGACGGCCCTGAGGCCATCGCCAAATCGATCCGACCGGTAACTCCGTGGATGCATCCCGCCGACGCGGCGCGCCGTACATGGCCGGTGAAGCGTTGAGTGGAGGTGCGAGAGTGCTGAACGCGCCGCGCAGGCCGCATACCATACTTCACCATTATGCCCGAAGGCTGTCGGACTTCGGGGCGCCCTTCGCGTCGAGCCTCCCCCGGCTGGAAAGCGCTACGGACGAGGCCGCCTCTCACGCTCGCGGCGCCGACATGACAGCGCAACTGGCTGGCGCGCCCCGCATCGTCATCTCGGGATGGGCCTGCCACATGCGGCCCCACGACCGCCGCAGACGCCAGATCTTCGGCCTCCTGCTGCCGGGCGACGTGATCGGGTCCTTCTGGCGCAGACCCGAATACGCCTTCTGGCGCCTCACCGCGCTGACCCGGCTCACAAGCGTGTCCGCCGCGAACCTGCTGGCCCTCGGTCCCGATGGCTGTCTCGTCTTTCCAGACATAGTCAGGGCCGCGCGAAGGGCCGAGGACCACGCTCATCACCTGCTCGTGGACCATATCGTGCGGTTGGGAGCGCGGGACGCCTATGCAGGTCTCGCCCACCTGCTGCTGGAGCTGCACGCGCGATTGGAGCGCGTCGGTCTTGCGACCGACGGCGTCTTCACCCTTCCGGTGGGTCAAAGGGTGCTCGCCCAGACCCTGGGGTTCAGCGTGGCTCACACGAACCACACCCTGCAGCGCATGACGGCCGACGGTCTGTTCATAATGGAGGGCGACAAGATGCGCCTGCTACAGCCTGAGAGGATGGCTGATTTGGCCGAGTTCACCATCGTCGAGCCCGGAAGCGCATCTCTCGACATCTCATCCATGAAGGGCCTGCATCACGAGCCAGAGGTTTACCACCACGATCATCGCGGCTAGGCCGTAGCCCACCACCGAGGTGATCCGGCCGTTGACGAAGGCCCCCATCAGCTCGCGGTCGCTAGTGAACATCATGAGCGGCGCCACGGCGAAGCCGAGCTGCAGGCTCAACACCACCTGGCTGAACACCAATAGCTGAGCCGCTCCATGCTCCCCGGCCAGTTCCGTCGCTACCAGCGCGGGCAGGATCGCCAGACATCGGGTGATCAGGCGCCGCCTCGCCGGGCTCATCTTCAGCCTGAGGAAGCCCTCCATAACTACTTGGCCGGCCATCGTGCCGGTCAGGGTCGAGTTCTGGCCTGCGGCGAGGAGAGCCAAGGCGAACAGGGTCGCCGCCAACGGCGCGCCGAAGGTGGGGCTGAGCAGGCGGTAGGCATCCTGGATATCCGCCACCCCGTTACGCCCTGCGCCGTGAAAGGCCTTGCCCGCCAAGACCAGAATCGCTCCGTTAATGAGCAGCGCCACGGTCAGGGCGACCAGACAGTCGATGGTCGAGAAGCGAATTGCGTCCCTCTTGCCGTGTGCGGACAGCGCCACGCTCCGGTCCCGCGAAATCGCGCTGTGAAGATATAGGTTGTGGGGCATCACCGTCGCCCCGAAGATGCCTAGTGATATGTAGAGGGCGGACGGGTCTCGGAGCGTAGAGGGCGATGGGATGAAGGCCGCCGCAAGCGGCCAGAAGCCTGGGTGACGGCAGATCATCTCGTAGCCGAAGCAGGCGCCGATGATGGCGATCAGGGCGACGACAAACGCCTCGATGTACCGCATGCCTCGGCCCTGCAGCACCAGGATCAGCAGGGTATCCAGTGCAGTCAACGACACGCCGACCACCAGAGGCATCCCGAACAGCAGCTTTAGAGCTATGGCCGCCCCAATGACCTCCGCCAAGTCGCACGCCGTGATGGCGATCTCACAGGTGACCCAGAGAAGGCGGGCCACCACCGGTGGGAAGCGTTGCCGGCAGGCCTGCGCCAGGTCCAGCCCGCTTGCGATCCCCAGCCGCAGCGACAGCCATTGCAGAAACATCGCAGCGAGGCCGGAGAGCAGGATGACCGGCAGAAGCGCGTAGCCGAACTTAGACCCGCCGGCGATATCGGTCGCCCAATTTCCCGGGTCCATGTAGCCGACGGCGACGAGATAACCCGGACCAGTGAAGGCGACGAGTTTGCGGGCGAACGCCGGCAAGCCCGTCCCTTGTTCGCCCATGAGCGCGAACCCCGCCAGACGGAAGGCCCCGGTCCCGCGAGGCGTCGCTAACATAGGGGCCTCGACCACCATCGCCGTCTAATCCGACCCTTCGCTCAAAATGTCTAGGGCGCATTGTGGTTCCGCTCTGCAATAAATAACTCCAGTTGTTGAGCGTTAGACTATCTGAACACCTCTATCCCAAGTTTTTCAATATGACGGGGCAGCAATCGATCCATAACATTTGACGGTTTGAATGCGCCGCAAAGTATGATCAATAGGTTTTCGAGGTGCTCCTGCCGGGCAGGGCCTCGTGGGGCTGCCGACAGCGTGACACTCCTGAACATGGTGTCGGAGCGGAACGGCGCGGGAATGTGACGAGGCGCCGACCGACGGTGTGTCTCGAAGTGTTGACAAGGAGCGAGTGATGGACAGGCAAACAACGGCTGACGCGGCTGTTCTGGCGGAACTCCAGGAGCGCCGCGCCAAGCGGCGTGAAGAGCGTCGGGATTTCTTCAGGTTGGCGGGCGGGGTCGCCGCCGGCGCTGCGGGCACCATGGTGCTGACGGCCTGCGGCGGCAATTCGAGCACGACCTCGACCGCTGCGGCGCAGAGTTCGACGCCTTCGGACGCCGATATATTGAACTTCGCGCTTAATCTTGAGTACCTGGAGGCCAATTTCTACAGCTACGCCGCCACAGGCAATTCGATTGACGCCAGCCTGATGACCGGGACGGGCACCCAGGGCGCCGTCACGCCGGGCCACAAGGCCGCCTTGACTACGCCGCTGGTCATTGCCTATGCGAACGAGATCGTCCAGGACGAGATTAACCACGTCAAGTTCCTGCGCAGCGCGCTCGGAACTTCAGCCGTCGCACAACCGGCTATCGACGTATCGCCGGGCGGAGCCTTCACGACCGCCGCCATGGCCGCCGGCCTGATCACTTCGGGGGAGTTCGATCCCTACGCTAGCGACGAGGCTTTCCTGCTGGGTGCTTACATCTTCGAGGACGTGGGCGTCACCGCCTATCATGGGGCCGCTCCGCTGATCTCCAACAAGACCTATCTAGATGCCGCCGCGGGCATCCTAGCGGTGGAGGCCTACCATTCGGGCCTGGTGCGCACGGCGCTTTACGCCATGGGTCTCCAGCAACCTGCCCCGGCCATAAACCCCTACACAGCCACGGCCGCCATTTCTGCCCTGCGAGCAAAGCTCGACGGCACCAACAGTGACGACCAGGGCATCGCGGGGGCCAACTCGACGATCTCCAACATCGTCGACGCGGACAGCAACACGATCGCCTATGACCGTACGACCGGCCAAGTGTTGAACATCGTCTACGGCACCGCCGCGGCGGCGGCGGGCGGCCTATTCTTCCCGAACGGGATGAACGGCAACATTCGTATGAGCACCTGATACCAGCCGTTTCATAGTCGGCAACTTGAACGAGCAATTCTGGCCGTGGACATTTCTCCCCGCGGCCGAGTGTAAGCGGCGGGGGGGGGGGGGGGGGGGGGGGGGGCGCGCCGCGCCCGGCCGGGGGGGGGGGGTGAG
>CALMGB010000416.1:6799-10815 GCA_937863535.1 uncultured Caulobacteraceae bacterium
GGGGCGCGGGCCCCCCCCCCGCCCCCCCCCCGCGACCTTTACGCTTCGGACTTGATGAGGGAGTGGCGCTTACCTATACTTGATAGGTTGTTACGGTCTTGAGGCGTCCCATGGATCGGGGCGGCTTACCCGATCGCGGTGCCGCCTACAGTCAGACCGCCCAGCTTCATTGACGGCTGACCGACACCCACTGGCACGCCCTGGCCGGACTTTCCACATACCCCGATGCCGGGATCATAGGCGAAGTCGTCGCCGATCATCTGCACCTTGGTCAAGGCGGTGGGACCGTCGCCGATCAAGGTGGCGCCCTTAACCGGTGCGGTGATTCGGCCGTTCTCAATCAGGTATGCCTCGGTACACTGGAAGACAAACTTGCCGTTGGTGATATCCACTTGGCCGCCACCGAAGTTGGCGCAATACAGGCCTCGCTGGGTGGAGGCGATCATCTCCGCTTGGCCGTGTCCGCCGCCCAACATGGCGGTGTTGGTCATGCGCGGCATGGGCATGTGGGCGTAGGACTGACGGCGCGCGTTGCCCGTGGGCGCCATGCCCATCAGGCGTGCGCTCATGCGGTCGTGCATGTAGCCGACCAGGACGCCGTCCTCGATCAGCACGGTGCGCTCGGTGGGCGTACCCTCGTCGTCGATGGTGAGCGAGCCGCGGCGACCAAGTTCCGTGCCGTCGTCGATGACAGTGACTCCAGGCGCAGCGACACGCTCACCGATACGGCCGGAGAAGGCGCTGATGCCCTTGCGGTTGAAGTCGCCCTCCAGACCGTGGCCGACCGCTTCGTGCAGCAGCACCCCATTCCAGCCCGGGCCCAGCACCACGTCCATCTCGCCAGCGGGGCAGGCGATGGCGTCCAGGTTCACCAAGGCCTGGCGCAGGGCCTCGTCGACTTGAGCCTGCCAGTGCTCGGCCACGACCCAGGTGTGGAAGCTGTTGCGGCCGCCGGCGCCTGAGGAGCCGTTCTCGCGCTGTCCGTCGCGCTCCACCGTCACCGAGACATTCACCCGTACCAGCGGGCGCACGTCGCGAAGCAGGCGGCCGTCGGCACGCAGGATTTCCACCACCCGACGCTCGCCGGCGATGGAGGCGCTGACCTGGACCACGCGCGGGTCGCGGGCGCGGGCGAAGGCGTCGATCTCCTGGAGTAAGCTAGCCTTGTCGCCGAACACGGGGTGGGCGAGGGGGTCGTCTTCGCCATACAGTTTAGTGTTGGTCTGGCGGGGGGCATCGGCGACCTGGCCTTCGTAGCCCTGGCGGACGTGGGCGGCCGCGTCGGCCGAGCGGCGGATGGCGGCGGTGCTGATCTCGCTGGAATGGGCGTAGCCGGCCTTCTCGCCCGCCACCACCCGCAGGCCGAAGCCCTCGGTGGCGTCGTAGCTGGCGGACTTCAGCCGCCCGTCGTCGAACACCAGCATCTCGCTCTCGGAGCGCTCCAGGAACAGCTCGCCGTCGTCGGCGCCGTGCAGGGCCGACTGGAGGATCGCCAGCGCGTCTGCGGTGCCGACCTCTGAGGTCTCGAGGATGGAAGGCGTGGGGGAGAGCGCGTTCATGTCCGATAGATTGCGGCTGCGGACGTACGAGGCAAGGGCTGGATTGACGCCGCCTTCGTCACGGTCGCTTCGGCGACGCGAACTTCCGGCCGGGCCTGAACGTTGAGCGCTCCTCACCGGTTTGTGTGGGCGCAACAAGGAGCCGACCGTGGCCATCTTCAACAAAGACATGATCGAAACGACCACCAAGAACAAGTTCTACCAGAAGGAAGTCTATCTCGACGACAACTGCCAGATCGTCATGATGAACATCGAGGCTGGTGACGACATCGGCGAGGAGACCCACAACGCCGACCAAACCACCTTCTTCGTTTCCGGCGAAGGCTCGGCGGTGATTGACGGTCACAGCACCAAGGTCGGCCCGCACCATATGATCGTGATCCCCAAGGGCGCCAAGCACAACATCATCAATAAGGGTAGCGAGCCGCTGAAGCTGTTCACCGTCTACTCGCCGCCCGCCGAAGACCCCGGCGTGTCGCACAAAACCAAGGCGGAAGCCGAAGAAGCCGAGAGGGACTGACGGCTTATCGGGAGCCGCCCACCGCGGCGGCTCCCGCAGACGCTTGTCCGGTCAGCTGACCGGGATCAGGTTGTCGTCGGAGTTCCTGTCGATGGCCTTGTTGTAGGGATCGACGCCCGCGAACCTCGGCGCGCGGTCTACAACGAAGGTGAAGCTTTGCTTGCCGCTGTGCACCGCCAGGCGCCTGAAGGCGATGACGTCCCCTGGTCCGAAGTCGGCCTTGCCGGGCTCGCGGGCGAACAGGCCGATGTCGAACGGCTCGTCCAGCGGGGCTTCGATCTCCTTGCCCTGGCCGTTGGCGTAGAGCTTCTTGGCGGCGACCTGGAGCGTGACGTCATAGCGGCCGTCGGGGCGCTTCTTCGAGGAGGCGTGGACGGCGCGCAGGTCGTACAGGGTGATCTTCTCGAACAGGTCGGTGATCAGCTGCTGCTTATCGGGACCGACCTCGGCGCGCAGGTCGGCAACGAAGTCCTTGGACGCAGGGTAGGGCGCGCCCTTGAAGGCGTAGTCGTGGATCAGGTGGCGCAGCGCCCGGTTCACCGTCGCCTCGCCCACCTCGTCCTGCAGCCGGTACATGACCAGCGAGCCCTTGCGGTAGTGGATGTAGCCCTGGTCCTCCACCCGCTCCAGCGGCAGCTCCTCCACCGCTTCGCCGCCGCGGGCGCGCAGGTAGCTGTCCAGCTCGAACTTCAGGAACTTGCGGATCTGGTCGGGGCCATAGAGGTGCTTCATGGCCATCAGGGCGCTGTACTGGGCGAAGGTCTCGCTCAGCATGGCGCCGCCCTGCATGTCGGCCGAGGCCACTTGGTGGCCCCACCACTGGTGGCCGAGTTCGTGGGCGGTGACGTAGGTCACCATGTCGATCTTGGCGCGGTCAGCGGCGTCGATGATGAAGCCTATGCCTTCGGAGTAGGGGATGGTGTTGGCGAAGCTCTCGGCGAACTGGCTGTAGTCGGGGAACTCCATGATCCGCACCTGGCGGAACTGGTAGGGGCTGAAGTTTGCCTGGTCGTAGTCCAGCCCGACCTGCAGGGCGTGGATCATGCGGTCCACGTTCCAGGGGTGCTGGGGATCGTAGTAGACCGCGAGGTCAACGCCCTTGTAGGGGACGCGCCTGACTGCATAGCGGCCGGACTGGATGGAGAAGAGGTCCAGGATCGGCGCCTCGCTCCTGAACTCGGCGACGTGGCGGCCGCCTGCAGTCCGGTCGGCGATGCGGTAGCCGGGGGCCATGGGTGTCTGGTCGGCCGAAGTGGAGACGGTGATGTCGGTATTCACCCAGTCCGCGCCATGGGTGACGAAGTTGAAGGCCCGCGCGCGGTCGTCCTCCAGCTTGGGCGGCCGCAGGTCCGCGGGCAGGTGGTACTTGCGCCGCTTGGCGCGGTCCTTCAGCAGGCCGAGCTGGTCCATGCCGATCAGGGGCGCAATGGCGAAGCTGTCCAGGAAGGTCCCGTTGTGCACCACCAGCTCCGAGCCGCCGGGCGTCAGGGTGTCGTCACCGCGGTTGCGGAAGCCGTGCTGGCCGAGGCGGCCGGTGAAGCTGAGGGTGCGCTTCTCGCCGGGGCGCAGCGGCGCGTCGAAGGCGAAGATACGGTAGTTGAAGCGGTCGTAGGTCTTCATGGGCCAGGCGCCCTCCACCGACAGCGCCTGGACCTTCAGGTCGCGGTCGAAGCGCACGTGCAAGGTGCGGATTGGCGCGTTGGTCTTGTTCTGGAACACGTAGACGCCGCGGGTCAGCGCATAGGGACCGTCGGGGAAGACGTCCACGGTGAGCCTGACGTCGGTGACCTTGGGCTGGGCGATGCTGGAGTAGGGCAGCAGCGCCTTCTCGTAGTCGGCGGTCCAGCGGTCCTCCTCCAGCCGGGTGCGGTAGGGGTTCCAGATGTTGGTGTTCAGGAAGTTTAAGCCGCCCACGCCCACCGCGCCCACGACCGCCA
>CALMGB010000417.1 GCA_937863535.1 uncultured Caulobacteraceae bacterium
AGGCGCTTGACCAGTGGCTCGGCGGCGCCAACAAAGACCCTGTTGCGACGACCGCGTGAATCCGCCCAAAATGCAAGCGCCGCCTATCGCAAGGTGCTGGCCGACAACAATCTCGTGGGCTCCATGAGCCGGAGAGGAAATCCATACGACAATGCGAAGGCTGAGAGCTTCATGAAGACGCTCAAGGTGGAGGCCGTTTACCCGATGGCCTACGAGACCTTCGACGACGTGGCCGCTGATTTTCCCCGCTTCATCGATCGGGTTTACAATGAACGACGGCTGCACTCAGCCCTGGGCTATCTCAGCCCCGCAGCCTTCGAGGATCAACACGCCAGACAGCAGGTCAAATCCGCCGCCTGATAGTGTCCACTCGCAGGGGCGCATTCCAATCGGGGGTCAACTTTCGACGCCGTTTGACACTCGGAGCGCATCAAGCTTTCTGGACCCTGCAAGGCTCGTCATGGCGCCGTCCAACCCTCTCGGCCGAACTGCCGTTCCCCATTCGTTCTAAGGACGTGCCAGAGTCAATGGAGGCGCTGTCGCCGCCTGTCAGTGGCCAATTCTGCCGGCTCGGCGCGCCAATCCCCGGACGGGGCTGGTCAACACTCCACCTTCGTCGACCGGCTTCGCCGAGACGCCGCCGCGTAACCGCTACCGCCCTAAGAACGCCAAGGCGGCGAAGCCAACGGCCATCACGGCGCAAAGCACGTTGGCGCCCCACTGTCGCGCCCACGCGCCCAGACCGTTGGCCGCTCGAGCGCGCCTCATTCGTCGTCGGCTGAGGCGGCGAGCGACCGGCTTAGCTGAAGCACCGCCCGGCGCAATCGAGGAGACTTGATCCGCGCATACGTCTCAACGAGTTCCTCCACGGAGTTCATCCGCGCGATGATGTTGAGGATATCGGGGCGGTACGCCTCGGCTTCTCCCTCTTCGGGCAGTAAGGCCGTCGGTCTGCAGCCCAGGGCACGGGCGGCCTTCACCAACATCGACGCCGAAATCCTGTTGGTGCCCTTCTCGTATTTCTGGATCTGCTGGAATGTGATGTTCAGGTGTCGGCCGAGAACCTCCTGCGACATCCCGGCCGATTTCCTCAGGCTCCGCAGTCTCAGCCCGACTGCGACATCTATCGGGTCGGGACCGTAGGCGTCTGGTGAGCTCATTCGGCCACGATAGTCCCTGTCTTACGGGTTGCATCGACATCACGCCTGCGGAGTGCTGGTTAACAGCTCTAAGCGGGACGTTTGAACGGCCAACTACACCGATAAACGGCTACGGACTTCCTGCCCGCGGCTGATCGGAGACAGCAGGGCTCAATGCGATTTGCGGCCGCTTGGAAGGGGTTGAGGCGCAGCCGCATCGTTCGCAGGAACGGCGAAAAGCGCGGCGATGGGGACATCGAGCGCCGCCGCGAGACGGTCCAGCAGATCGACCGAGGTGTTGCCCTGCTCTCGCTCAAGATCGCTCAACCAATGCCGCCCGATCCCCGCATCTATGGCGAACCGCTCCTGGGAGAGACCGCGCGCGGTGCGAAGAGCGCGCACATTCCATGCCAGGAGTGATCGGCCGCCATCGCCGAAGTTGGGCATTTCCATCATTCATCAATCCACGCCGGATAGCGTAATGAGTAATTTGCCGGACGCAACGGCGCACGTGAGAGTTGCGGCTTGAACGCGGTGTCGGCGAACGCGGTCAGGAAGCCGTGGACCCCAGCAGCGGCACTGTGACCTAGGCCTCCTCCAGCCTGAGCTCGAGGCGATGATCCGGTTGTCGCGCTCGAGCGTCTCGCGCAGCCGCCTGACGAGCGGTCTAGGCCGCGCTGACACTCCGCCGGCCGCCGATAGCGGCAGGCTTTTTCAAGACCGACATTCAAGCAGATCGTTGTGACCTGCGCGCTGCAGTCGTCGGCGCCCGGCTGATCGCTGACCGCCCCCCATGTCCTACGTCGTCCCAACTATCCAATCCGAGATTCCACAGAGCGGGTTACCCCTCGACCGGCATGTCGTAGCGGTTGATCTCGATCTCGCCCTCGACAAGGCCGACCTCGAGCGCCTCATTGATCAGACTCGGCGTCATGACCAAGTCGTCAAGGGCGGCGTCGAACAACTCGCGCTGCTCACTCGGCGGCACGTTGGGAATGAGGATCACCAGACCGACATGGATGTCTTGCTGAGCATAAAGGCGCCGGAAATCCTTGGCGTTGTTGGTGACGAAGGTGAACTCGCCCTCCCGGATGGGCGTCATCAGGTTCCAGTCCTGCACTCCACTAAGACCTCGGTAGGTGACGTGAGTCGCCTCGTGACCCCGCTGAACCGCAACCTGTACCAACGAGGTGTGCAGGCATTCGTCGATCAGGAAGTTCACCCGAGCGCAGACACAGCCGTCTTGGTCCGACCAGCCAGGGGATCGCCCTTACGAGACACCCGACGGGTACTCTTCATCGCCAGTCCGAGATCGCTCAATGACTTCGGTCGGCCGCGCCGCGGATGAGCGGCGGCCCAGATGCGGGCCAGGTTAAGCATCCGCTCAGTGAGCTTGGGATAGCCCGAGAGCAGGTCCTCCACTGTAGCGCCAGCGTCCAACATCGCCGCGATCCCGTAGACGGGGATGCGCGTACCTTTGAACACCGGCTCCCCGCCCAACGTGCCCTTGTCCTTGGCGATGATGGCTTCGGCTGCCTCAAGGTCGCGCACACCCCGGTCCACTTGCTTGCGGGCCTTGCCGACGTCGACGATCAGCAGCTCGTCGGCTTGGACGGTCTTGGCGCTCGGGTCGGCGGCGATCGCGACGAACAGGCGTTGACGGCGCTCGGCCGACAAGGTGTCGCCGACGCCCCGCCAGACGCGCAGACGCACGAGGTCCTCGCCAGTCAGGAAGCGGGCGCCTACACCATTGGCCTTGCCGACGGCCGCTACGTGCGCCTTTCCCACCGGCTCGACAACGTGCTTGTCGATGGCGTTGTGGACGGCCTTCAGCTTCAGTCCGCTGACGGCTCCGGCTTCGGCGGGGGTGTACAGGCGGGCGGCGACGCGCATAAATCATTCTCCTCGGGAAGAATGATAAGCTTGGGCTGGCTACTCTGCAACCAGCGCCTTGGGGGAACGGATCAGCGCGGACCAGCGAACGCGTCCCGACCAGGATCCTTATCCGTCCAAGTCCCACCTGCGACGGCCCGGCTATCGTAGGGCAGGCGGTGGCCGCTCTCGCGCCGAGTAGATCAAGGGAATGCGACCGCGCCCTGAAGGGGGAGCTGACCATTGAGATCGATGCGAAACATCAAGGGTGACGAGACCGCTGCGCCAAATGTCACCTGCGCCGAGTTCATGCCGCAAGGCGTCGCGCTCGGTCTTAAGACCATAGAATTCTGTGAGGTCGCTTTCGTCAGCCACATCCGTCTTGGCGGCGGTTAGCGCCCGTTCCAACGACGCGATCTGGATCAGCGCGCCATAGAGCTGACCCCAAGCGGCGCGCAGCTTCGCGGACGAGACTTGATCGCGCAGGAAGGGTGCATTCGAGAACGCCGCAGCCGTCGTGATCGCCTCCAACGTCTGGCTAAAGCCGAGGCCGACAAGCTGGCGCTGCAGCCCAGCCGCATCGAGATCGGAGGCGGCGAGCCGGGCTTGGACCAAGGCGTGGGCGAAGTTCGATAGGGCTTCATCGCCAAAGCCTTGCACATCAAGCATCTCGAGCTGTTCGTCGGCCAATTCAGGGTGTGCAAGGACCCCTGCCGCCGCCGCCGCCGCCATCGGATGCAGCGAGGTGGCCAAGCGGCTCGCGGCCTTGCCTTCAATACTAGCTCCGGTCAGCGGCGGCTTGCGGGGGCCCCGGCGGTCCCCTCGCATGGCGCGCGCAGCGTCGGCACGGGTTCGTACCGGCTGTCCGACAGGCCAAAGCGCCTCGAAGCGGGCGAGCAGGTCGTCGCGGTAGGCCTGGCTCAGGTCGGCGTCGGCGATGGCGCCGGCAAGTTTCCTCAGCGCCACCTTCAGCCCGGTGCGCCGCTCAGGCGTGTCCAGCGGCTCGGCTGAGGCGCGCTCGCGCTCGAACAACACCTCCGACAGGGGCTTGGTCTCGGCGAGCTGGGCCTTCAGCGCGACCGCGCCCTGCTCGCGCAGCACCTCATCGACGTCCTTGCCGCCGGTGGGCAGGGCGAAGCGGAAAGACCGCCCGGGCTTCAGCAGTGGCAGCGCCCGGTCGATCACCTTGTGGGCGGCGCGCTGGCCGGCGGCGTCGCCGTCGAAGCAGAGCACGGGCTCGGCCGTCAGCCGCCACAGGGCCGCCATCTGCTCCTCGGTGAGGGCGGTGCCGAGCGGCGCCACCGCCGCGATCCCGGCGCGCTGGCAGGCGATGACGTCCATGTAGCCTTCCACCACCACCAGGGCCGCCTCCTCCGCGCCCGACGAGCCGGTGTGGAGCAGCTTGCGGGCCTCCAGCAGGCTGTAGAGGGTCGAGCCCTTGTGGAAGAGCGCGGTTTCCGGCCCGTTCAGGTAGTTGGCCTCGGCCTGGGGATCGAGCGCCCGGCCGCCGAAGGAGACGATGCGCCCCCGCCCCTCAGTGATTGGGAAGATGATGCGGTCGCGGAAGCGGTCATAGGAGGCGCCGCCGTCCTCGGGCGCGATCAGCAGCCCCGCCTCCACCAGCTCGCCCGGGTGGGCGCCCTTGGCCACCATGTGGTCCTTCAGCCCGGTGCGACCGGCCGGCGCATAGCCGAGGCCAAAGCGGGCGCGCTCCGCCTCAGGCAGGCCGCGGCCGTCCAGGTAGCGGCGGGCGGCGTCGCCGGCGGGGCGGCGGAGCTCGGCCTCGAACCAGCGCGCGGCCTCCTCCATCCAGCCGTGAAGGTCCTGGCGGCGGCGCTCGGTCTCCGCTTCCCGGGGATCGGGCGAGGGCAGCGGCACGCCGGCCTCCCCTGCTAGCTGCTCGATGGCCTCGCGGAAGGAGAGCCGCTGGGTCTCCTGCAGGAACGCGATCAGGTCGCCATGCTTGCCGGAAGAGAAGTCGTGGAAGAAGCCCTTCTCGTCATTGACGTAGAAGGACGGGCTCTTCTCCTTGGTGAAAGGCGACAGGCCGACGTCCTCGCGTCCCTGGCGGCGCAGCTTCACCGTGCGCCCGATCACGTCTGAGGGACGCAGGCGGGCCTTGATCTCATTCAGGAAATGTTCGTCGAAGCGCATCGCTGATCCGTGGCGCAGCTGCGCCGATCTCAGGCTATCGTGATTCCGCCCTCCTCAATCCTGCGCCCTCCGACCGGACATGCACTCGCCGGATGGGTTGGCGTGAGCACGTAAAGCGCTCAAAGCCGCATCGTGGCGCGCTGTTTCACCTCGGGGTCTCGCGAGGTCAGGATCAGACCGGCGCTTGCGGCAAAACATCCTTAAGCGCCTTTGTCCCATTCGCGCGTCCCGGACAGAGCCGTCCGGCGTTGTGATCATCCAGGCTCAGCTTCGTAATTTCGGGGATGTCCGATCTAGCCACATCGGTCAGCCATCTGGCTGCGCCTTCCTCCCGCGATCCTGCCGCGCTACGATCCGCGGACAAGAAATTTCGCACGAAAGCCACGATGCCCTTCTCGCTATTCGACGCCACGGTCCCGACCTTCCAGCAGACGCTCAGGGCCATGGTGGGGCTACTCGGTAAGGCGGAGGGTTTCTGCACGGAGGGGGCCACGCATGTCCCAGACCTCCTCCAGGCCCGTCTCGCCAATGACATGCTGCCCTTCACCTACCAGATCGGCGCCACGATCACGCACTCCGTCGGCGCCCTGAACGCCATCCACAGGGGCGTGTTCACGCCCGACCGCTCACCGCCGCCATCGACCTTGCAAGGGCTGCGAGACGCCCTGTCGCAAGCCCTGGATACTCTCGGCTAAATGACGGCGGAAGACATCAACAGCCTTGTGGGTCGCGACATGCGATGTGAGATGGGGGAGATGGTCCTCCCCTCTACGGCCGAAGGATTCTTAATGTCCTTTTCAATGCCAAACTTCTTCTTCCATGCGACTACGGCTTACGACATCCTCCGGATGAAGGGCGTTCCACTCGGCAAAGCCCGACTATCTCAGCAGACCTCGCCTCAAGACTTAGACTACGTCCTCTCTCCGGGGCAACGTCTACGCCGAAGATGGGGCGGCTGGTTTCCGTCCTCGCCGCGACCCTGTCGTCGCCATCGCCCGAGGCCCGGCCGCTCACAACCGCCGCCCAACTCCGATGTGGATGGGCTCGAATTACACGCCCGCCAACGCCTCGCTCAGTGGTTTCGAGACGGAATGGACCCCGCTCTCACCGGGGGGAGCTTACAGCCAGGGATGGGGAACCTCCGCCCGGACATCGTTGCGACAGGCTGGGCGGAGACCACGGATGCTATAGCTAGGAACACACATGCCCCGCGAGACCGTGCACATCGTCCAGGCCTACATCCTCGGGCGTGGCCGAGCCCTGAAGGCTGAGCAGGCGATCGGATGCAAGGACGCGGCGGAGGCGGCGCGCAAAGCGGAGCGTCTGGCCCCGAACAGGGAGGGCGTGATCGCCTACTCCGCGTCCGCAGATGTCGAGATGGGCGACTACGACGAGAACCCGACCATCCTGCTCAAGTCAGGGCGCCTGCCGCCACCGTGGAACGAGGCTTGATCAAAGCGGCGAGTGCGCCGGCGGGTCGATCCATGTGCTACCACTCACCGTGGGATGAGAAGCGCCAGACGAGGTGTGCGACTGCCGGACCTGCGAACGCTGTTCCGTCGCCTCACAGCCGATCAGTCCATGCGCATTCGCCGACGCGATGAGCGTTTCGAACTGCATGAGCGGATTTCTGGCGACTGGCGTCTGCGCGGGCTCTATTCGTCTTATGAAGACGCTGAGAAAAAGGCGGAAGACCTTATCCGACAGCGCAAGCGCGGCGCCTGAGGAGGATGTATGATCTCGGCTCAAAAGGCGAGCTACGCCCTCTGGATCATCTGGTACTTCAGCTGGTGGCTGGCGGCGTTTTGGGCCAGCCGGCCGAAATCACGCCCGCAGCTCAACGCCGGGGCGGCGCATCGCTTGCTCGCGGTAGCGGGCGTAGTGTTCCTGTTCTTCACGCCCTCCAGACCGCATGCAGTCATCATAGGCGGACCGTATTGGCAGCCCCTCGTGCGGCGGCTCTGGACTGCACCGCCTGTGGTCAACTGGGCCTTCGTCGTCCTGCTCGTTGTGAGCTTCGCCTTCTGCTGGTGGGCCAGGGTGCATTTGGGCGCGCTGTGGTCGGGGTTCGTCACCACCAAGGCCGACCACCGTGTAGTCGACACGGGACCCTACCGATGGGTCCGTCACCCCATCTATACGAGCGTGATCAGCGCAGCGTTCTGGACGGCGTGTGTTCGAGCGACGCCTTGCGCCTTCTGCGGGTTCGGGCTCATCGCTGTCAGCTTCTGGATCACCGCCAAGATCGAGGAGAGTTTCCTCCAGGGCGAGCTCGGGCAGGTCGTCTATGACGCCTATCGCCAGCGCACGCCTATGCTGCTGCCCTGGTGAGCCACGCTTGTGAGCCGACCAGGACGTACGACCAAGTCTGACATAGTTACCCTGCATCATCGCCTTGTCCGAAGATGGCGAGGTATCCCGTGGCTGCCAGAGCTTACCCCCCCTACAAGCGTAACGCCGCCAAGCCGACTACCGCGAAGCGCAAGGCGGCGCTGCGGATCGCGCCGCCTTCAGGTGATCTCATCAATGCTGTGATCCAGTACGCCGACCTGATCAAGGACATGGGCGGCGGCCGGTCCATGCTCCGCCTCAGTGATCGCCGCCGTGCAGACGCTGTGATCTGCGAGCCGCTCGGACGCGAAGCGCCGCGCCTGGCTGACGTGGCGGTGATCTGGAACGACGAGCAGGACCAGATCGTGCGGGTGCTGGACGCCGCACGCGGCGACACCGGCGTGTCGGACGCCGGCATGCAGCCGCTGGGCGAAGATCGGGTGGAGCTCACCGCTGACGCCCTGGCCTATCTCGCTGCGAGCCAGGGCCGCCTTCATTAGGGTCGACAGCGATCCGCCTGCAGGCCTCAATACGGAACAGGACGCGGCGTGAGTCGCCTTCGGTAGATCGCCCACGCATGGACATGTCTCCTTTCGAGGACCTGGAGGGTGCCGCGGCCAGGCTGGAAGCGAGCGGCGCCTATCGGGTGCTGCGCCGACTGGAGCCACGTCGCGCCGATCCCGAGCTGCGGCCGCAGGGCTCGCGCCTTGGCGTGGTCTTGGACGTGGAGACGACGGGCATGGACTGCGCCCGCGACGAGGTCATCGAACTGGCCATGGTGCGGTTCGTCTACAGCCCTGAGGGCGAGGTGGTGGGCGTCCAGGACACCTTCCAGGGGTTGCACCAGCCGACCCAGCCGATCCCGGCGGAGATCACGGCCATTACCGGCATCGACGACCCCATGGTCGCCGGTCACATACTGGAGCTCGACGCTGTCGGCGCCTTCGTCGCTCCAGCTCACATCGTGCTGGCCCAAAACGCAGGCTTCGATCGCGGCTTCGCCGAGCGGCTCCACGCCTACTTCTCGACCAAGCCATGGGGCTGCTCAATGTGCGAGCCGCCGTGGCGTAAGGAAAGGTTCGAGGGGCAGAAGCTCGCCTACCTCGCCGCCGAGAGCGGCTTCTTCTACAATCGGCACCGGGCGCTGAACGACTGCATGGCGACCCTGGAACTGCTGGCACGCCCCCTCCCCCGCTCGGGTCGATCCGGCCTGGCGGCGCTGCTCGGAAAGGCGCGTCAGCCGAGTTGGCGGATCTGGGCCGATCAGGCGCCTTACGAGTTCAAGGATCGATTGCGCCAGCGCGGCTACCGCTGGAGCGACGGGGCGATGGCCGCGCTCGCGCCTGGTGGATCGAGGTGCACGACTCCAAGCTGGATGACGAGATCACCTTTCTACGCCAGGATATCTACCGTGGCGACGTGGACGTTCCGCGCCGCAGGGTCACAGCTTTCGACCGCTACTCTCGGCGGCTCTGATGAGTCCGTTCGTCACAAAGCCTCCTACTGAATAAGCATGACCGGTGGAACTCCTTCGGGGTCACACAACTCCGCTCGATTGAGCTCATCCCAGCGATCCGCCGGTTTAGCAAGATAACACTCACAAAACAGGGCCTTATAGCGGTAATCACTTGAGCGTCTAGATGAGGTTGGCGACGGTCATCGTCGATCTCAGATTTAGAGCCGTCCATGATCTCACATTCCGGAATCATCTATGTCCGAAGGATCGCCCGATGTTCACGTCTAGAAGTGCACACACCCCTGGATTAGGCCTCAAGGCGTGCCTGTCAGGCTGGCGACGGTGAAGACGGACTTTGACAGACAGGCGCATAGCCGCGCTTGCACTTTCCCGCTGTGTGCGCCCCGGCTGAGGTGACGGCCGCCGCCAGGTCGTCAAACCAGGTTTCGGAGCGCCAACCGTCGGTGTTCACCCGACCCCAACGTCGCACCACCGCCCACTGACCAAACAAGGTCGGCATGACCTCCACCGCGTAGAACCTCGCCATGTTTCTGGCCGGATCGATGCGGCGCATCGCGACGGCGTACACCTGGATATCATCCAGTCAGTCCCGCACCCAAGGGGACGCCATTACAGCCTCCTCTGACAAGACAAAGCCGTTCGCGTTCAAACCTTCAAGCAGAAACAACCGGGCAAGCTCAGATGGCCTTAAGTGCGCACTTATGGCGGCACGCTCCAAAGCAAGCATTGTCCCCTTCGGAGCGTGGATTACCACCCGCTCGGTCTCGCTCGCCTCAAACATGATCTGCGTCCTCTCCGTCGTCGAGATCAGAGTCTAGCAAGCCCGAATCAGATGTGAATCCCCCTTGTGCTCAGAGAAAGTCAAGCGGCGAGGAGCTCGCGCCTGACTGAAGCGCCCGTCGGCTGGCGGCTCATGCGCCCGGGGTGAGATAGGCGGCCAGACAACACAGAAAAAGCACGGCGAGCAGCATGGGCAGCCTCTTGGCGTAGGCGACCTGCTCTCGCCCCAGCAGCGACAGGACGAACCGCCAGTCCTTCCGCCGATGGCGTGCCGAAGCCTGGCTCCAGGCCTCAGTGATTGACCGGTAGTTCGCCCAGCCCATGGCCGCCCCGCAGGCCAGCCACATGGCGACAATGGTGGTGGGCTTGAGGTGCGCACCGGTCATGGTCTCTCCTCGGCGGCGCGCTGGCGCTCAAAGCAAGGCTTCAACCGCCTACCCGCCGGCTCAAGTCATAGCGGTCCAGGTAAGGCCCGACTTGATTGGCCGACGTTGGTCCAACGCCGGTGTACGTCTTGGAAGCGGCGAGTTGATTGCCGAACAGGGCGACCGAACCGACGTCGAAGACGAGGTGCAGAACAAAGACGGCGCTCATGATCGAGCCCAGATGAGCCCGGTGACGAAGGGCGTAGAGGAGCGCCCCGCCGGCCAGGACGTGCACGGCCATGGACGGCGCGCGTAGCGCCAGGTTGACGAGAACGGAGGCCTGGGGCCGCCAGTAGGTGGCGGTCTCCACGCCGATGATCATGACGGTGAACAGCGCGAGCGCCCGGGCAGGTTCCAGCGCGGTCCGGGCGAAGCTGTAGCGTCCGCATTCCTCGATCAGAACCGAGAAGCCGAGCATGACCGAGATCCCCGCCAGCGGGTGGGCAGGTGGCGTGGCGGCGAAGGGGGCCAGGACCGCGAAGGCGAGCAACATAGGCAGGACCGTGACGCGTACGAGGAAGAGGCCGAACGCGAGCACGCCGGGTCTGCGAGAATTGGGTATCCAGAAGATCAGGCGGTCGAGCCAAGTCGGCAGGCGCAGCCAGGGCGATTGGCTGGGGGGATGCGAAAGAGCGGTCATCAGGCGGGTCCGGTTCAAAGCGTGTGGTCGGGGAAGCTCACAGGTAGGTCGTGCTCGATCCGCTTCTGCAGGGGCGCGCGGCGCTGGCTGATGTCCTCAGGCGCGTCGTCGATCGCCCAGACCGCGCCGTCGTTCGGCAGGTCTGGCTCCTCGCTCCGATCGGGCGCCTCGCGCGCTACGCGCGCGTCTCGCTCGGCCTCCTTGTCGTTTGGCCGGTCCGTCTCGCCGAGCTCGTCTGAGGCGATGAGGTTCATGCCGGCCTCCTGACCGAGCCTCTGGACCAGGAGCCGCTGATCGTCGGTGACCAGGGTGTAGTCGTGCACGCCCCGCGAGGCCTGGACGTAGAGGGTGGCGACATCGGCCCCGCGGCTGGCCATGACGCCAATCGGCGCCACGTCCATGGTCAGCGACTGGCTTCGATGACTGGTCATGGCGTAGCCGGGACCCACGAAGCGGAGCTGCGGGTCATCCTTGGCGATCTCGACTACCTCTCCCGAGGCGAGCCGGACCTGCAGGCTGTCGCCCGTCTCCGCCAGCGGTGTGAACCGTTCGCCTGTAAAGAGGGCGCGCTTCGGATCGGAGCGCTCCCAGACCATGTCGGCGCCCAGGTGGATCTGGCCGCCTGCCTGCCGTTCGTAGGCTTGGAACGGCAGCCGTCCGGCTCGCGACATCCGGTTAAGGTCGAGCGAGAGCTCGCGCCCGCTCTCCGCGCGGACGACGAGCACGTCGACCCGGCCACGATTGTCGATACCGACGACGTCGAGGTGTTCGGACCTCTCCACGCCCGCCGCACGGTGGGCGCTGTGGAACACCAGCACCTGTCCGATCTCATAGGCACCGGCGTCGTAGCGTTCGGGACCGTTCAGCTGGACGGCGACCAAGCGGTCGCGAGCGTCTCCGACAGCGCTCGCCTCTCCACGCTCCACCAATGAGGCCATGACCCTGTCGTTCACCAGGCTTCGCTGGGCCTGGGTCTGGACGATGATGGGGCGGTTCAGCCCGTCGTCCTTGGCTTGGGACCAGATCCCGAACGCCGCCTCGCCCAGGGCGAGGTCGCCCCCGCCTCGCCCGACCTCCACCACCCGATCGCCGAGCAGGCGAGCGCCCTTGACGCCCTCACCTTGGGACAGGGTCGTCACGATGTGATGCAGCGCCGGGTCGCGTTGGCGCATGATCTGCTCGATCCGGGCGAGCGGGATCTCCGCGTTTATGAGATGCCGGAAAGGCGCGCCGGCGGCTGGCGAGTTGTGCTGGCGCGTGTCCCCCACGAGCACGACCTTCTCCACCCCGAGCGCATCGGTGATCCGCAGCAGGCTCTGCGCATCGGCGTTGGACATCATCGACGCCTCGTCGACGATGAGCCCCCTGCCCTTCCACTCCCGCCGCTCCTTGGGGGTGGCTCGGGCGCCGGGCTCGGCGAGCCGCCCGTAGCGCGTCGTCATCCAGGCGAGAACGGAGGCCTCGGTTCCCGCCTTCTCGGACAGGTTGGCTTTCGCCGCATGGCTCGGGGTCACCCCAAAGAAGCTGAGGCCCCTCTCTTCGGCCGCCCGTACCACCACCTCGAACAGGGTGGTCTTGCCGACCCCGGCTGCGCCGTGCACGGCGATGATGCGGTCGCGGCTGGTCAGGATCAGCGCCGCGGCCGCGGTCTGCCCGGCGTTGAGGGCGCGGGCGTGCCCCGCCCGGAGCACCGCGTCCGGCGAGACCCGCTCCAGCCCGGCCCTCTCGGTGAAGAAGGCGCGTGCTTCGCCCAAGCCCCGCCTCATGCGCTCGACGATCTCGCTTTCCATCGCGAGCGCGCGAGCCGTGGTGACGCCGCTGACCAAGGTCGCCTCGGCGGCCCTGACCTGGCCTTGCTCGATCAGGCCGTCGAGCTGGCGTTCCAGGCGACGAACCGGGATGGCGGGCGCCGCCTCCAGCGCCTTGGCGAAAACCTCGTGGCGGGTGAACACGGCACGCCTGTCCTCGTTCACCTGCAGCCCGTATGAGACGGCGGCGCGGGCCGCGACGTCCTGCGTCCGCACCGGGTCCGCCGTTCGGAAGCCGTAGGGATCGCGCCGGGGGTTGAACCGGTCCGCGATGGACGTGGTGATTCGGGAGAACTCCGAGGCGACCAGGCCGACGCGACCCTCGCGCCGCTCGGTGACGTCGCGGCCGGCGCCGCCGAGTTCCGCCCGGGCGGCGACCTCGCGGGGTGAGAACCCCGCCGCCTGAGCCTCCCTCTCCCAACGGCTGCGGAGCTGACCGGGAGACGTGTCGAGCTTCTTCGGCCGGTTCAGCCGCTTGACGAGGTCCTTGGCTGCCCCCGACCCCGGCTGCGCCTGCGCCAAATTCTTCTCCACCCGTTCGCTCGCCTTGGAGAAGGCGCGGAGCTGCTCGGGCGTGAAGCCGGCAAGTTCGAAGGTGGCGCTTCGGTGTTGGCGGATGTCGTAACCGAGGGCCATCGCCTTCTCGGCCAGCGCAGCCTGGTACACCTGGCCGAGGAGCATCCGGTTTTCAAACAGGGCGCGGTTCTCCAGCGCCCGCCAGTCCTTCAGCGCCTCGACATAGGTCGCGTTGGCCACGACCACGTGACTGTGCAGCTGCGGGTCGCCCTCGCGTGAAGAGGAGTGGGTGGTGGTGGCGTAGACCAGATTACCGGTCTGGCGCAGCTGCCGTTCGCCCTTGGACGTGCGGAGCCGCGTCTGGGCGAGATGGGTCTCGGCATAGGCC
>CALMGB010000418.1 GCA_937863535.1 uncultured Caulobacteraceae bacterium
CTGGTGGCTCGCGCGGAGCGCTCGGGGCGCGGCGAGACTCATCCGGCTCAGCAAGAAGACCGCTAGGGCCGCGCCGAGGGTGGGGACCAGCACCGGCAGCATGGCGGGCAGGCCCTCGCTCCCGAACGCGACATAGGTGAACACCGGCAGCGAATAGGGGTGGTAGGCCACCATCACCGTGGCCCCGAACTCCCCGAAGGCGCGCAGCCACGTCAGCAGCAGCCCGGCCAGGATCGCGCGCCAGGACAAGGCGAGGCTGATCCTGGTGAATACCGCGCCCGGGCCGTGGCCCAGCGTCGCCGCCACCTCTTCCAGCACCGGATCGACTTCCCTGAAGGCCGAGCGCGCGGCGATGATCAGGAAGGGGCTGGCCACGAAGGCCTCCGCCGCCACGATGCCGGCGAAGGAGTCGGTGAGGGCGCCGTGGGTCAGCCGCCCGAACGGCGTGGCGTAGCCGAACAGGAACAGCAGCAACACCCCGCTCGCCAGGGGCGGCAGGGCCAGGGGCAGCTGCACCACGAAGCCCACTAACGCCAGGCTGCGCGCCCGTCCTCGCGCCAGCAGGTAGGCCAGGGGCACGCCGCCGAGGCCGACCAGGGCGGTGGCTAGGGGCGCGCTCGACACGGACACCAAGGTGGCGCGCGCCAGGTCGGCCAGGGCGGCGCCGGCCCAATCCGCCGAGCCGAGGTGGGTGAGGCCCGCGCCGAAAGGGGCGGCCAGGTAGATCGCGAGCAGCCCGGCGAGACCCCAGATCAGCGCCGGGGCGCGCCTCATCTCCCCCCGGCGAGGGCGGCCCGGACCGGCGGCGGGACGGCGGCGGCATCTCCGCTCACGGTCGGGGCGACGACGTCGAGGCCATGCTCGTGCATCACCCGCCGCCCCTCGCTGCCGAGCAGGAAGGCGACGAAGCCAGCCGCGCCGGCCGGATCGGGTGCGTCGCGCAGGACGGTCGCGGTGTAGTGGGCGCTCTGCGCTACTTCCGGTGGCAGGGGAATGGCGGCGATGTGCAGGTCCGTCGTTTCTGTGGAGTAGAAGAAG
The DNA here is from genome assembly GCA_937863535.1 of uncultured Caulobacteraceae bacterium. Classification (GTDB taxonomy): domain Bacteria; phylum Pseudomonadota; class Alphaproteobacteria; order Caulobacterales; family Caulobacteraceae; genus CAHJWH01. Next base: position 1,039 of record CALMGB010000418.1, read on the forward strand.
CCTACATCGATCTGGCCGGACTGCAGGCGGCCGACCAGGTTCTGTTCGGGGTGGACCTGGTCGGGGTTCTGCGGCTCGCCCAGCACCTTCCGGTTCAGCCCCGGCAGCTTGTAGACCTGCTCCGCCCGGTCGAGCAGCTGTTCGGTCAGGGCGCCCTTGGGATCCATCTTCGGGTCGGTCCGGCCGATACGAATGCCGGGCTGCTGCAGCACCTCGTACCAGGGACGGGTCTTCAGGGCGGCGGCGAAGCGGCTGGCGGGATCGTAGCCGATCACCAGGGGCGACTGGGCGAAGGTCACGTACCAGCGCACCCAGTCGCCGTTGGCGGGCCCGGTCAGGCTGTCGTTCACCTTGGGCGTGGCGCTGATGAAGACGTCGCCGCGGCGCAAGGCCCCCTTGATCTGGTTCGCCAAGGCGTTGGAGCCGCCGGCAAAGCCCTGGAAGCTCGCGCCCGTCGCCCTGCCGAAGGCCGGCCCGATCCCGCGCTCCATCACGTTGACCAGGGATCCGGCGTAAAGGACGTTCACCGTACCTGCTCCCTGCGCGCGAGCCAGAAGGGGAAGCCCCAGGGCGCCGCCGGCCCCGAGGATCAGGCTACGGCGCAGCATCTATGGCTCCTGGCGAGAGGGCGCGAGGCGCCGTCATGAGCGGCCGTTATATCTGCGCAGACATAGCAGGCAATCTTCGATCCCTTTCGCTGCGGTGTTATTCTCCCATGATGGCTAGGCTCACGCTCCGTATCGACTTCGAGCACGGCCGGGCGCTCGGACCCGGCAAGGTCCGGTTGCTTGAGCTTGTCGACGAGGCGGGCTCGATTTCGGCGGCGGCGCGAAGCATGGAGATGAGCTATCGCCGGGCGTGGCTTCTGATCGACGCGATGAACCAGACCTTCCGCGAGCCGGTGGTGGTCACCCGCGGTGGTGGCGCGGGCGGTGGCGGCGCTGCGCTGACCGCCTTTGGGCGGGAGGTCGCGTCCAGCTATCGCGCCATGGAGCGGGAGGCTGCGGACGCGCTGGCGCAGCGGGTGACCATCCTGGAACAGGCCTTGGCCAGCCCTGGGGACGCGCCCTCTACGGTCGCGGGTTGAACGCCACCTCGGACACCACGCGGCGGCCGTCGCGGCGGGAGAGCTGGATGGCCACGTCCACCATGGCGCCAACGTAGTCCACGATCTCGGCCCGGCCGAGATTGGCGCCGGACTGCAGCACCATCAGCGCGATCTGGTCCACCGCCGCGCGGGGATTGTCGGCGTGCACCGTGGTGATGGACCCCGGATGGCCGGAGTTTACGGCGCGGAGGAAGCTGTAGGCCTCCGCGCCCCGCAATTCCCCTAGGATGATGCGGTCGGGGCGCATGCGGAGCGAAGCCTGCAGCAGGGTCTCGGCGGAGACGTTGGCCTCGCCCAACTCGCCCCGCACCGCGATCAGGCCGATGGCGTTGGCGTGCTGCAGGCGCACCTCGGGCGTGTCCTCAATGATGATCAGCCGCTCGTGGGCGGGGACCTCCTTCACCAGGGCGTTCAGGAAGGTGGTCTTGCCGGTGGAGGTGCCGCCGGAGACGATGATGTTCTTGCGCGCCCTCACCGCCTCTCGGAGGAAGTCGGCTATGCGGCCTTCGTCCAGCGCCGCTTGCAGATCCTGGTCGAGCTGGGAACGGTCGTCCAGGCTGGAGCGGCGGGCGCGATCGAAAGCGCCCGAGCTGGCGTAGTCGTCCAGGCTCAGGTCGTTGACCACATGCTTGCGGATGGCGATGGCCATGGCGCCGCGGGTGGCGGGAGGCGCCACGATCTGCACCCTGGCGCCGTCGGGCAAGGTGGCGCTCAGCAGCGGGTTCTCGCGGTTCACCCCCTGGTGGGCGGCGGCGGCGATCTGGCTGGCGAGCCGCCACAGGGCTTGGTCGGTGAGTTCGGGCGCCGCGTAACGTTGCGCCTCGCCACCGAGCGTCTCGACCCAGACCTCTCCGGGCGCGTTGATCAGGATGTCGGTGACATCGGGGCGGTCGAGCCATGCGCTGAGCGGGCGCAGGTAGGCTTCGAGGTAGACGCCGCGTTCGACCAGGCGTGGGCTCACGGCTGAGGGCTCATCGGCCGTCCACGGGGGTGAAGTCGAGGTCGCGCTGGACGAAGATGCGGATCGGCGTGCCCTGGGCCACCTTGATGGTCGGCGGAATGTCGGCAGGCAGCAGGCCGCTGGTGGCGCCGCCGCTCCCGGCGGTGGAGCCGATGGTGACCTGGGTGCTGGGCGTGCCGGCGGCGGCGTAGGCGGCGGCGTTCAGCACCGTGAGCAGGACCGCGCCGCTGAAGCGCTCGAAGAAGTGGCGGTCGACTTTTCCGGCGAGCCCCGCCCGCCCCAGCGTGTCGCCGCCGCCCGATCCGATCTGGATGGAGCCGCCGTCCGGGCGCAGGATGCGGCTCCAGATGACGAAGATGCGCGACTGGCCGAGCGACGCCGCGCTCCGGTACTCCCCGATCACCCGGCTGCCGCGCGGGATCAGCACGTTGGCGCCGTCGAAGCTGCGCACGTCGCGGCTGACCACCGCGCGGGCGAAGCCCGGCAGGTCGGAGTTCAGCGCCGTCTCCAGCACCGCGGGGATGATGGTCCCCTGCGGGGCCAGGGTGGACTGGTTGTGCAGCATGGTGGCGCTGGCGTGCTCGGGCTCGGACCCCGTCTCCACCCGGGCGGCGAACTGCTCGTCAGCGTTCAGGCGGGTGTTTCCGGCGGCGGAGGCGGTCGCCGCGCCAGGCTTCGCCGTGGCCGACGGGGCTCCATCCGTGGCGCCTGCGAGGTCGACCACCAGAACCGGGGCCTTGCCGGCCGGCGAGGGCGCAGGCGCGGCCGGCGGGGCCGAAGAGACGAGCGGGACGGGCGGAGGCGGCGTGACCACGGCGACCGCCGGTGGGGGCTTTGCCGGTTGGACCCCTCTGCCAGCGGCCTCCATGGCGTCGACCTCGGGCGGCGGCGGCGGAGCGGCGACCATGGCGGCGTCGGCGGCCTGGGAG
>CALMGB010000419.1 GCA_937863535.1 uncultured Caulobacteraceae bacterium
CTTCTTCGACGCACATCACCCCGCTAGGGGGTCCCTGTTGCACGCAACTCCACACACCCGCGGCACGCCACGCGGCTTGTTCGGCAGCAGCGGCGAGATCACCGACCACTCGAAATCCGTCAGATCAAAACGCGCCATCACCAACCTCCTCGTTCAGGACGTTGAATCAGCGTTCGTGCAAACCCGCTACCCGCTTATGAGATCATGACCTAGAGCACGTCCCATTTACTCTGACTCGGGAGGGGAGTCCCGGCGTTGCCGAATAGTCATTGGCGTCCTGGTACGGTGACGGAGGCGCGGATGGCTTGGGTGTACAATCAGGCCTTGCAAGAGCGGGTGCTTGAGGCGGCGGCGAAGTGGATGTCAGCGCGCTAGGCGGCCGAGCGCTTTGGGGTCGGTGTTTCCACCACCATTGTGTGGGTGCGTCGGGTCCGGCTGGATGGCGAGCGGTCTGCGCGCCGCCAGGGTCAGCTCAAGGCTCCAAGCTGGACGCTCGGCGCGACTACCTGCTGCACATGGTGGAGGCGACCACCAACATCACGCTGAAGGAGATGCAGGTCCGGCTCCGCGAGGAGAAAGGAGTAGCGGCAGGGATCCGTATGCTTTGTCGCTTTTTCCGAGGCCACGACTACACAAAAAAAATGGCGCATGCCGCCGAGCAGGACGCCGAGCAGGACCGGGCAGACGTGCGCGCCCGACGGGAGAGCTGGTTCGAGGGCCAGCTTGATCTCGACCCGGCAAAGCTCGTCTTCGTCGACGAGACTGACGCCTCGACCAAGATGGCGCGCCTTTGCGGCAGAGCGCCAAAAGGCGAGCGGCTGCGGGCTGGAGTTCCTCACGATTATTGGGCGACAACGACCTTCGGCGCCCTGCGGCTGGAGGCCATGACCGCCCCCATGGCGCTGGACGGGCCCATGACGGCGGCCTGGTTCCTGGCCTACGCCGAGTAGGTGCTCGCGCCCACCCTGAAGCCTGGCGACACGGTGATCCTGGACAACCTGCCCGCCCACAAAGCCGCCGCAATCCGCCAAGCCATTGAGAGCACAGGCGCGCGGCTGCTCTCCGCCCTACAGTCCGGACTTCAACCCGATCGAGAACGCCTTCTCCAAGCTCAAGGCGCTGCCCCGCAAAGCCGCCGCCCGCACCGTCAACGGCCTCTGGCGCGCCATCCGTGACGCCATCGAGGCGATCACGCCAACCGAGTGCGCCAATTTCCCGGCCGCAGGATATGATATGAAGTAAGTGGAAGATGCTCTCGCGGTCGAAAGGTCACAGACTGTACAAGCCCGGGGCGTCACACCGGCAAGCCGGCTAGCCTCGCTTTTCTTCAGCCGGTCTTACGTCAGGCCGCAGTGGTTGAAGTGGTGCGCTCAGCCGACTTCAAGAACGCGCTCTGGCCTCAAACGGGCCCGCAGCAGGTCCAGGACGGCAAGGGCGTTGCCGCGCAGCCGGCCAAGCCGATCAATGAAGGGTTCCGGCCGCACTATGCCAAGAGTATTAGCGAGCAGGCTCCTGCAAACCAGACGTGCCGCGTAAGCTGGCGGCATGGTGCCCTTGGCCATGAGGTAGACGGGATTGACCACTTGGGAGTATCCAAACTTTACGCCTGAGGTCCGGCCGCTCTTGACGCCGAGATGGACGCCGGCAAAAGCATCGGTCCAGACGATTTCTCCCGACATGGCGCATTGTTGTGAGAAGTCGATGTCCTCTTGCCATCCATAGAGAGGTAGGCGCTCGTCAAATCTTGCCGGCTCTGTACGGCGCGTATTGATGACCATGTTGCAGCCATAAGCGCCGAGCGTCGGGGCGATGCAGAAGGTCTCTAAGGCAGGTGCGCGCTCGTGGCGTCCTAAGATCTCTCTCGCCTCTTCGAGCGTCAGCCCGGGCCCACAGACGCCGTCAGCCAGCACTCGGCCCGTCGCCACGGCAATCTGCGGATGTCGGCGGAACAGCGCCTCGACGTGCTCCACGAAGCGAGCCGAAGGCAGGTAATCGTCGTCGGCGACGATCACGACGTCGGCCGCGCTGGCCAGCGCGTCAAGCCCCAGATTACGCTGTCGGCAGCTGCCCTTTTCGCCCTCCAACACCAGCACGTCCGGCCCGAAGCTCGGTCGAAGTAGCTCGCCTTGAACCACTGAAACCACCAGTTGGTCGCAACATCGTGTCTGAGCGCGCCACGCCTCCAGGGTGGTCGCTACGATCTGGGGTCGAGCTGCTGTGGCGATCAGCAGTGCGATACGCATGCAGGAAGCTCCAGTCTTCAGCCGGTACGACCTTCGCCACATACATCGTGTGGGTGAGATAGATGAGGGTTCAATACGTTATGTGGACTAATCCGCTCTAAATCAGCGTTTCTTGACCAGCGAACGGATAAAAGGTGATATCTTACGCGTTTGTGGGGCTCCCAGTGGATTTTCCCACGTCCTGACATCGACAGCCCGGCGGCTAAGCTAGAGTCGTCTTCAATGTCTGGGCTTGGATCCACCGCGATGATGGGGCTAATGGTTTGCCTAGCGGCCGGCCTAGTTACGGCGGCGCCCTCCTCTACGATGCGCGACGCGACCCCGCCCAGGCTGTCGGCGCAAGGGCTCGCCGAGCGGATCGGCGTGAACACGCACCTGCCCTACACGGACGGCAAGTACGCTGACGTCGAGAAAGTCTTGGCGGACCTGCGCTATCTAGGTGTCCGCCGGGTGCGCGACTGGAGTCCAAACCCCACAGGTCAGGGTCAGCAAAGCTACGAGCGCGTCGCGCAGCAAGGTGCGACGTTCGATATGCTGTTCCGCGACTGGAATGTGGGCCAGGGCCTGAGCTGGCTGAGAAGCTTTCAGGATCGCCACCCGGCCGCCATCGCCGCCGTTGAGGGACCCAACGAGGTCAATAACGAGCCGGTTCAATATATCGGGTTAAAAGGTACGCCAGCCGCTGTGCATCTTCAGGCCGCACTATACCGGGGTGTAAAGTCGGACTCGGCTCTGCAGAATCTACCTGTTTTTAACCTCACATCCTATCCGGATCTGCAAGCCGCAGCGGATTACGCCAACTTCCACGCCTATGCTCACGAGGGCGAGCAGCCGTATGCGACCCTGGCCAATGGCTTGGCGGAGCAAACAGCTGTTGAGCCGAGGTCCGTGTTCGTCCTCACGGAGACCGGATATCCAACCCTGGATCACGATCCAGATGGTGTGAGCGAACGAGCTCAGGCGCGCCTGATCCTCAACACCGTGGTCGACGCAGCCCAGCTCGGCGCAAGCCAGATTTACCTTTACGAACTGCTCGACGCCTACCCTGACCCCGAGGGGCGCGACAAGGAGCGACACTTCGGCCTTTTCCGGGTCGATGGATCACCTAAACCGGCCGCTACAGCGCTGCATAACCTCCTCGCGATTTTGAGGCAGTCGGGCGACGGCTCCGCAGGCGTCCATGAGCTTCCCAAGCTCACGGGTGTTCCAGCCGACGCCAGCCGCTTGATGCTGACCACCTTCGACGGCGTCCTCGTCGTCCTATGGCGCGAACCTCCCGTATGGGACGGCCGACGTCATCAAGACCTTGCTCCGGAAGGCTTACCCGTAAGCGCTCGAGCCGGCGGAACCCTCGATGTCTATGATCCGGCGCTCAGCGACAGGCCTATCGTGTCGGCCGATGCGGGTTCGCCAGCGAGCTTCAATCTAAGCGACCACGTCTTGCTCATACGCAGTCGTCCCGCAAAACGCGCGTCAGATGACTCGCGTGCGCCTTCCAACGTCGCAGAAAAAGCTTCACGGGACATCTGTCCGCCTCGTCAGGTCGCGAGTCCTGGCAAGCCCGATTCACGGCTTGAGGGATGCCCAAAGTGACGCTGGCTGCAGCTCGCTGGGCGTCGGCCGGCCCAAGCCTCGGTGTCCCCCTAGTGGTGAACGCCCGATTTAACTCCGTGCGCCAGACCGGGGTACAACGCGTGGCGGGAGAGCTCGTCCCACGACTGGAAACCAAGCTCCGCCTGGCGAGTCCACCCTCGCAGCTCGCGACGGGGCTCGCCGGATACGCGTGGGAGCAGATGATCCTTCCGGCCAGGGGCTTGGGACGACTGCTTTGGAGTCCATGTAATGTGGGCCCGTTGATGATTAAACACCAGATACTGACCATTCACGACGCCGCGGTGATTGACCATCCTGAATGGTTCTCCCCTGCGTTCGTGCTGGCCTATCGGACCTTGTGGGCAGGACTAGCGAAGTCCGTACGCCAGATCGTCACCGTGTCTTCCTTTTCGCGCGAGCGTCTAGCGACGGCCTTCGGCCTCGCTCCGGCGCGGATCGCCGTGGTCCCGAACGGAGTCAGCCGGGCGTTCAGACCCCGGCCGGAAAAGGACAGCGCCGCCGCTTTGGCCCAGATCGGCGCGCCGCCGGGACCCTACTTTGTCACGCTGAGCACGCGTGAGCCGCGCAAGAACTTGCGCTTGACGCTGAACGCGTGGAGGCAAGCCAGGGGACGGCTACCGCGCGACTTCAGCCTGCTGGTGATCGGCGGACGCGGTGCGGGCAGAATCTTCGGCAAGGGAGAGGCTGCACCCCCAGCCGGCGAAGGGATCGTGGAGCTCGGTTATCTGCCCGAAGAGCTCTTGCCGCCGCTTCTCTCCGGGGCGGCGGCAATGATCTACCCCAGCCTATACGAGGGATTCGGCCTCCCGTTGCTGGAGGCCATGGCGTGTGGCGCGCCTGTCATCACCACCGCGTGTGGCAGCTTGCCGGAGGTCGGCGGCGACGCCGCCATCTATGTGGACCCACAGGATCCGACTGAGCTAGCCGAACAGATCATTCGCATCGCCCCAAGCAGAGACTTTCACGCCACCCTCTCAGCCCGAAGCCTTGAACAGTCAGGTCGGTTCAGTTGGTTTAGATCCGCTGAGCTGATGGACGAGATAATCCAGCGCTACATATGAGTGAGAACATGCGTGTCGCGATCATTCACTACTGGCTTGTAGCGATGCGCGGCGGCGAGCGTGTCCTGGAGCGAATCTGTCAACTTTACCCCGACGCAGACATCTTCACCCACGTGTACGACCCGCAGGTTATCTGCCAGAGCATCAACCGACACAAGGTTCACGTCAGTTTCATCCAACACCTGCCGGCCTCGCGCCGGCTTTATCGGTCTTATCTTCCTTTGATGCCGGTTGCGCTCGAGTCACTGGACCTTTCGCGCTACGACCTTGTCATCAGTTCGGAAGCCGGGCCGGCCAAGGGTGTAATTCCAGCGCCAGACTCGACCCACCTATCTTACTGCCACTCGCCGATGCGATACATTTGGGACCAGTTCCACGTTTACCAAAAGACCGCAGGCCCTGTCACCCGGTCCGTTTGGCCGTGGATTTCCAGCAGCCTTCGTGGGTGGGATACGAACAGTTCTGCTCGTGTCGATCATTTCGTCGCTAATTCCAGCTTCGTAAGGGACCGGATCCGAAAGTACTATCGCCGAAACGCTGAAGTCATCCATCCGCCGGTGCCGGTAAACCGCTTCAGGCTGTCGCAGGATGTCGGCCCGGAATTTCTGTGGGTTGGGCAGCTTGTGCCCTATAAGCGGGCGGATCTAGTGATCGAGGCCTTCAACGAGCTTGGTTTTCCGATACGCATCGTCGGCACCGGTCAGATGGCCAAGAGCCTGCGCGCACGCGCAAAGCCGAACATCCGCTTTGAGGCTCACCTCAGCCTGGAGGCTCTGGCTGAAGCCTATGCGCGTTGCAGGGCGCTGATCTTCACGGCCGAGGAGGATTTCGGGATCGTTCCAGTGGAGGTGAACGCGTCTGGACGCCCGGTCATCGCTCTTGGCCGTGGCGGAGTCCGCGAGACGATGATCCCGGGTCGAACTGCACTCTTCTACCCCGAGCCCACGGTTGAGGCGCTGGTCGACGCAATCGAGCGCTTCGCCATCTGGGAGAGGGACTTCGTCCCAGGCGAGGCGTTGGCCAACGCACAACGGTTCCGCCCAGAGGTGTTCGACGCCAAGTTCCAGGCCAGCGTGGAGCGGGCCGTGTGCGCGAAGACTGAGGCGTCGGCTTCAGCCCTCGCGCCCGAGTGGGCTGTTCCCGCGCCGCTCTACAGCGCCAATGCGCCCTGACCTCAGGCGCCAATCCCCAAGACCCGACCGTGCCGAAGATCGGCTCGCGAGCCGATCCATGCGCCTGGCGAACATGCGATGTGGCTTGGTCGGAACCATCAGAAGACGCTCAGGTCTTCTTGCAGTCGAGGCTTTATGGACTTGTCCCGCTTTAATAGAGAGCCCGCGGCCTGCCTCTCGAACATGGCCGGGCTGATGGAGTCCAGCGCCGAATGGCGGCGAACGGGATTATAGAAGGCGCAGGTATACCTGCCGATGGCGCCCGCGGCTTCAGCCCGGGTGAGGAAGACCGTCCTCCAGACCAGCTCCGACTTCAAGGTCTTGAAGAAGGTCTCTACCATGGCGTTGATGCTCCTGTTATCGGTCAAGCGGTTTTCAGAAGCTCCGGCGACAATCTTTGCGCGATGGAGGCTCCCGTTCCTCATCGGGAGCTCTCCACCTTTTCGAGGCAGGTCTAATGCGCTGAGCCGCTGGGAGGGCCTCTCACGCTTCCTCAACGATGGTCGCATCGAGCCCCAGGCCTACCTCGCCGACATGCTCACCCGGCTGGTGAACCACCACCCCAACAGCCGCATCGATGAGCTGCTGTCATGGTCCCACGTGGCCTGAGAACAGCGCTTACGATGTTCCGGACGCCTGACGGCCTGCTCTGCGCTCGTGATCTTTTAGAGAGGGGGACCTCTCAGCCGCCGTAAGCCGGCGGCCAGCCCGGCCTTGAACCGCCGTCTGCAGCCTTGAGCCACGCGTGCTGGAAGGGACGTGCGCCAAGCTGGCATATCAAGTAACGCTTCTAGTTCTACGCGGATCGCCTCAGGGTCAACGCGATAATTGGCGAAAGCCGGCCTGAGCTTCATGCGATTATTTATGGCGAGAACGCCGGCGCCGCTTTCGCTTGCGTCCAGCGTTTCGTTGTAGCGAGGCTGGTCAAGAAAACCTTCCACATCCCACACGGCCTCGCGGGCGACATAACGGGGGGGCAAGGCGCCTTGGACGCTGGTCCACACGTAATCGGCTGGATTTTGCAGCAGCGTCCGGTTGGAATGGATAACACCAGGTCGGTGAGCGAGCCATCCAACCTTGTGCTGAAGCGATCCATACGGGGAGACGTACAGATGGATGGCATGAGCCCACAGGTTGGCCACATGGATCGAGCACCCGATTAAGTTTTCGACCGGCGTTTTGAGCCCGCGATGTCTCAACTCAGACACGACTTCGGAAACCACTTCCGCCTCCTGGGCCACCAGACGTGTAAGATCCGGGTCTAAGTCTTGGCTCCGATCGGCCGGATGTGAGAAGCCGTCGAACACTAGGCCAAGGCGCGGGTGAACCTTCTGCAGCCTCTCGATCAGATCGGCCAGCTTCTGAGCCTGATCCGTCCACGACCTGTCTCCGACCCTGACGCCGATCCACAGCAATGGCGAACTGCCTTTGTGAGCCGATGCCGCCCTCTCGCGTTCTGCCTCGCTGACAGCCTGGCGCGCCACTCGGTAGACCCGGCGCACGACCGCGGCGGGCAGGAAGCGAGACCCGACGCGCAAGACAAAAAGGTTTCCAGACAGGGCCGCGCGGAACAAGGCCTCCGCGCCCGACAAACGCCAGATTTTATTATTGGGGATTTCAGGGAAGATCGCGTTCAGCGGGCCAAGCGGCTCTCGCAGCACCAGGAAGCGGCTTACTTTCGACAGCGATCCAGACTTGCGCACGCGTTCAACGCCAGGAAGCTCGTTCCAAAGGTGGTGTGCAAAATGGTAGAAGCCAAGGCATAGGCTCAAGGAGCGGGTGCTCTCCGCCTTGGCCAGATAACTCCGACATAGATCAAAGTCCGCTACCATTCGGGCTTTCAGTTCGAGCACATCTTCAAAATCGAAACTCCAGTCGTCGCTGGCGATGACGGCGACCTCCTCTAAAGGAAAGTAGATTGCGACCTTCTGAAAGCCTCTACCAATGCCGCTGACGACCAGATAGAATGCGCTGACGGCGGTGAAGCGGTAGAAGATGGTGTTGACGTTTGCCAGAAAAGCGGTGCGGCTCGCAAGCTTTTGGCCGGTAACCGGGCAGACCGCATGCATGGAGCCGGTCCTAACCGCCTCGAGCTGAAAGGCGAGGGCGTCCTCGCGCCAACCGCCCAGTGTCGCGCGAAAGTTGCGTCGGAGGTGCTCCAACGACACGCCTTGAGCCGCAAGCTGTGCAGCGTGGTCAGGCCCGAGGCGCCGCAGATCAAAGATGGCTGGAGCGGGTCTGCGGCCGAGTGCGTCCCGAGCCCACTCGAAGCTGACCTCACCCTCCATGCCGGTTGCGTCGGACGTGGTCGCTACGTTGGCGGTGTGCAGTGCGTCCCAGCGCAGCTGGCAAAGGACGGCCGTTCGTATCCACGCCTCGTTCTCCTCCGCGATGGAGGTCGTGCGAAGGACCTTTTCGGCGAATTCGTGATCTGTTGGTTGATTGGCGCCGACGCTGTTCCACAGGCGGCTCGGCCAGGCCACCGTTCCTGGCCAAGACCCAGCCCCGTCGCGGTGAATTGCTTCACTATGATGAGGATCGAGATGCGGGTCCACCGTGCTGCTCGCTGGCTAGAGGATGTCAGGTCGGCTCGGTTCAAGCCGTCTCGGGTTGCACAAAGACAGTGGGTCCAAGGAACGGACGTGGGGGGCCGGCGCCATGTCACGCGAGATTGCGCTACGACCGTCTCGCATCTGCCGTGACGCGAGCGCGCGCAGGCTCGAGTCGCGGTCGGATAGCGGGAAGCTCATCTGTGTGATGCAAGGACCTCCCAGGCAACCAAGCAGAATGTCCCGGATCAAAGACTTGGTCCCGAAGGACCAGCGAGTGCTGGCGCCATAAGCCCCTGCACTTATGAGGCGGCCGAGAGCGCTCAGGCGTTGGAAGAGCTGGGGCGTTGAATAAACGCGCCGTCGTATGCGGTAAAGTTCAGCCAAGTCGGTCCAGGCCCCGACCGCGTCGGCAGCCCTGCGGCGCAGATAGGCTGAGGCGTCCGCTTGGCTCTTAATGTGATCGAGTATTGAAGCGTTGGCGGTCGCCGCAAGAGCTAGTCGGCCGTAAATCTGCGAGCGATCCTCGATCGCCAAATGCAAAAAGCGCAGTAGGTTAGATCTCGGTCGGGTTTTCAAACCAAATGTATTCGTGTCGTGAATTCTGTAATCGGCGAGCAAATCTGGCAGGTAGACGTGGCTTCCAAACACCCAGGCTAAAAAGGCTATCCATTGATCATGCGCAAGAATTTCCCCATCATGATACGGGTCGATCGAACGCGATTGCAGGGGGCTGAAGGCCAGTAGCACAGAGCGAAATGCCATGGTGAAGCCGAGAGGAAATTCCCACGGTGATCCTGTCATCGCCAACCTGATGGCAGGAGGACTGTCTGGAGGCATTAAGTCCGCGTGGTACTCCCCAAAGGCGTTCACCACTCGAGCGTTATGCTGGACGAGCATCACTTCAGGATGGTTGAAGGCACTCCGCACTCGCTGCAACTTATCGGGTCGCCAAACGTCATCCTGGTCGCAGAAGGCGATGAGCGGCGATGTGCAACGATCCGCCGCAGCCATGAAATTGCTGCGGTAGCCCAGTCTAGTACGGTTCTGGTGAATGCTTATCGAGAAGGGCGCTGAGGCGCGGAACTCCGCCACCTTCGCCAGGGTCTCGTCCTGGGACCCGTCGTCTGCGATGACGAGTTGAGCGGGGAGGTAGGTTTGCGCAGCAAGGCTCTGGAGCTGCTTGTCGATGAAGCGCGCGCCGTTGAAGGTCGCCATGGCAATCGAGATATCCGACATAGGCACCTATGTTTGCTCACCTCCGTAACAGCAGCCTTGGCCACGCTGGGCCAAGTCCGCATTGCAGCGCTTCGGGGAATGGACCGGAGGTCATGGTCGAAAGCATGTCGGCGGCCGCTAACCCTACGGGTGAGCCTCGCCATGCATTGTCCGGCGGATCGGCGGCCGGAATAGCCACCCGGGTTTGCACCAGGTCCTCGCGACTATCCCTGGTGTACCGGAAAGCCAGGCAGCGCGCGAACATAGATCAATCATCGGCTCGCCCTCGGTTGAGAATGAGCAATCCTTAACCATCGGTGCTTGATGGCTCACTTAATGCCTCGAACATAGACGTCCTCGGGCGTGCAGGTGCTCGCTTGTATCTGAGCCGTTCTGTCGAGCCCCGATGGGAGCCTCAGTCCCAATCACCGCCAGAGCTCATTGCGCAGCTCGGCGGGTGGCTGAGGCTGCGGAGTCCGGCGATTGCGCCCGTCTATTCCGATCTGATGCGGCCACCTTTACGATCTGTCTCGCCCGGGCAGGAGGTCGTCATTGGCAGGTCGAGAAGGAGTGACGTGACTCCTAGAACTCAGCCGATCGAATGTAGAGTTCGGCCCAACGAAGGGACGAACGGATGAAGTAGTCGAGATTCAGCGAGGAGCAGATCATCGGGATTCTGCGGGAGCAGAAGGCCGGGATCGCGGTCAAGGATCTGCAACTTTTTGTAGGCATTTTGTAGACGCAACCACTCAGCACCCCGGTTTCGTTGAGAGCATCAAGCGAAATAGAGGTTTCTGGCAAAGGTGGTGGGGGAAGTAGGACTCGAACCTACGAAGGCGTAGCCAGCGGATTTACAGTCCGCCCCCTTTGCCGCTCGGGACATTCCCCCAGGCGCGTCGAAGTTGATGACCGGGCTCGCCCACTTCGCCGACACCGCTATAACGGAGGGCGAAAAGGCGGCCCGTCCGGGCTCCCCGAAACGGAGGACGTCTTATAGTGGGCTCGTTTCCCAAAGGCAACGATCGCACGACGCCGCGAAGCGGCGGTCCGCGTGGTATCGCAAACGCCTTGCGGCGGGAGGCGCCGGCGGGCGCACCGGAGTGGATCTGGGGCCGCCACGCCGTGGACGCCGCGGTGGCCAACCCACGCCGTACGGGCCTGCGCCGGCTTCTGTCTGCGCCTAGCAAGGCCGCCCACCTAGAGGCCGCCTTCGGCGAGCGCGGACTTAGGATCGAACGGCTGGAAGCGCACGAGATCGGCCGCATGTTGCCCGCCGGCGCAGTGCACCAGGGGCTGGCCTTGCTGGCCGACCCGCTGGCGCCCGTCGGCCTAGAGGAGCTGGCGGAGCCGGCCGAGGGCGTGCTCGTGCTGCTAGACCAGGTGGCCGATCCCCAGAACGTCGGCGCCATCCTGCGCTCCGCGGCGGCCTTCGGGGTCCGGGGCGTGATCCTGCAGGAGCGCCGCGCGCCGGTTCTTTCCGGCGCTCTCGCCAAGGCCGCAGCGGGGGCGGTGGACCGGGTGCCCTGCGCCCGAGTGGTGAACCTCTCGCGCGCCCTGGAGACGCTGGCCGACCGGGGCTGGCGAACGGTGGGGTTGGCGGGCGAAGCGGACACCGACCTGGAGCAGGCCTTTGACGGGGCGCCGGTAGTGCTGGTGCTGGGATCGGAGGGCGAAGGACTTCGGCGTCTCGTTTCGGAGCATTGCGACATGCTGGCGGCGATCCCGATGCCGGGCGGCTTCGAAAGCCTGAACGTCTCCACGGCCGCCGCCATCGCCCTCTACGAGGCCACGCGGCCTCGCCGAAACTCGGCATAGACCACGTAGGTCTAGCGCGGCACGCGCCTGAGGCGAACCGGCTTGCGGTTGGCGCTGGCGCCGGGTTTGCTGAAGAAACCGTAACCGTTCCAAAGTGGACGAAACGCGGCGTGTCGAGGCGGATGATGACGAGACGGATGATTAGCACGGGGGCGAGGCTCGCGGCGCTGGCGCTCACCACGACCGGGGCGCTCGCCTTGGCGGCGTGCGAGGAGCACCCCTACCCCTCCGCGACCCCGCGGGAGGCTACCGCCGCACCGCCCCCGGAC
>CALMGB010000420.1 GCA_937863535.1 uncultured Caulobacteraceae bacterium
GAACATGACCCAGAAGCTCGACCAGCTCGTCCAGCAGTACCCGATGCTGCGGGCTGACGCGGGTTAGTCCAGGATTCGGACACCAGGCGTGGCCCCCCGATCGGCGGCCACGATCAGGGGGCCTCAGCTGAGTTCGAGCAAGACGAATGGCGCGGGGGACAGAACAGCCGCAAGGTCTAGGTGAGCGGACAAGCTGAACTTTGCGCCTGTAAAGCTCTCCGTCGCCGACATCTGGCGTACGTCTGCAGGAAGCACGAGGCGGACGTCGTCCAGACAGGCTTCCGACAGGGACACTCCCTCGCTGCGCAGTGAGTTCACACAGAGCGGAGCGCAGACGAGCACGGCGCGTGTTTCAGCCTGGCGCAGGAAGGCGATCATCTTGACCGGGGTGCGGCCCTGTACCTCGATCGGGCGGTAGGCCCCCTCCGCGAAGACCTCCGGCCAGCGGCGGCGCAGACTCAGGGCCGTCGCGATCACCCGCTGCTTCACCCAGCCGTCCCGCCAGTCCGACAGCAGCTCCGGCCATGCTGTCGGGCTCTCGAGCGACGTGCGCCGGCCCACATAGTCCACCGGCCGACGGTTGTCCGGATCGACCAGGCTGAAGTCCCATCCCTCCGTACCCTGGTAGAGGTCCGGAATCCCGGGCGCGGTGCAGCGGAGCAGGGCCTGCACCAGGCCGTTCACGGCTCCAGCCGGCGCGATCTCCTCGACGAAGCCGACGAGGTCGGCCAGGAACCCGGGGGAGGCCAATGGATCGACCGCATCCTTCAGGAAGGCGAGGCAGGCGTCCTCGTAAGCCTCGTCGGGGGCGGCCCAGGAGGAGTTGAGCTTGGCCTCCCGAAGAGCCTTGCGCCACCATCCGCCCACGCGCTCGCCGAACGCCGCCAGACCGTCGCCGTCAGCGGGATCCAAGTCGAGCGGCCACGCCCCCACCAGGGTCTGGTACAGCGGATAGGTGTCGAGGGGATCGACGGCGGCCGCAATGCCGGCGTTCAGCTCCGACCAGCGCCGGACGGCCGCACCCCAGCGCTCAGGAATTTCACTCAGCACCGCCAGGCGAGCCCGCACGTCCTCGCCGCGCTTGTGGTCGTGGGTGGCGGTGGCGAGCATGGCGTGGGGGAAGCTCGCCGCCCTTTCGGCGTTGGCGGCGTGCATGTGCTCCACGCTTCCCGCCAGCCTGGCGGGATCGGACCCCACGTCGTCGCGGGAGAGCAGCCGGCCGTACCGGTAGAAGGCGGTGTCCTCCACGGCCTTGGCGGAGACGGGCGCGCTGAGCTGTTGGAAGCGTCGCACGGCCTCACGCTTCAGCTCCATGCCACCCGACCCCTCACATGTGGGCCCATCACCTGCGAGCCAGGCGGCGATCCGCTCGAGGATCGGCCCCTCGCCGGGCGCGACGAAGGCCTGGGCGCGCGCCAGTGCGTGCTGCAGCACCGGCTCGTCGGTGACAGGCGCCCCCTCCCCCGTTCCGTAGGTGCGATAGACCGGAAAGACGCTCAGCAGCACGGTCAGGCCGCGCCTCAGCATGCCGGCGGTGAGGTCGCGGGTGGCCACATCCGACCGCGCCACCTGGTGAAAGGCGTGAACCGCCGCCTCCAGCTGGCCGGAGAATGCGCGTCGCAGGGTCTCCAGCCTCGCCTGTCGCTCCTCGTCCTCGAACACGGCGGACCGGCCGCTGACATCGGTCCACAGACGGGTGAGCTTGGGCTCGCCCGCAGCGTCGTGCAGCAACGCGGCGGACTCGTTCATGTAGTCGTAGCCGGTGGTCCCGTCCGTCAGCCAGTCCGGGGACAGTCGCTCGCCTTGGCCCAGTATCTTCTCGACCACGAAATAGGCGGGACCGGTCGGTGCGCCGGCCGGCCGCCTCCCCTCCGCCTCGGCGAGCGCGTTGCGGAGCCGCCGGCAGTAGGCCGCCGGGTCGGCCAGGCCATCGACATGGTCCACCCGTACCCCGTCGATGAGCCCGTCCGCATAAAGCCGGAGCGGCAGGGCATGGATCAGGTCGAAGACCTCGGACCGTTCGATCCTGACACCGGCGAGTTCGCTGATGTCGAAAAAGCGCCGCCAGTTGATCTCGTCCCCGGCCGTTTTCCACCACGCCAAGCGATAGTGCTGACGCTCCAGCAGGTCGTGCAGGCGGGCGCGGCCCTGCGGGTTCCGGCCATCGAAACGCGCGGACGTCTCCTCGCCCGGCGCAACGGCCTGCTGGTCTTCGGGGCGGATCGGGAAGCAATGGGCGTCGTAGGCCCAGGCCAGGAGCTTCCCCGTCGCGGGATCACGCTTCAACCGCAAGTCGCCCGCCGCGAGGGCCTCCGCATAGGGCGCCCCGAGGAAGGGGGCGAGCACCTTGCCCTTCAGGGCGGGATCGGACGGCGCCCAATCGATGTCGAACAGCTGTGCGTAAAGGCTGTCGGGGCCGTGTTCGAGCACGTCCAGCCACCAGCGGTTGTCCGCTTGGCCGACCGCCATATGGTTCGGGACGATATCGAGGATCACGCCGAGTCCCTCGGCCTTCAACTCCGCGACAAGAGCAAGGAAGCCCGCCTCGCCCCCTAGCTCCGGGTTGATGCGCGTGGGATCGACCTGGTCGTAGCCGTGCGCCGACCCTGCGCGCGCGACGCCGATGGGCGAGGCGTAGACATGGCTGATCCCGAGCCGGGCGAGATACGGAGCGAGCGGCGCGGCGTCAGCGAAGGTGAACCCCTTGTGGAACTGCAGGCGGTAGGTGGCGTGGGGGATCACGGCGCCGCCTCCCGGGGGGGCCGCTCGCGCGCGAGCCGATCCAGCCGGGCCGTCACGCGGGGCTGCTGCAGCAGGACATCGGAGGCGCTGGGCAGGCGGCGGCGCCAGTTGGGATGCTCGTCCAGGGTGCCGGGCAGGTTCGGCTGCTCGAGTTCTCCCAAGAGGTCTTCGAGAGGCACGATGGCAAGGTCGCAGGCGCTGCGGGCCACATAGTCGATGGCTGCGTCCACGGCGTCCTGGTCGCCGCTGGGCGCCGGCTGCGGACCTTCGCCGGCGCCCGCCTGAGCGCAGGCCGCCCACAAGGCCTCACGGTCGGCTTCGCGCGCGGCGCGCTCCTCGGCGGGGCCGGCGAGGCTCGCCTTGCGGCCCAGCCGCTCCATCCACTCGATGTCGCGGCCCCGCCACCATCCGGCGACGGTGGGCAGGTCGTGGGTGCTGGTCATGGCCATCGCTTCGGAGGTCCAGGCCGACGGGGGCGGGAAGCCGCCAGCCGCGTCGCGTTCGAACCAGAGCACGCGCATGCCCATCATGCCCGCGGCGCTGATGCGCTGCTGGAAGCCGTCCGG
>CALMGB010000421.1:0-868 GCA_937863535.1 uncultured Caulobacteraceae bacterium
GGATGAGGTCGTAATCGTAGATCTTGCCGAGATCGACGCCCTCCTCACCCAGGTCGGTGGTGTAGACGTTGAAGCCCTCCGACTTCAGCATCAACTCGATGCTCTGCGCGGTGGCGCTGTCGTCCTCGATCAGCAGAACACGCATCGATCCCTCCAGCCTCGCCGCGGCCCATCGGAGCAGGCCGCGCACGCTCCAAGGCGCGCAAGCCCAGTCCATCCTTCGGTAACCTTAAGGCGCAACTCGCTTACGAAGAGTTAATCCTCAACGTCCCCGCAGTCAGCATCCCTGATTTGCCACGCCATCGCAAGCGCCGCCGTTAAGCTTTTGATTCTCAGGCGCGAATTACCGTGGCCGTCGGCGTTAAGAGTCGGATTAGACTCAGACTTTTTCCGCCAGCCGGATCGCCGCGCGGCAGCCCGCGCCGATCACCGCCGAGAGCAGGACGTAGCCCGGCGCCTCGCGTGCGCCTCCGGCGATGGCCTGATCACGATGGGACAGCTCATCATCTCGATAGGTGGACAGGGCGTCGGCCAGATCGGGCTCGCGAGGGCGCAGCTCCTCGATCTGGTCGGCGTAGTGCTGCTCGATCACGCTCTCCACCGCCTCGGTACAGGCGTGGGCCGCGGTCTCGCCCAGCAGGGCGGTTCCGGCGCCGAGCACGAAGCCCGCCAGCCGCCACAAGGGCGTCAGGACGGTCGGTCGCACAGCCTTCTCGGTGAGCAGCCTGTCGAAGGCCGCCAGGTGAACGGCCTCGTGCGCGGCCATCTCCTCCAGCTGCGCCGCAAGGGCCGGCGGCTTGTCCAGCGCAGCGAACACAGCCCTCTGGCCCTGGTAGATCGCCACCGCCCCAAGCTCGCCCGCATGGTC
>CALMGB010000421.1:878-7035 GCA_937863535.1 uncultured Caulobacteraceae bacterium
CGCGGCGATGCGCTCCTGATTGAGGTCGGCTCCGCGCAGGATCTCCGCCAGCCGTCTCCGGTCGGCGCCGCGGCCGGGGCGCAAAGTCGGCTGGACGGGAGGGCTCATCGGGGACGCTTCACTCGCCGCAACGCCACCAGCGTCGCTGTCGTGAGCGCGAGCGCCGCCAGGGCGTTCCATCCCGCCATGGAAACGCCCAGCAGCCGCCAGGCGGCCTGGTCGCAGCGCACCATGTGGAACTTGGCCCCGCTGACCAGGGCCGACATCTGGGCAGAGGTCACCGCCGCATGGCCGCCCGTACAGGCCACCGGCCCCGGCCACCACCTCCACTCCACCCCCGCGTGGTAGGCGGCCATCACCGTCTCCACCGCGAACACCAGCGCCACGAGGCCCAGCAGCAGACGCGACAGCGACACCCGCCAGCGCGCCACGCCGTAGCCGATCAGGCCGGCATAGAGGTCTGTCCAATAGCCCTCCCGCTGCGCCAGGCAGAGCTCACAGGGTGGCAGGTGGCCAAAGGTCTCGGATGCGTGTGCGACCACCAGCATGAGGCCCGAAAGCCCGGCCGCCCAGAGAAGCCACAGGGGTGCGGTCTGCTTGACCAGCTTGTAGCGAGATTGCCATGCCATGAGCCGCTCTTAAGCGCGCGACTGCGGCGGCGAAAGGGCGGGCGTCCCGGACCCTACGTCCCCGCGGCTCCGCTTCAGCCGATCAGCTTGACCGCCACCAGGGCCACCAGCACTGCGAGCACCGCTGCGCCCAGCACCAAGCCCAGGTGCTTGTCGACCAGCCCCTTGGCGGCGGGGTGCTGCAGCAGCGCCGCCTCCAGGAAGAAGCGCGCGCCTCGCGTAACCGCAGACGCCGCGACGAACACGCCGAGATTGAAGTGCGCGAGCCCCGAGGCGATGGTCACCAGCTTGTAGGGGATGGGCGTCAGCCCCTTGATCAGGATCACCCACAGGCCGAACCGCGCATACCAGGCCTGGAAGCTCGCCAGGCCTCCGGAATGGCCCATGAGCGCCAGCAGCTTCAGGCCGAGCGGCGCCAGGTAGAAGCCGATCGCGTAGCCGAGCAGCCCGCCCAGCACCGAGCCGACCGTGCACACCAGCGCGTAAAGCCAGGCTCGCTCCCGCCGCGCCAGCACCATGGGGGCCAGCAAGGCGTCAGGCGGGATCGGCAGGAACGAGCTTTCAGCGAACGATACCGCCGCCAGCACCGGCACGGCCCACGGTCCGCTCGCCAGCGACAGCAGGCGATCGTAGAGGGTGCGGAGCATCGAAGGGCGTTGGCCAGGAAGGGTCGCTGCGACTCGCATGCGCCGCTGCTAACAGGGAAAGCCGCCAGCCACGAGGGCCGCCCTCGCCGCAGCGCCGACCGGCGCCCACATGCGTACAATGCCTGATCCTTCGCCGCCCGATCCCGACCTCGACGCCGCCGCCGAGGACGAGTTGAGCCGAGCCCTCACCCTGAGCTGGGCCGAGCTGGCGAAGGTGACCCCATGGGGCGACACCTTCGAAGGCTTCTCGCCCGCCAACCGGCCGGTGCTGATGGAGCGGAACTACCTCTGGGCCGACGCAGCGGGCGGCGACATCCTCTGCGAGGTGGCGGTCTTCCCGAACGCCGTCCTCTACGACCAGGCCTCTCGCCGATCGGCGCGGGTGCGCCGGCCAAGTTGACGTCGCCTCGCGAGATGGCGGAGCCGGGGCGGATAGGCGAGCTGATCGCCGCAGAAGGCTTGCCCCCCGAGTTCGTCGACATCGTCGGTGCGGTGATCCGCCCGTTGGCCCGGCGCATCGCCTCGGATCACGCCCGGCTCGCTCGGCCCATGGTCGTGGGACTCTGCGGCAGCCAGGGCAGCGGCAAGTCCACCTTCGCCCTCTTCCTCGCCACACTGCTGGAGATGGCTGAACTGAGTTCCGCTGTGCTGTCGCTGGACGATCTCTACTTCACCTCCGCCGAGCGGCGACAGCTCGCGGCCAGGCGCCACGCTCTGCTCGTCACCCGAGGGCCGCCCGGAACGCACGACGTGGCGCTCGGCTTGCGGACGCTGGAAGCCTTGGCTGGGAGCAGCGGCCCAGTGGCGCTGCCCCGCTTCGACAAGGCCCTCGACACCCGCGCGGCCGCCATCAGCTGGCCCAAGGTGCAGGCGCCGGTGGACGTCGTCCTGTTCGAAGGCTGGTTCGTCGGCGCGCGGCCCCAACTCGAAGACGACCTGGCCTGGCCGATCAACCTGCTCGAACACGAAGAGGATCGCGATGGGGCCTGGCGAGGCGGCATCAACGGCGACCTGGCGGCCGGCTACCAGGCCCTGTTCGAGCGACTGGACCTGCTGGTGCTGCTGAAGGCGCCCGACTTCGAGCATGTCCAGGCGTGGCGCACGCTCTAGGAGCGCAAGCTGGCGAGGCGCCTGACAGCGGAGGGCCGTCGCGGCGAGGTGATGGGCGAGGTCGCCATCGCCCGCTTCATCATGCACTATGAACGCCTGACCCGTTGGATCCTGCAGGAGATGCCCGGCCGGGCGGATGTGGTGATCGAGCTCGGCCCGGACCACGAGGTGGTGCGGGTGAGCGGCCTCTGACTCCCCATCGGCAGGGCTCAGCCTCTCCGGCCTCCAGGCCTATGCCAAGAGGCGATCACGGGCGCCCCGCCTAGCGCCGCGCCGCTGTTCGGGGAAGCGCAGGCGGCGTCATCAAGGTTTGCGCTCCGGCGACGCAATGGGCGTCGAAAGATGAACGGCGCGTGGGCGGATTCATTTCACCGCCGCTAGGCGGCGATCATCCGCTCCACCTCGGCCACGATCTCGCGCAGGTGCACGGGCTTGGCCAGTATCTTCGCTCCCTCGGGCGCGCGGGCGCCGGCTGACAGGGCGACCGCTGCAAAGCCGGTGATGAACATGATGCGCTGGCCGGGCTCACGCGCCGCCGCCTGTCGCGCCACTTCGATGCCGTCCACGCCCGGCATGACGATGTCAGTGAGCAACAGGTCGAACGGACCCTGGTCCAAGGCCTCCAGCGCCGCCTCGCCATCGTGGCAGGACACGACCTCATAGCCCGCCCGCTCCAGCGCCTTGGCGAGGAAGCGGCGCAGCGAATCGTCGTCTTCGGCGAGGAGGATTTTACGCATGCAGCCACACTCGTGAGGGTCGTCAATGGCTTAGCGGGCGGAGGTGAACGGCCGATAAATCCTGCCCGCTGACCAGGATGATTGACCCGCCGGGCCGCGGACCAATAATGCCCCCGAATGGACGATCTCGACCTGCCGCGCTCCTCGCCCGTCGCCCTGGCGGAGCCGGCGTTCGAGCTGCGACGTGCGGGCGGCGTGGCCACGCCGCTGGTGTTCGCCTCGCCCCACTCCGGGCGGCTGTACCCGGACGCGCTGATGGCCGCCTCGGTCTTGAGCGCCCAAGCCATCCGGCGCTCGGAGGATGCGCTGGTGGATCTCCTGCTGGAAGGGGCCGAGACCCTGGGCGCCAACCTGCTGACCGCCCGCTTCGGCCGCGCCTACCTGGACGTGAACCGGGAGCCCTACGAGCTCGACCCCAGCATGTTCGAGGACGAACTGCCGCCCTTCACGCACGCTCTGACGCCAAAGGTGGCGGCGGGCCTGGGCGCCATCGCCCGGGTCGTGGCGGAGGGTCAGGAGATCTACGGCCGCAAGCTCTCTTTCGCCGAGGCGCGCGAGCGCATCGAGGCGGTGCACAAGCCCTACCACGCCATCCTGCGCGCCCTCCTCGGCGAAGTGAAGGCGGCCTTTGGACGGGCGCTGCTGGTGGACTGGCACTCCATGCCTTCGGCGGCGACACGGCCGACGGCGCGCGGGCGGACCCCGGATTTCGTGCTCGGCGACCGGTTCGGCGCGTCATGCGCCCCCGCCCTGACCACACTGGTCGAGCGGGAGCTGCGCCGGATGGGCTACGAGGTGACCCGCAACACGCCCTATGCCGGCGGCTACACCACCGAACTCTACGGCGATCCCGCCGCCGCCGTCCACGTGCTGCAGATCGAGATCAACCGGGGGCTCTATCTGGATGAGAAGGCGTTGCAGGCCGGCCCGGGATTTAACCGGGTCAGGTCGGACCTGCAGCAATTTACCGGAGTGCTCACCCAGCGCTGGCGGGAGGCGATCTAGATCCTCTCCCCTGCGGGAAAGTCGAGCTACTTCGGCGGGCCGCCCGTCGGCGTGCTGGTGATGCGATCAGGCTGGGCGGCGGCGCCT
Source organism: uncultured Caulobacteraceae bacterium (assembly GCA_937863535.1). GTDB lineage: Bacteria > Pseudomonadota > Alphaproteobacteria > Caulobacterales > Caulobacteraceae > CAHJWH01. Next base: position 5,094 of record CALMGB010000421.1, read on the forward strand.
GTGCTGGGGGTCTGGCCCGAGGGGTTTGGCGTCTGGGCGTTGGCGGGCGCCGCACCGTTCACCGCTGTGGGCTTGGCGCCGCTCGTGGCGCCGGTGGTGGTCGGCACACCCGAGCCGGGCTTGGGGGCCGGAGCGGTGGACGCGCCGGTTGCGGCGGACGCCTTGGCGGCGCCGGCGGCCTTGGGATCGGCGGCGGGGATCGCGACGGGGCTGGAACTCTGCTGGCGCAGCCAAGCGATCAGGTTGATCCGGTCCTCGCGCTGCTTCAGGCCCACGAAGCTCATCTTGGTGCCGTTGATGTACTCCTGCGGACCTTTAAGGAAATCATAGACGTGGGCGTAGTCCCACACCGGCGTCTTGGCGCCGAAGTCCGTCATGCCCGAGGAGTAGGCGAAACCGGCATGGGTGCCGGGCTTCCTGCCGATCACGCCCCAGAGGTTCGGACCGGTCTGGTTGGGGCCGCCATTGTCCAGATTGTGGCAGGCCTTGCACTTGTTGGAGATGGTCGCGCCGGCCGCCACATCGGCGGTCGGCAGCACCGTGCCCCAGTCGGGCATCACGTCGACGACGGGCGCGTCGCTGGAGCCGGTCTCCTGGATGGCGATCTTGTCCCCAGCGACCTTCGGCGCGCTGGTGGCGAAGAGCATCTCGGACACCTGGCGCAGGCCGAACACCAGCAGCAGAACGCCCAGGAAGGCGCCGAATATCTTGTTCCAGAAAAGCTCGTCTCTCATGTCCGCCCTTAGAGCCCGGCGCGCCCAAACAACGGCGCAGTGGGAGCCCGCACCATCCCCGCGTACGCGGCCGCCCGCGTGAGCGGACCCTGCGGCCTTGTGGAGCCGTCTCTTACACGCTAGCGCCGAGGCTGCAAACGGGTTGGAAGGCAAGCCTTGGCGCTCTCCCCAATCATCCTGATCCCCGCCCGGATGGGGGCCTCGCGCCTGCCCGGCAAGCCGCTGGCCGACATCGCGGGAGCGCCGATGATCGTGCGGGTGATGCGCCGGGCGCAGGCCGCCGGCATCGGTCCGGTTGCGGTCGCGGCGGGCGATCCTGCGATCGTCGAGGCCGTGGAGGCGGCCGGCGGCCGCGCGGTCCTGACCGACCCGGACCTGCCCTCCGGCTCCGACCGGATCATGGCGGCGCTGCGACAGCTTGATCCGCAGGGGCGCCACGATGCGGTGATCAACCTGCAGGGCGACATGCCCTTCGTGGAGCCCGGCGTCGTCGCCGCCTGCGCCGAGGTGCTGGACCGCTCGCCCTGCGACATCTCAACAGTGGTGGCGGTGGAGGCCTCGCCCGCCGACCGGGACAATGTCGACGTGGTCAAGGCGGTGCTGGCGCTGGCGGCCGACGGCCGCTCGGGACGCGCGCTCTACTTCACCCGCTCGCGCCTCTATGGCGAGGGACCGGTTTGGCGCCATATCGGCGTCTATGGCTATCGGCCGGCCGCGCTGGCGCGCTTCACCGCCGCCCCGCCGTCGCGCCTGGAGCGGCGGGAGAAGCTGGAACAGTTGAGGGCGCTGGAACTCGGCTTGCGCATAGACGCGGCGGTGACCGGGACGGCGCCCATCTCCGTCGACACGCCGGCCGACCTCGAGGCGGCCCGCGGCGCCGCGGCGGGCGTCTCATGATCGACGTCGAAGGCCTGGTCTTCGACTATCCCTCGGGCCGGGCGCTGCACGGGGTGAGCTTCGTCGTGCGCCCCGGCGCGGTGATGGCTCTGGTAGGGCCGAACGGCGCCGGCAAGTCCACCCTGATGCGCTGCATCGCCGCCCTCGAGACGCCGGGGGCGGGGCGGATCAGCGTGGTGGGGCTGGACACGCAGCGCGACCCGCGCGGCGTCCATGCGGCGCTTGGCTATTTGCCCGACGCGTTCGGCCTCTACGATGCGCTCAGCGTTCGGCAGTGTCTCCTCTACGCCGCACGCTCTCGAGGCGTGGAC
>CALMGB010000422.1 GCA_937863535.1 uncultured Caulobacteraceae bacterium
GATCAGCACCCCCCAGCCCACGATCATCAGCACGCCCCCGATCGGCGTCACCGCGCCCCAGAGCTTCACGCCCGTCAGCGCCAGAAGGTAGAGCGAGCCCCCGAACACCAGTCCGCCGATCCCGAACAGCCACCCGGCGATCCCCGCCTGTCGCGCCATCACCCGCAGCAGCGAAAAACAGGCCAGCCCCGTGGCCGCGTGAACGAGCTGATACTGCGCCCCGGTCTGCAGCCAGCCTTTTGTCTGCAAATCGCTGACCCCATGAGCGCCGAACGCCCCGGCGCACACCGCCATCAGCCCGTTCAACCCCGCCAGAGCCAGCCAGAGACGCGCAGCTGCCATCCGCCTAGCCGGGCTTGCGGAAACGCAGCGTCATGCGGTCGCTCTCGCCGATGGCGTCGTACTTGGCGCGGTCGTAGCCGGGGGCGGGCGCCTCGCCGGCCTTTGGGCCTTGCTTGGTGGGCGGAAGGGTCCAGACGCCATAGGGGTAGTCCTTGGTGTCCTTGGGGTTGGCGTTGACCTCCGAAGCGCCGTCCAGCTTGAAGCCGGCCTTGGTGGCCGCAGCCATCGCCACATCGGTGGAGACGTAGCCGTTTGAAGCGCCCTTCAGCATGGGCTTGGGATCGGCGCGGTGCTCCTCGATGGCCAGCACGCCGCCGGGCTTGAGCGCCGCATAGGCCTGGGCCATGGCGCGGTCCATGTAGCCGCCGTCGAGCCAGTTGTGCAGCTCTCGCGAGGTCAGCACGAAGTCCACGCTGGCGGGGGCGGCGAAGGGCGGACTGGTCGCGTCGAAGGTGACGTACTTGACGACGCCGTACCGCGCCCGGTCGGCGTACTTGGTCTCGAACCCCGGCCGGCTCTTCTCAGAGCCCGCGGCGGTGTAGGTGCCGTGGGTGGCCAGCGCATAGGGCGCCAGGATCTGGGTCCAGTAGCCGCCGCCGGGCTGCAGGTCGACCACCGCCATGCCGGGCTTCAGGCCCCAGAACATCAGGCTCTTTTCCGGATGGCGATAGACGTCGCGGGCGCGATCGGCGGCGGGACGAGCGTCGCTCTCCACGGCGGCGTTCAGCGCCGGATCGGCCTTCTCGCTGGTGGCCACATAGGGTGTAGCCTCGGCCGGCGGAGGCGGCAGGTCCTTCTTGGCGCCGGGTGGCAGGGCGAGAGCAGGCCCTGCGGCGGCGCAGAGCAGGGGGATGAGGAGGAGGGCGCGCGGGAGCGGCATGGAGGTCCTTGGCGAAGTTCTAGCCAAGCTAGCGGGTGATGAGCTGCGGCTCAACGCTTCTGGAAGGCGAAGCGTAGCCGCTCCGACGTCGCCACCTGGCCCTTTGCCGCTGGAGGTCTGTCTTCTCGAAGTCGCGCTTGCCAATGGATGGAAAGCGCCTTCGTCAAGTCGACGTCCCGAAGCAAGCCGGTCATGGGACGCAGCGGCGGCGGTTCCGCTCCGATTGCCAGGAGCGGAGGAGTCCGCTAAGTCCCCGGGCCCTGAGGTGACGTGGCCGAGAGGCTGAAGGCAACGGTTTGCTAAATCGTCATACCCGAAAGGGTATCGTGGGTTCGAATCCCACCGTCACCGCCACTTCCAACTGTTTTTGCTGAGGTTTTACGCTTCACCTCTCAGGTGGACCCTCAAGTTGGATCAGCCGATAGTGTAATCCACAGCTTTCAGGGAAAGCGCCTATCGCACGAGATGACCTGCCGCCCCGCCAGAAGCACTCCGCGTAGGACCTTGTCATAGCCAGTCAGGGATTTTACCACCCATGCCGCCTCACGACTGCACGTCGCGTACCAACAGGCTTCCGGCAGTTGTAAGCAGCACTGGGTAGCAGGCTGGGTCAGCGTTGTGTAGGGTGTGGGTACGAGAGGAGCTGAGCTAGAGCAGATTCCGATCACCATGCATCGTAGCCGGCGGCGGTGAAGTAGTTGGCGCACTCGGCTGGCGTGAAGGCGTTGAGGCTCCTGGCGATGACAGTCCAAGGCTCGTCGATGGTGCGGGCGGCGGCCTTTCGCAGGAGCGCTTTGAGCTTGGAAAAGGCGTTCTCGATGGGGTTGAAGTCGGGGCTGTAGGGCGGGAGGAAGAGGAGCCGCGCGCCAGCC
>CALMGB010000423.1 GCA_937863535.1 uncultured Caulobacteraceae bacterium
CCCCTAGACAGCGGCTTGGCGCTGGACGATCTGGTCGCCATCGTGCCCGGCCGCCCGGACGGTGTCATGATCCCGAAGGCGGACGGGCCTGCCGAGCTAGAGCGGCTGTCGCACTATCTCGATGCGCTGGAAGCCCAGCACGGCTTGGAAGCCGGCGCTGTCCGTATCCTGCCCGTGGCGACCGAAACCGCGGCGGCGCCCTTCCAGCTCGGCGACTATGCGAAGGCGGACCTTCCTAGGCTGGCCGGCCTCACCTGGGGTCCAGAGGACCTGGCCACCGCCCTCGGCGCGAGCACCAACCTCGACGAGACCGGGCGCTGGGCGCTGACCTTCCGCATGGTGCGCTCGCTGACCTTGCTGGGCGCCCGCGCCGCCGGGGTGCAGGCCATCGACACGCTGTACGTCGACTTCCGCGACGAGGACGGCCTACGGACGTCGTGCCAGGCCGCGCGTGCGGAAGGGTTCACAGGGCGCCTCGCGATCCATCCGGCCCAGGTTGCGGTGATCAACGCGGCCTTCCGTCCCTCCGGGGAGGAGATCGACTTCGCGCGCCGGGTGGTCGCCGCCTTCGAGGCGAACCCGTCCACGGGCACGGTGAGCCTGGATGGCCGCATGCTCGACATCCCCCACCTCAAGCAGGCCAGACAGGTCCTCGCCGAGGGCGAGTCGACCGGCTGATGCCCACCGGTGAACCTGCCGGTCGAGGACAAGTCGGCGCTGAGGATTTCCGCCGACATTCACGGCTGACACGCGGGAGGACGGCTGAGAATGCCGGCTTATGCGCTGTGATCGGGGGCGCCCCCAAGGCATGCGCGGACCTTTGTAGCGACATCAGCATAGCTGAAGGGCTTGGCTAGGAGTTCAACGCCGGCCTCCAGACGCTGGTTGGCTGTAATCGCGTCGCGCGCATATCCGCTTGTAAACAGCACCGGCAAACCTGGACGCTTCGCCCGAGCGTGATCGGACACTTCTCGGCCGTTCATCATCCCCGCTAGAACCACGTCGGTGAACAGAAGATCGATCCGATGGGTGCTGTCGAGGTATTCGACGGCCGACATTCCATCGCCGGCTTCGAGAACCCGATATCCGAGTTCGCGTAGGACTTCGCAGCTGTAGGCGCGGACGTCGAGATCGTCCTCCACGACCAGGATGGTCTCTCCCGCGCGGGCCTTCTCCGCAGGCGTCTTGCTGGCGCCTGCCTCTCGGACCAGTTGTCCTCGAAATCGCGGCAGGTAGAGCGTGACCGTCGTACCGCGCCCGAGGCTGGAGTCTATCCGCAGGTGGCCGCCGGACTGCTTGACGAAGCCGTAGACCATGGAGAGGCCAAGGCCTGTGCCCTTGCCCACCTCCTTGGTCGTGAAGAACGGCTCGAACACGCGCGCCATCGTGTCTTCCGACATGCCCGTTCCCGAGTCGCAGACGGCGAGCGATACATATTGTCCAGGAAAGGTTTCCTCATCGGCGTCACTCTCGCCCACCACGCCGTTCGCCGTGGTGATGGTCAGCGTCCCGCCGTCCGCCATGGCGTCGCGCCCGTTGACGGCCAGGTTCAGCAGCGCGTTCTCCAGCTGGTTGGCGTCAGCCTCGACGATCCAGAGATCGTGGGCAAGCTTGGTGTGGATGGTGATCGTCTCGCCGAGCGTCCGCTGCATGAGGTCCGACATGCCGTCCACAAGGCTATTGGGGTCCAGCGGCTTGGGAGCCAGTGGCTGGCGACGGGAGAAGGCCAGCAGGCGCTGGGTGAGCGTCGCGGCGCGCTGGGCGCCGGACATGGCGTTCTCGACCCCCCGGCGCACGCGGTCCTCGCCGGGCCCAAGCCTGCGCGCGACCATCTCCAGATTGCCGACGACGATCTGGAGCAGGTTGTTGAAGTCGTGTGCGACGCCGCCGGTGAGCTGGCCCACCGCCTCCATCTTCTGGCTTTGGCGCAGGGCGTCGTTGGCGAGCTGGCACTCGGTCACGGCGGCGGCGACGCGGTCTTCGAGGCTGGTGTTCAGGGCCGACAGCTGCGCCGCCTTCTCGTCCAGCTCGGCGTAGAGGGCGACGACGCCGCGATTAGTGGTCTCCAGCTCCGCGTTCAGCCGCTCGCTCTCCTCCTGCTTGGCCTTGAGCGCCGCGAGGCTCTCCAGCAGCTCCTGGTTCTGGGTCCGCACTTCCAGCAGCGGATCGTTGGCGCCCGTGGCCGCCAGCGTGTCGCCGATCCCGCGGAGCAGGGCTGGGCTCACCGGCCACGCGGCTGTCGGCAGGAGTTTGGTTAGGGTGACGGTCGTCCCGCCGGTGGCCGACTCCATGTCGAACCGGTCCATGAGGCGCCGCGCGCCGGAAATGCCGACGCCCATCCCCGTGGCGCTCTTGAACCGGCCTTCCAGGATGGCCGCCAGGTCGGCGATGCCGGGGCCTTTGTCGCGGATCACGATCCTCAGGGCCGCCGGTGCTAGCTTCTGCAGCGCGAACTCCACACGGCCGCCGCCGCCGTACATGCCTGCGTTGCGAGCGATTTCCGAGACGGCGGTGGCGATGCGGGTCTGGTCCTGCGCCTCGAAGCCGAGCAGCTGGGCGATCTGGCGGGCGCGCTGGCGCGCGGCGATGACGTCGGCCTCCTGGATCAGGGCCACGCTCAGGATCGGCAGGACGCTCACGCCGCGTCGATCCGGCAGACGAGGACGGTCACGTCGTCCCGCCCGCGGTTGAAGTCGCGGTACAGCACGCCGGCGATCAGGCTGGGATGACGCCGGCTGAGGCCGGGATAGGCGTCCAGGCGCCAGTTGGTGGCCAGGCCGTCGGAAGCCAGGATCACCAGCACGCCACTACCGATGGGATAGGTGAAGCTGCGCATATGCTTGGCGATGTGGCCGATGGTGCCGTTGTTGGAGACCATGCGCCGCATTTGGTCGGTCTCGACGATGGTCGCGGCGATGTTTCCGACACCGGCGAACACGATCTCGCCCGCCGCGCGGTCGACCCGCGCGACGGCGATGGCGGCGCCGCGGGTGGCGCGCAGCGCGACGTGCATGGCCGCAAGCGTGTCGCTCGGCGACCGCTCATCGATTTTGACGAACGTCTGGACCGCCGCGTGGGCCGCCTCGGCCGCGGAGGGGCCGTGACCAAGGCCATCCGCGACCATGAGAGTGACATGATCCCCGCCGTCCTTCTTGCACCAGCTGTCGCCGCAGGCCTCCTCCCCCGGCATGGCGACAGTCACCGCACCATAGGCGGCATTGGCCGAGGGCTTGGACCGGCCAGGCTGGCCCGGCGCCACGCGGGCCAGGATCGCGGTCCCAAGTCCCGGCGCGGAATAGATGTCAGCCACCTGCGAGCCCCGCACGACGGCCCCGAGCCCAGTTCCCGGCGAGCCCGCCGTGGAGTGCCCGTCTCGGGTGGACACCTCCACGTTCGCCATGCCCGGCCCCTTGTCCAGCGCCAGACACTCGATGCCCGAGCCGGTGGCGTCGTCGTAGCCGCCCACCAGCAGCACGCCGCCCCCGGCGTGCTTCAGAAGGTTGGTGGCGAGTTCGGTCGCCACGATGGCGACACGACCCGCGTCCGCCTCCCCGAACCCGTGGGCTTGCGACATCGAAACCGCAGCCCGGCGCGCTTCGGCGACCTGGGAACTTTCATGGAGCTCAAGTGCGCGCACCTACTTCCACCGTGCGATCATCACCCGCGTCCCTTCGCCAACCACGGAGTGGATGGTGAACTCGTTCGATAGCCTGCGCGCGCCGCTCAGGCCCAGCCCCAGGCCGCTACCGCTGGTGAAGCCGTCCGTCAGCGCCTGGTCCAGGTCGGCGATCCCCGGCCCGTGGTCCTCGAAAGTCAGCCGCACGCCCCGGCGAGGCGCATCGGTGAAGGTCTCGATCCTGGCCGTGCCGCCGAGACCGTAGTCCAAGGTGTTGCGCGCGAGCTCGCTCGCCGCCGTCACGATCTTGGTCTGGTCCACCAGGCCCAGGCCCGCCGCGATCGCCTCGCCCCGGACCGCCTGGCGCACCCGCACGACGTCGTCGGAGTGGCGGATGGCCAGCGTCTCATCCCGGGTCGCGATCATCGGCGCCCTCCGCGGCGCGGTCGTCTTCCAGCGCCTCGTATCGGCCGTCGCCGATCAGCGCCATGCCTCGCTCCACGTTCAGCGCGGTCTTCACGCCGGTGAGCGAGAGCCCCAGCTCCACCAGGGTGATCGCCACCGCCGGTCGCATGCCGACCACCACGGTATCGGCGTCGAGCAGGCGGGAGACCGCGGCGATGTTGTCCAGCATGCGGCCCATGAAAGAGTCGACCACGTCCAGGCCCGAGATATCGATCATCACGCCCCGCGCGCCGGTGGCCACGATGCGGGCGGAGAGATCCTCCTCCAGCGCCCGGGCGAGCTGGTCGTGGATGTCGACCTGGATGCTGACCAGGAGCGCGCTGCCGAGCTTCAGGATAGGTATGCGGTCCACTGCGCTCAGCCCTTCGCCGCCTTGCGCACGACCGTTCTCCCGGTGCGCTGGAAGGCGAGCGCCAGGGCGTCGGCGAGCGTGGCCTTGGACACCACGTCGAGCTCCACGCCCAGGTGCACCATGGTCTGGGCGATCTGAGGCCGGATGCCGGAGATGATGCAGTCCGCACCCATCAGGCGGGCTGCGGCGATGGTCTTCAGCAGGTGCTGGGCGACCAGGGTGTCGACGGTGGGCACCCCGGTGATGTCGATGATGGCGAGTTCGGCGGACTGGTCGACGATCGCCTGCAGCAGGTTCTCCATCACCACCTGGGTGCGCGCCGAGTCCAGCGTGCCGATCAGGGGAAGCGCCAGGATGCCATTCCAGAGCTTCACGACGGGGGTGGAAAGCTCCGCGATCTCTTCCTGTTGACGACGCACCACCTCCTCGCGGCTGCGCTGGAAGACCTCCATCGTGTAGAGGCCCAGCTGGTCGATCAGCTGGGACATCTCCCAGCCCACGTTGGAGACCGTCACGGCGTCATCGGCGAACTGGTCGCGCAGCTGCTCGAACAAGGGCCCCTTCAGCGAGAAGACGAAGGTCGCCGTCTCCCTGGGCGAAAAGCCTTGGGCGGCGCGCGAGCGTGAGACCTCGTCCAGCAAGGCCCGGGCCGAGGCGAACTCGGGGCCGGCGACTCCGCGCGCGTCGACGCCGGCGTTCAATGCAGTTCCCAGGGCCTGAAGGAACTCGCGGCACTGTTTCTGCAGCTCTGCGTCCTTGATCCGCCCTCCACCCGACGCTCCAGCCTCTAGCAGGAGCTCGCGCCAACGGGTGAGCAGAGCGTCGCCCTTCGTCTCCACGAGGCGCGCCAGAATGGCTAATCCACCGTCCATGACACCTCCGCCCTCCGAGCTACGCTGGGCGCTTGTAGCGATGGACGCGAGCCGTGTCCCTCCGTTTTCAGATGGCCGACCCGTCTTGCCCCTCGGCAGCCAACTCGCGACGGGTCGTTTAACCGAGCTGGGCGACGAACGCGGACCTTCCCTGCGCCTCGCAGGCAGGGCAACGTACGCCGACATCGCAAACGCCATCTGGAGCGCAGGATGACCCGCGACGATCTCACTGAGAAGCTGCTCGACATCAAACGTGAACGCGGTTGGACCTGGGCGCACATCTGCGAGGCGATCGGAGGCATGTCGCCGGTGTTGATTACGGCGGCGTGCCTGGGAGACATGCGCCTGCCAAAGGCCCAATGCGCCCGAGCCAAGGAACTCTTCGCGCTCAGCGACGCAGAGGAACGGCTGCTGCATGAGCCACCCCTGCGCGGTCGCAGCACGGCCATGCCGCCGACGGATCCGCTGATCTACCGCTTCTACGAGTTGGTGATGGTCTATGGCGCCACGTGGAAGGAGCTGATCCAGGAAGAGTTCGGTGACGGCATCATGTCCGCCATCGACTTCGACTTCACGATGGAGCGGCAACCTGATCCGAAGGGCGATCGGGTCCGCATCGCCATGAGCGGCAAGTTTCTGCCCTACCGCTACTACGGCGCCCAGCAGGGCACGCCAGAACTTGGCTATCGCGAGGACTGAAGTCGTCATCGCTATCCCACCGAGGCGGATGAGAGTGTTCAGGTCGCGCGGCTACTCGGTCACCCTGGTCGTCATGTGTCTTTGCTACGGCGGATTCTTCTCGGGTATCGTGCTGATTCCGCTCTGTCTGCAAACCAACTTCGGCTATACGGCCATGCCGTCGCTCCGATGGGGGTTTTCGCAATCATCCTGTCGCCGATCGTCGGCCGCCTAATGGGAGTGCTCGATCTGCGCGCCATAATCTTCACAGGAGTGAGATCATGGCCTTATGCATGTTCTTGCGCGCGGGCTTGCGTCCAACATCGATTACGGACACATCATCATACCGCAGCTGCTGCAGGGCTTTGAAATCCCTTTGTTCTTTGCGCCCATCTATAGCTTGGCCCTGAACGGAATGAGACTTCAGGAGATCGCAGGCGCCGCGGGGCTGCTGAGCTTCACACGCACGATGTCAGGCGCTTTCGGCACGTCGCTCGTCGCCACATCATGGTCCAGCGCCGCCCGCAGCAATCGCGTGGAGCTGCTGAACCAGCTAAACGGAGGTCCTGCGGTTCAATCCATTCAGGCGGCGGGACTCGGCGCTGTGATGTCGCCGGGCCAGTTGGAGGCCCTGATCCAGACGGAGGGGCTCATGTTTGCGGCCGACAGCATGTTCCCTGGCATCGCGTGCATCATGGGGGTTGGCGCCTTCAGCATCTGGCTTGTTCCCAAGCCCGCCCGGGTCCGCGCAAGCCTCAGGCGGCCATTAATCCGGTCGAAGAAGGCACGGGCCCTCAGAAGCAGCAACTGTGTGGCCAACCTTTAAGGGGCCGCACAATGGGCGAGACGGTTACGTCCGCAAGTCACGCATCATGTCCGCCACAACGCTGATCAGCTGCGGATTGGACAGGTTGAGGGCCCGTAAGTCCTCGTCCTGCTCGAAGCGCTTACGCTGCGCATCGAAATAGAGGTCCATCGCCACGCGCGCGATGACGGGGTCTTTGGAGCGTACGCCTTCAAGAATGCCCAACCGATAGGGTTGGAAATCCATCGCTCGCGCGCGCCAGAAGCGCACGCTTTTACCGGTCAGCGAATTCACCTGGATCTCGTTCAGGAGAGCCAGAAGGAAAGCCTCAAGCGACTGGAGGAGGGGATTGTGGGCGGCGGCCGATACTGCACGTTGGAAGCCGAGGATATAACCAACCACCTCGTCAACCTGCTTGGCTTTGCCAAGCTGCCCAAAGCGACTCGAACTTGCTGTGATCTCTGCGATATCCTCTTCGGTCGCCTTTACCGCCGCGAGTTCGATCGAGCGCCGGCCCAGCACCTGCCGGATGTCCAGGACCTCCATTATGCCGACGCTCTCGAGTTGCAGCAGCGTTTGAAGAGCTGACGCGAGCGCAAAGCCGCCTTGGCTCCGAACGAAGCAGCCGCTGCCGTGCAGGACTTCGACCAGACCGAGCGTCTCGAGCGCCCGAATGGCTTCTCGAACCGTGGGCTGGCTGACGCCGAACCGACGGGAAAGCTCCTTCTCCGTCGGCAGGCGTTCGCCGTCTTTGACCCGTCGCGTCACGATGTCCTGCCGCAACGACTCTATGATCTCGTCCACCACCTTTACGCGACGACGAAACGGCTTGGGTTCGGTGGGAAGCGTACTCGCGCCGCGTTCCTTAGTGCTCATGTCAATTGGTCACCCGCTGCCGCCAAACCTTCCTTGCCGGGCGGTCTACGGCCATGCAAGCTCGCCTCGCTCCTCAAGCTGGCGCTTGCTGGCATATATGAAGTCACGCAGGCGATCTGTTGCGCCGTCAGCGATCCAGCGGGTCGAAAAAGGGCTGACGATCGGGCGTGGTGACGGGCGTGATCGCTCTGCGGAAACCGGTCAGCCCAGTCGTGAGGTGGTGGTCGAAGCAGCTCTGCGCTTGTCCGACCCGCGAACGCGTTTCGCCTCTTTAACGTTCATGCCCAGGATGCGCAGCTGGTATTCGGCGGCCCGGGCGGATACGTCCGGACCTGCACCCGCGAGCCGAGCGACGACACCGGCCCGCAGGATCGCAAGGTGGGCGTCGATGACGAACTCGTCGAGCGGCTCGCTGAAGCGGCCCTGCTCGATCCCGAGCGCCACGTCCAGGCGCATATAGTGGGCGATATCTTCCTTGATAGCCTCGAACTCCGTGAATGCGGAGACGAGCAGGCGACCCCAGACGGGCTCGGCGGCCGCGATCTCGATGAACTGCTGGGTTCCATAAGCGACCCTCGCCGCCCCATCGTCCAGGGAAAGCCTCGTGCTGCTCATGTCGTCATGCATCGCCTGGGTGACGGCGCGACAAACCACGGCGACAATTTCTGACTTGTCGCGGAAGTACAAGTAGAAGGTGCCGTTGGCGAGTTCGGCGGCGGCGGCGATCTCGCTCACCGAGGTCGCACTGATCCCACGTTCGGACATCAGGCGCAGCGCGGCTTCGGTCAGGCGCGCGCGCGTGCGCGCTCTTTTTCCAGCGTCAGACGACAGCCGCGGCGATCGCTCTCTCATCAGCCCCGCCTTAGCTGGCCTCTCTTCCCTAAGCAATCTTGACGGATTACTCATACTGAGATACATCTCATTCCAAGTGCCGCGTCCCTTGGGGATGCTTCGTCTATCAGCTTTAAGTTCGCATACTGAGATGCTCGTACGGTCGCGATGCGACGACAGAGACGGGCGCCATTTGCGGCGGGGGAGGGGTCAGTGGTCACGCATACCGTGGTGTTCACTTGGATCTCAGGAACGACGGCGGAGCAGGTGGATCATCTGCGGCAAGCGCTCGATCAAGTGGCGGCGGAGTTGTCCGACATTGTTACGATCCTCCACGGGGCCGACCTGCGCTTTCGTGATGGGAACGGTGATTACGCCCTGGTGGCGACCTTCGCCGACCGGGCAGGCTGGGACGCCTACCAGGCGCATCCCGTGCACAAGGCCTTCGTACGTGATGTCGTGACGCCGCTCCAGGCCAGCCGCGTCGCGATCCAGTTCTGATTGGGTGGGAATTCCAGGTGAGCGAGACCCAAGGCATCGACGGCATCCTGGCGAACGGCAGCGTCTTCGCCCTGTTCGAGCGAGCGGCTGCGGCCAACCCGGATCGCGCCTTCCTCGTCATCGATGGAGCGCCTCTCCTGACCTACGGAGCGATGCTGGCCGAGACGGGTCGGGCCGCCGCTTGGCTGCGGTCGATCGGCGTCCATCGAGGGGAGCGGGTACTGGTCCAGGTGAACAAGTCGCCGCCCGCCGTCATCCTCTATCTCGCCTGCCTTCGGGCGGGCGTCGTGTTCATCCCGCTCAACACCGCCTATCAGGAAGGCGAGATCAGCTACTTCCTCTCCGACGCAGAACCGGCCTTGCTCGTCGCTAGTCCGCGGCTGCCGGGCGAAACGGTTTCCTTCGGCGGCACGCGGGTGTTGGTCGACGCCGAGCTTCAGGCCGCGCCGTGGGCGGCGACCAGTGAAGAGCTTCCCGTGATTCGAACCGCCGCCGCCGACGCCGCAGCCATCCTGTACACGTCGGGTACGACGGGCCGGTCCAAGGGCGCAGTGCTGACGCATGGCAACCTTTCCTCCAATGTGGTGGTCCTGGGTGAGGCTTGGCGGTGGCGCGAGGACGACGTGCTGCTGCACGCTCTGCCGATCTTCCACGCGCACGGCCTGTTCGTGGCGCTGCACCTTGCGCTGCTTCACGCCTCGCCGATCCTGTTCCACGAGCGGTTCGACGCCAAGGCGGTGATCGGCGACCTGCCGGGCGCGACCGTCTTCATGGGCGTGCCGACCTTCTACACGCGCCTGCTGACCGAACCCTCGTTCGACGCGGCCCTATGCGGTCACATGCGGGTTTTCATCAGCGGCTCAGCCCCCCTGCTCGACGCGACCTTCAAAGAGTTCGAGGCGCGCACTGGTCATACGATCCTGGAGCGCTACGGCATGACCGAGGCGCTGATGGTGACGTCCAACCCCTATGACGGGCCGCGCGTGGCCGGAAGCGTCGGGCCCGCGTTGCCGGGCATCTCCCTCCGCATCGTCACGAGGGACGGCCAGCGCGCGCCGCTCGGCAAGCCCGGCGTGCTTGAGATGAAGGGGCCGAATCTTTTTGCCGGATACTGGCGCAATCCTGAGAAGACGGCGCAGGACCACACCGCCGACGGTTACTTCATCAGCGGCGACATCGTGACCGAAGACGAAGCGGGCTTCATCTGGATCGTCGGGCGAGCAAAGGACCTGATCATCTCCGGCGGCTACAACGTCTATCCTAAGGAGATCGAGATGGCGATCGACGCCCTGGATGGCGTCGCCGAGAGCGCCGTCATTGGCGCTGCCCATCCCGATTTTGGCGAAGGCGTCGTCGCCGTGGTCGCGCGCGCGCCAGGACGCGAACTGGACGCGGCAGAAATAACGCGCGCGCTCGCCAGCGAGCTTGCCACTTTCAAGCGGCCCAAGAAGATCGTCATCGTCGACGAACTTCCCCGCAACGCTATGGGCAAGGTCCAGAAGGCCGAGCTGCGCGGCCTTTACAAGAACGCCTTCGTCCCCGCTCCGGTCTGACTGGCTGCGACGCTCCGGAGATCCAAGCATGCAACTCCCCAAGCCCGTCTACAAGCCGGCCTTCAACGTCACGCGCGCCAGCCATCTGGTGTCGCGTGTCCGCGACCTTGAGGCCAGTCGGGCCTTCTACTGCGATCTGCTTGGAATGGTGGTCAGCGATGAGGACCCCAAGACGCTCTGGCTGCGCGGGCTGGAGGAGGGATGCCATCACAGCCTGGTGCTCAAGCTCGGCGATCCTGCGGCCGAGCGGGTTGGCCTGCGCGTCCTGACCGAAGAGGACCTCGACCTGCTGCAGAGACACTTCGCCGCCGCTGGCTTTCCGACCGAATGGGTCGAGGTCGAGTTCCAGGGCCGCACGCTGCACACCACCGACCCGGCCGGAACGCCGCTCGAGTTCTGCGCGACGATGCAGACCCGCCCGCGCCTCTTCGCCCATGCCGACCGTTTCCACGGCGCCTGTGCGCTTCGCCTGGACCATTTTCAGATCGTCACCCCCAAGGTCCGCGAGAGCCTCGACTTCTACAACGGCATGGGATTCCGGCTGTCGGAATACGTGGTGAAAGGCGACAGCCTGGAAATGATCTTCCTGCAGCGGAAGGGAAATCCGCACGACATCGTCTTCGCCAACAGCGCGGGGCCGCGCCTGCATCACTGCGCCTACCAAGTGCCCGAGACCCACCACCTGATGCACGTCTGCGACCTCTTCGTGGTCGGCGACAAGGAAGGGCAGGTGGAGTTCGGACCGGCCCGGCACTTCAGCCCTGGCCTCGCCCGCTTCCTCTATCTGCGCGATCCCGATGGGCACCGGATCGAGCTCTTCCCCAGCCACTACCATACGGTGGATATCGAGGATGAGCCGCTGGAATGGGAGGCGCCCGAGTTCAAGATCGGCGGCTGGACCCAGCCGCCGGACCGCTGGTGGAACGACACCACCGCCTTTGTCGAGACCGGACGCTGATCCTTTCGGAGCCCTTCCCATGCGCATCGTAACCTTTTCCCGCAACGGCGGCGTCCATCACGGCGTTCGGGTCGGCGATCAGATCCGTGTTCACCCCACGGCGACTTCCGCCATCGACTTGGCGGTGAACGCCGCCGCTCACCCTGCGGGCGAGGAAGTGGCGGCGTCTGAGGTCGCGCTGCTGGCGCCGGTCCCGCGTCCGGGCAAGGTGATCTGCATCGGCCTCAACTACCGCGACCATGCGGCGGAGGGCGGCAATCCCATCCCCGACTACCCGGCCGTGTTCCTGCGGGGACCGACCTCGCTGGTCGGCCCGGGATCGCCGATCATCCTGCCCGAATGCTCCGACAAGCTCGACTTTGAGGCCGAACTCGGCGTCGTCATCGGCAAGACGGCGACGAAAGTGTGCAAGGCTCCGCTCAACTACGTCGCTGGGTACGTCTGCTTCAACGACGGGACGATCCGGGACTATCAGCGCAAGACGAGCCAGTGGACGACCGGCAAGAACTTCGACCAGACCGGCGCGTTCAGCCCCGACCTCGTGACGCCTGACGAGCTGCCCTCCGGCGCCGCCGGGCTGAAGATCACCTCCCGGGTCAACGGCGAGATCATGCAGGACGGCGACACCGGCGACATGATCTTCGACGTCGCCACGCTGATCACCGTCTTGTCCGAGGCGATGACGCTGGAGCCCGGCGACGTGATCGCCACCGGAACCCCGGCCGGCGTCGGCTATGCAAGGAAGCCACCCCTCTTCCTGCGGGAAGGTGATCAGGTCGAGATCGAGATCGAGCGAATCGGCAAGGCGACCAACCCGATCGCCCGGCGCGGCCAGCACCCGTGACCGCCGAGGTCGCGACCCCTGTCCACCAGAACACCCTGACAAGTGGGCGCTATCGACTGCTCGGCATGCCCGCAGTCTCCGCACGAAGGCCTTTTCGATGGCGGTGTTGGAAGCTCTTGCCGAGGCGTCAACGGTCAATGCAGCGTTCGACTATGCTGACATCGGCGCGCTCCCGCACTTCAACCACGACCTGTACGTCGATCCCTTGCCGCACCGGTGCAACGCTTGCGCAGCCAGATCGCTGGAGCGGACGGCGTTGTCATCTCATCGCCGGAATATAACCATGGCATACCCGGTGTCTTGAAGACCGCGCTGGACTGGGCCTCGCGGCCGCACAACAGTTCGCTGCTGAGAGATAAGCCGGTCTTGATCCTAACTTGCTCTCCGGCTTTCACGGGCGGTGCTCGCGCTCAGTATCAGATCCGCGAGGCACTGGTCTCCGCGCCCGCACGGCCGGTCACTACGCCAGAAATCGTCATTGGGAACATGGGCGGGAAGATCGTCGACGGCCGCTTCAACGACCCTGCAAGCGTCGGCTTCGCCCTGACTGGCATAAGCTGCGATATTCGAGAAGCTAGGCAGGAAGTAAGCACACCTTGTTGGCGCAGACATGAAGTATCGGCTGCACCAGTCTGCTTAGGACCTCGCGTTAGCAGATGGTGCAGCGCGCGATTGTTTAACGTCTAAACCAAATTCTGAGAGGAATTAGCTCCGTACGCCGCACTTTGCGTAGGACGCACAACCCTCTAGCAGCGCCTCAACCATCACCAAAAACACCCGTCGGATCGATCCTCCGCGCATCGCGCCTCTCCCGTGCCGCAGCACTTCGGCTACTGACGCGAGAATAAGATCGGTCGGAATGATGGGTCAGCTATTATGAGAGGCCAATCACTCATCGCTCCGACCGCTTTCGAAAGCGGTATATTCGCGACGGACGAAATCCTCAAAGCTGGTCGGCGCTCGGCCGAGAAGCCACGTCAGCACGTTGGAATTGCCGACGAAGTCGTGGCGGCTGTAGTGCGCCCCAATGGCGCGGATGACGCGGACCTGATACTCGAGTGCGCCGGGAGCGGCGTCGCGGAAGCGGGCGCGTACGAAAGCTTCGGAGTCGATCTCCTCTACTGCGATCTCGCGCCCGAGCACCTTGGAGAGGACGTCTCCGATATCATGGGCGGTGAAGCGCCCGGGGCCGACCAGTTCGTAGGTGGCTGCGGCGTGGCGATCCGGCTCGCCCAACACCAGGGCCGCCACGTCAGTGATGTCCTCCAGGTCCACCATGGACTGGCGTCGGTCCAGCGACCAGGAGAGACGGAATACTTCGTCCTCGAATACTGAGCGCACCCTGTGCGGCAGCATGTAGTTGGACGGCTGCAGGATGGTGAACTCCAGGCCTGAGGTCAGCAGGTGTTCCTCGATATCCCGCTTGATCTCGTGCTGGATCAGGTCGGTCGCGATGGCGTGGAGCACCGAGCTGAACACGAAGTGGTGGACGCCAGCCGCCCGCGCTGCGTCCACGATGGCGAAGCCCATGGCGCGCTCGGCGGGATGGACGGTCGGTCCGATGTGGTAAACGGTTTGGACGCCGTCGACCGCTCGGGCGATGATAGTCGGCTGGGCGAGGTCGCCCACCACTACCTCCTGCACGCCAAGCCTGCGAAGGTGAGCAGCCGAGGCCTCGCTCTGCACGCAAGCGCGCACCCGTTGACCTGCGGCGAGGAGCTTCGGGACCAGCCGCTTGCCTTGGTTGCCGTTGGCGGACGTTACGAGAATCATGCGTAGTCTTTCAGAACAAATTGCCGCCGCAGAGCGGCGGCGTGCTTGTCGTGAGCCGCCCGCCGACCTGTCTAGGCGGCGGTCCGGTTCAGGGCGGCTGCGAGGCGGCCGCCCTTTAGCGTCGTCTGAGCGGAAGCGACCAGTGCGCCGGCCTCCGACGCGCGCGAGGTCCCGAAGACGTACAGGTCCGGCCGGACCAAGACAGCCTCCACGCCCATCCGGTCGAACCAGCCGGCATAGGCGCCGTCGAGATCCACTGTGTCGCCGTGGGGTCCGAAGTCCGCGACGACCCCGCCCAACGATTGGATCGCCACCTGGACCGATTTATCCACGACAGGCGAGGACCTGGGGCTGCGCAGGAGCAGCTGCCAGCCCTTGCCCACCACGTCGTCAAAGAGCCCCTCGTGACCGTATCGCCTGACGCGTCCCTGGACTGACAGGTACCCGGCGTTCGGGTCATGTGAGCGATAGGCCCCCCCGTCCCCGAGCCGGGGCTCAGGCGGGGGCTTCAGGGCTAGAGCCGGGTCCTTGATCGCCGCCTTCATACGCGTGTCCCGTGCGGCGACCTCGTCGGCATCAAGCATGCAGATCACCCTGCCCACCTCTACAGCCTGCTGGATGATCTCCTGCACATGCGCGCTGCGCTCGGGCCCGTAGGAGTCCAGCAAGGCCTCCGAGGCCTCGCCTCTGAGCACCGCAGCCAGGCGCCAGCTCAGCGCCATGGCGTCGCGCAACCCCGAGCACAGCCCCTGGCCAAGGAATGGGGGCATGAGGTGCGCCGCGTCGCCCGCCAGCAAGACGCGACCCTTCTTCCAGCCATCGGCCCACGACCCACGGAAGGTGTACACGGCGTGGCGCTCCAAGGTGGCGTTTCCCGGGGTGATGTCCCAGGGCGCCAAAAGCGTCCAGGCTGTCTCGGCCGTATTCAGCTCCTCGATCGTCTCATGCGGCAGGCGCATGAACTCCCAGCGCCGGCGCCCTGGGCCGCTCCCAACCAGGGTCGTCGGCCTAGCCGGGTCGCAATACTGGGCGACATAGGGCTTCCAGACCCGCTCAGCGTGAGGGACGACGTCAACGACAAGCCAGTCATAGGCGAAGCCGAGATCGGTCTGGCTGATATCCAGCCGCTCACGCACCGTGCTCCGGGCTCCGTCCGCCCCAATAACATAGCGGGCCTTATCGGGGGCCTTGACGCGCTCGTCGGCCGAAGATGCGAACTCCAGATCGACATGATCGACACTCGGCTGCAGCCCCGCCAGCGTCCAGCCTCGCCGGATTTCGACGTTGGGCAGCTTCTCGAGCCGACGTACCAGCATTCGCTCGAGATCGGGCTGGTAGAACATGCTCACCTGCGGCCACCCCGATGCACCAGGCCGGTTCCAGTCGATCTTCAGCAGCGTCTCGCCTTGCCGGTCCAGAAACTCGTAGGTCTTTTCGGGTCCGATGATGGGATCCAGCAGAGGTGCGAACTCGTCCGCAAGGCCGGCATCCTGCAACAGGCGAATGACCTCATGGTCAAGGGTGCAGGCGCGTGGCAGCGGGTAGAAGTCGGGCCATCGCTCATACACCGAGATCGATTGACCGTTCTGACCTAGAAGAAGCGCTGTAAACAGCCCGACTGGGCCAGCTCCGACGATCGCTACGTCAGACGTCAAGGTGATTTTCTCCCCGATGTTGTATTTCTGATCCTCAGCCACTTCACCTCCGGAGTTTCGGCCGTGTGCGCGCCAAAAATGATGCTCGCACGCCTAGGACGCCGTCGGTCATGGAGCGCCTCCTAAGCAGCCAACGAAGCTTCCCGCACATCCGCTGAGAAAGGAAGAATGCTGCCATAGCTCCCTCGCAGGAAGGACGAGCGGAGGTTCAGGACGTTCGACATCCATCGCCAGCACCCGTCTGATCGCGATGTAGTGGTCCCCCGCCTCGTGCACCGCGTACAGCTAGCATCGATCCAGGCGACGACGTCCTCGATCAGCGGAAGACCGGAGCCGGAGAGCCGGTAAGGAACAGTGTGGAACCTGTTATCGGCCTTTGAGACCAACGTTTCGCATATGTTGAGCTGATTTTCCGCCAGGATGTTTACGCAGAAGTGGCCTGCGGCCTGGATCCGAAGCCAGGTATTCGACTTGCGATCAGGCAGGAAGGCTACCGGCGCCGGATCCAGTAAAACGGAAGTGAACGAGCCCACGACCATGCCGACCGGCCCGGCGGGGCTGAGTGCGGTCACGGCGCACACCCCGGTCGGGTAGTGTCCCAGAATGCGGCGGAACTCTCGACTATCGAGCGTTTCCATCGTCCTCCAACTCCTCCCACGGCGGCTTCTTGGTCTTTGAGTGTCCGCGCGCTCGTTGTCATCTGCCTCGGCATGAGGCTTGACGCCGTCGCTGCACAGCTCTTATGTCACCAGATGACTTTGTCAATCTTGCGTGCGAGAAGTTCAATTTCATAATAGCGGTTTTCATCCTGCGCCGACTGACCCAGAAAGATCAGCCATGGAAGTCGTCAGGTTCGCGGACGCGCCCGTCTATACGGCGCCAGATCACGAGGCGATCGTGGCGCGTCGCCTGCAGGGCGGAGAGGCGAGCACGGCCGACTTTGTCATGGTCGGCCATTCGTCGTTTCCTGCCGGCGCGGTCATACCGATGGGGACTGGGTCGTTCGGCAAGATTTACGTCGTCACCGAAGGCGCGCTCACCATCGAGCAGGCGGATGGCTTGCGACACGTCCTCTCTCCTGGTGACAGCATCTTCATCGCTCCGGGCGAGGCGCGAGCGATGCGAAACGACAGCGGTGCGCCCGCAGCCATGATCGTGGTCACGCCCCCACCGTCCAGGTAGCCGCAACCGCACTGCCGCGGGTTGACCTCGGCCCGTCGCAAGGTGCATCGGACCGCTACCCCGCAGCGCCGGTGGCGCTCATGCCTTTTCCGCGCCGGGAAAGCGTCGCCAGGCAAAGCAGGCCGAAAGCGACGAGGGGGAGGACGGGCAGCAGCCTCAGCCCCAAGGTGTACGAGCCCGTGCGGTCGAAGATGACCGCCATGAAGATCGGACCGGTGATCGCCCCGATCAGCGTGACGGCGAAGCAGGTCCCGAAGATGCGCGAATAGGCCTGCCGCCCAAAGCGGCGTGCGACGACGTATCCCATGACGTCGATCTCCGCACCCTGAATGGCCCCCAACAGGAACCCGGCCGGGAGCGCCCACCGGATCCCATGGAGCAGCAGCAGGAAGCCGAACCCCTGGCCCACTAAGAACAGTCCGGCGACGCCGAGCACGGGGAAGCGGTCAAGCATGATCCCTGTGAAGAGCCGGCCGAACAGCGACCCCGCCGAGCCGATGGCCACGATCGACGCCACCTGGGAAGGAGACGCGCCGCGGTCGGACAGCAGGGCGGGAAGGTGGAAGTTGCAGCCCACCACGGCGAAGATCACGAGCAGAAAGGAGGCCGAATAGAGCCAGAAGTCTCGCGTACGCAGGGCGTCTGCGAGGGTCTCGCCTCGCGGGTCGGTCCGAGCCGCTTCGTCGCGACGCTCCTCTTCGGGGATGGGCCCGTCGTTGTCGCGAACGAAGAGAAGGAGGTTCACAAGACCGATGGCCAGGGCGGCGAGGCCCGCGGTGACGAAGGCGGCTCTCCAGCCGTGCAGGGCGATGGTCCTGGCGATGAGAAAGGAAAATCCACCCACGCCAACCGCCAAACCGGTGGAGGTTATCGCGAGAGCCAGGCCGAGACGCCTGTCGAACCAGCGTTGCGCCAGGCCCATGAAGGCAGGATAGCTCGCCAGGTTGCCCATCGTCACGGCCAGAGCCATGACGATCGCGAACTCGGCATAGGAGTGGGCCAGCGACAAGGCGGCGTAGGCGGCGCAGCCGAGCGTAGTTCCGACGACGGCGACCCGACGTGCGCCAAACCGATCGACCAGGTAGCCGGCGACTGGCAAAATCAGGGCATTAAACAGGGCGGCGACCGACAGGATCGTCGAGAACTGCGTGCGAGACCACCCGAACTCCGTGGTCACCGATTTGGTGAAGAGCCCCAGAGGCTGCAGTAGAATGGCCGGCGTAGCGACGCCCATTCCGATGAAGCAGCCCAAAAGTACAAGCCAGCGTTTCATCTGATACCTCCTCTTTGCGCAGTCTTGATCGGCGGCGCTTTGACCATGTCGGGCTGCTTGTTCCCCGCGACGTTCATCTGTTCGCCGGTAGGGTTTCAGCTGTCGCCGCAGATCGCCTGAACTTCTGCGGGTCCAAACTCCGTGCTGTGCGGCTTTGACCTACAAGTTAGAGGCTCGCCAGAGCACGCACAAGATTGACGCCTCTCTCATTCTGGGGTAGCTCTCAAACTGTGGCGCGTCCAAGGACGCAGGCCCAATGAATGCCGAGGCTATAGTCGGCAGGTTGGATGGGGAGGGCTGCTATGCGCTTTACAAGCGTGTTTGCGATGGCTTGTTTTGCTTCCACGTGTTCAGTGGCGTGCGCCTACGCGCAGCAGGGCACCGCACCCAGCGACCAGGCTGGGACACCTCTCCAAACGCCGCAAACGACACAGCCGCCCGTCGGCGTCAGCTCCACACCCTCTCAGTCGACCCCGGCGGCGACCGCCCAGTCGCCTGGAACGACGTTGGACACGGTGATCGTCACGGCGAACCGCCGCGCTGAAAACCTCCAGAATGTTCCCGTGTCGGTGACTGCCGTATCGGGCGCGAACCTGGTGAACAGCGGTGTGACCAACATCCAGGACCTCACCGCCGTGGTGCCCGGCCTCGTCGTCCAGAACGGCGGCTTCGCAACTAACCACCTTCGCGGGGTCGGAAGTTCTACTGTTGGCCCAGGGCTCGAGAACGCCATCGCCCTCTATGTTGACGGGGTCTATTATGCGTCCGCGGCCACTAACCTGGTCGATTTCGTCGACGTGTCTCAGGTAGAAGTGCTGAAGGGACCGCAAGGCACGCTGTTCGGCCGCAATGCAACGGGCGGACTCATTCAGGTCACGACAAAGAACCCTAGCCACGACCCGCATTTAGACGCCGATCTCAGCTACGGCAACTACGAGACCGGCAAGGGCGACCTCTACATAACAGGCGGCCTGACCGATAACCTGGCCGCTGACCTGACGGTTCAGGCCAGCGGCCAAGGTCAGGGATACGGCTACAACCACGCCAATGGAGACGACGTCTATAAGACCGACTCCCGGGTCGACACCCGGTCCAAATGGGTGCTCGATCTCACGCCGAAAACCAAAGTGACCACCATCTTCGACTATTCGCAAATCCGCTACGCCAACCCCGCCATCACGCTTGTTCCCGGAACGAACGTGCTGCCCTTCGTGGGTCCGACCTACAAGTATTCCAATCCGTGGGATACCGACACTGATGGACAGCCGCTCACGTTTAGCAAGACTGGTGGTGTGAGCACCAAGTTGGAGCAGGATCTAGGCTTCGCGCGTTTCAATAACATCGTCGCCTATCGAGAGTCGTATTTCTTCTCGACGTTCGACGTCGACGCCACGGCCACGCCGTTCGAGCGGACGTATTTGAAGGACCGGGAGCACACCTTCACAGAGGAGGCGCAGCTGCAGTCCGAGAAGCAGGATCGTATACAGTACACAGCCGGCATCTTCTATTTCAGCAATGACGGAAAGTACGCACCCGGCAGTCAGATCCAGTTCCCTGGGGCCTTTTCTCCAGTCGCGCCTCTCGATGCGCTCGGCACCGTCGGAGAGGAGGTTTCGACCTCCGTCGCAGGCTATTTTCAGGGAACGACGGAAATCCTCCCCGCCACCAACCTGACCGTCGGCACCCGCTATACCTATGAGCGGCGGACCATCGCCGGTGCGACGACCGGCATCGTCGATGGCGACATACCCGTCACGACGCTGGCCTCGGCCAACAACGCCAAGGACTTCTACCGTCCGACGTTCAGGGTGGCGCTGGACCACCGGTTCTCGCCTGAAGTGCTCGCCTACGCTTCCGCCAACACGGGCTTCAAGAGCGGCGGTTTCAACACCCAGAACATCACCGATCCGGCGTTCGCTCCGGAGACGTTGAACGCATATGAAGCCGGGCTCAAGACCGATCTGCTGGACCGCCGCGTAAGACTGAACGGGTCCTTCTTCTACTATGACTACAACCACATCCAGGTGCTGTTCATCGAGAGTGGCGGCAGCACGGGGGTGATCAATGGACCGCACGCCGTAAGCTACGGCACGGACTTCGACGCCGAGGCGCGGGTCACTAGAGACTTCACGTTGACGGGCGGCCTCGAATACGTCCACGATCGCTTCACGTCTGCGAACCCGGGTGTGCCGACCGGCGTGGAAGGCGGCGGCGTCCCGGCTTTCGAGGCCTCGGCGCAAGGCAATCGGCTTCCGGTCACGCCGGACGCAGTGGTGGACCTGAAGGGCGACTATCGGTTCGACCTGCTCGGCGGAAACGCCAATGCCGATGTGACCTACCAGTACAACACGGGCTGGTTCGCCGAACCCGACAACATCATCCACCAGCCTCCGTTCAGCCTACTCAATGCGTCGCTGCGGTGGAAGTCGCCGAACAGCACCTACACCGTCGCCCTGTTCGCAACGAACCTGACCAACACCGTGGTCCAGGGCTTCGGCTCGACCCTTCCGACTGGCGAGGACTCCTACTCGCTTGCTCCGCCGAGGCTTTACGGCGTCACAGTCGGCTATCACTTCTGATCAGCGCGTAAGAGCGCGCGGGACGAGTGACGCATACTGCACGCTGCTAGGCACGCGCCTGAAAGTAGGGGGGGCTGTGAGCTGAAGCGCGCGGCCGGGAGCAGGACGCTTCGAACCGTCTGATTTGCGCTCTGCGCTCCCTTTCCTCAGCCAGCAGCTACGGACCCGCCTGCTGCAGTGTCTAAAGGCACGGCATTGCAGCCCTTTGCCACGCGCCCGCGACGGCCGACGCCCCCGGGGAGAAGTGGCCAACTCACTTGGTGACTCTGCTTGACTTTGGAGGGCGCCGATGCCAAGAATCGAGCGGATGAACGCGCCTTTTCAAAAGCACGCTAGCGTCGCCGCTAACTCAGCGTTCGATTCTCAACTTGTTGTTTTTGGAGGTCCCGGTCGCCGCTCGAGGTCCCTGGCGTTCCCTGTCGCGGGCGCGGCCAGCGACCAGGATGGACCCAGCTGCAGCAAGGGGGAGACGGTCTCCCTTCTTAGAGGCCACCTTGTTCTGGGAGCTGTGGACGGCGCGCCGCGCCTGAGCCTCGCCCGGCAGGCCAATCGTATGGCCGGCGACGTTGACAAGCTCCGCGATCAGCTGGTCGCCAATCTCGTTCGCCTCGTCCATCCTTCTAGGCACAGGAACCGCCGACCCAACCACGGGAGATCTTGATGACGACTGTGACTCACGACAAGGTCGAAAGACTTTCAACGATCCTGGACAAAGTTCGCACGCTGGGTCCCGTGCTGCGCGAGCGCGCGCTGGCCGCCGAGCGGGCGGGACGTCATTCGGAAGAGACGATCGCCGACATCGACGCGACCGGCGCCTTCAACATCGGCAGTCCCGCGGAGTTTGGCGGCGACGAGCTCTCCGTCCGCCAGCAGCTCGACGTGATCATCGAGATGGCCAAGTGGGACGGCTCCTGCGGCTGGACCACGTGGGTGGCGGCGTCGACGAACTGGTTGCCTGTAGGCCTGGGCGCCCGGGTGGTCGAAGAGGTCTACGGCCACTCGTGGGTCGGTCCAAGGGTTGCTGGCTCAAGTCATTTCCCCGCCTCCCGCGGGAAGGCCAAGCGGGTTCAGGGCGGCTGGATCATTTCCGGCGGCCCGTGGACCTTCGGGAGCGACTCGCTTTGGGCGCCCTATACCAACCTCGGGTGCATGGCGGACGATGGAGATGGCCGCTACCTTGTCGGCGCCCAGGTTCCCCGCGACGAGCTGCGGTTCATCGACGACTGGCAGGTCGCGGGCATGCGCGCCACCGGTAGCGTCTCTCTCACACTTCCGCAGGAGGAGCTGTTCGTTCCGGAACATCGCTGCGTCGATTTCCGCCACGTTGTGAGCATGACCCTGGACACAGGCTTAAGGGGTTCCCTCTGGAAAGTCCCGTCCCTCGGATGGGCTTTCAGTCTTATGGGCGGCATGTCCATCGGCCTCGCGCAGGGGGCGCTGGACCGCTTCCTCGAGCGCTCGCAGGGTCGGCCCATCCGCGGCACCACCTATAAGAACCAGCTGGAAGCGCCTCTGACACACCTCATGCTCGCCGAGGTGCACTCCAAGATCCAGTCCGCCACCCTGATGGCCCGCGCGAACGCCGACGAGACCGATCGCCTGGGCGCCCTCGCCGCCGAAGGCACGCCGGCTGATCCCGAGTACATGAAGATATTTAGCGCCCGTGTGCTTGTTGAAACGGCTTACGCCGCCAGGTGGTGTGCCGAGGCTATCGAACTGCTCCAGCGAAACTCCGGATCGACCGCAATCATGGAAAGCGAGCCGATCCAGCGGGCTTGGCGCGACGCTCGCGTCATCACCTTGCACGGAGCGCTCAACCTGGAAGCCTTGTCTGAGAATTACGGGCGCCTCCTGGCCGGAATGGAAGCGCACAAGAATACGGGGATCACCACGCTTGACCGCTTCGCGCCGACGGAGCTGAAGAAGGTCGCCTGATAAGGCGCTCGCCGATGGATGTGACCGCGGCGGCTTTAAGAGTCTGCGGAGAAGTCGGCTACACGGGAGCGTGGCCGTACGAATAGGGTATCAAAGCAAAAGAAAAGCCGTCCCGAGCAAGGCATGGCTGGTATTTCCAGGAGGAACACTGCAGTGGTTGAGAACGATAAGGCTGAAATAATCGAGGTCCTAAATCTCTACGGGTTCGCACTGGACGCCAAGCAATGGGATCTGTTTGATCTCATCTTCACGCAAGACGTGACGGCGGAGTTCGGACCAGCCAGTGCGCTCTGGACCGATCTCGACACGTTTAAGCGCGCCTTCGCAGCGTTCCACGACACCTTGGACAACCAGCAGCATCAAATGATGGGCCAGCTGGTCGAGGTGGAAGGCGACACCGCCTACGCCTTCAGCTACGGAAATTGGCTTCTCGTCCGCAACGCCACGCAGGGCGGCCACCAGTGGATTGGGACGGGCTGGTACGACGACCTTCTGGTTCGCACCAACCACGGGTGGCGCATCAAGAAGCGCGTGTGCAAGTTGATGTCATGGGCCGGCAACCCCGCGGTCCCCGAGCCGAGCATCGGTCAGGCTCCTGACATGAAGACAAACGTGCTGCGCCTGTTCTGCGAGGAGGGGAAGGTGGGATACTTCAACGCTGTCAAGGCGAGGCAGGCTCGAGGCCACTGAAAGGCTTTAGCTGTGCGGCTAGGGCCGACGGTAAGACCATGGCAGGCGAACCTTTCTAGCGTCGCTCGCGGGCGATCGCCTTCGGTAATCGACAAGGAACAGAGATGATCCAGGCAGAGAAGGTCTTTGTCGCGAACAACGCCTATACCGGTGGTCCCGAGCACGGGATTTCCGCGGCCTTCAATCCTGGCGTCCAGACCTTGCCTGCGGGGCGCCAGCTCGGTCCCATGTTCCGCCCCCTGCCTGTTGACATCGTGTTCGAGAAGGATGTGGCCGTCGTCCTACGCGACCAGGTGACGATCTACGTCGATATCCTGCGTCCCGCGACCACCGAGCGAGCGCCTGTCCTGGTCGCCTGGAGCCCCTACGGCAAGAGCCAGGGCAGCTCTCCCGGCGCCCTCGGTTTGTTCGCCATGCTGGGCATGAAGCCCGGTCGCCTGTCGGGGCTGGAGAAGTTCGAGGGGCCCGATCCCGCCTACTGGTGCGCGCACGGCTACGCGGTCTGCAACCCCGATCCCCGTGGTGTTGCCTATTCTGACGGCGACAGTGTCATGTTCGATCGCCAGGAAGGCCAGGACTGCCACGATCTGATTGAGTGGCTGGCCGTCCAGGACTGGTGCACCGGCAAAGTCGGGATGAGCGGCACCTCCTACCTCGCCAACGCGCAGTGGTTCACTGCCGCCGAACAGCCCCCTCATCTGGCCGCGATCAACCCGGAAGAGGGATTGAGCGACATCTACCGCGACCTGGTCATGCGCGGTGGCATGCCCGATCTCGGCTTCGCTGAGCGGCTTCGGCGATCCTATGCCGGCAAAAACAAGCGGGAGGACAACGCCATGGAGGCGGAACGATACCCCCTGATGAACGCGCTGTGGGAAAACAAGATACCGGCCTTCGAAAAGATTACCGTCCCGGCCTACGTCGTCGCAAGCTACTCAAACACGCTGCACACGGTCGGCACCTTCCGCGCTTGGCGCAGGATGGCCTCGTCGCAGAAGTGGCTGCGGATCCACAACGCCCAGGAATGGCCGGACTACTATGACGACGCTAACATTGAAGACCTCCGGCGCTTTTTCGACCGTTACCTGAAGGAGGAAGACAATGGCTGGGAGACGACGCCGCGAGTCCGGTACGCACTTCACGACTTCAAGGGCGGTGATCGGCTAAATCTGCCCGCAGAGGCCTTTCCTCCCGAGACAGTCGCCTACACCAGGTATTATCTCGACGGCGCCTCGCGAGCCTTGACCCTGCAACCGCCTGCCAATTCGCTAGCGGCGGAGTACAGCGCCGAAGCCGACCCGGCGCTGGCATCATTCAGCGTCCGTTTCGACCGGGAGACCACCATGGTCGGCTATCCCAAGGTTTGCCTTTGGGTAGAAGCGCGGGGGTCAGATGATATGGACCTCTTCTTCCTGATCCAGAAGTTGGACGCCCAGGGGAGCGCGTTGCAACATTTCACCGTGCCTAACCAAGGCCCCAGGATGCAGGACCTCACCGAGCGCGGTGCCTCTATCCTACGCTACAAAGGGTCGAACGGGCGGTTGCGGGCTTCAGCCCGGAGGCTGGATGAGATGCTGACGACCGATGCGGTCCCGGCCCACAGCTTCGACCAGGTTGAAAAGCTCGCGGTTGGCGAGGTGGTGAAGATTGAAGTCGATCTGTCTCCGATCGGCCTGATTTTTCACCCCGGCGAGCAGCTTCGGTTAGTCGTTAGCGGCCGCAACCTGCTCGGACCGATGATGCCGATGGTGGATGACTATACGCCTGCCAATACGGGCCAGCACGTCATTCACACAGGTGCAGGGCGCAGCTCGTATCTTCAGCTTCCCGTGGCGGTCGCTTAGGGCGAGGTTTGCGCTAAGAGCAAGGAAAGTCTTTAAGTGAGCGATATGGACACCGAGGTTTCAGTCCGCATATCGGGCGAGACAGATGACAGAAGTATCGACCGATACGAGCTGACCTCCGCGCGACGAGCACTACGCCTGCTCAAAGGCAACCTTGGCCCCGACCGGCTCCACGAGCTTGTAAGCAAGCAGGTCGCTGAGGGAAACGCTTTCTTCCGTGACCACGTCAAGCGCTCTGCCGGCCAGAAGACGACCGGTACAGTCACGATAGAAGCCACTGGCATCACCCCAACCGATTTCGCCGCTTGGATGTCTCGCGCCTTCGCGAGACCAGACGTTCTCATCGGCGCGCACCCCGAGCACTACCTGGCTGCAGCGGGCGATCCGCGGGGTCCCCACATCGTTGAGACGCTCGACGACTATGTTGTCGGTTTCTACATCGGCGCTTGGGACGAAAGCGAAGTTCCCCCCGGGGATGGCGATGCTGCCAACAGACGTCACTCGCTCTTGAAGCTTGACGATGACGGAACCGCATTCGGCTCCGTGTCTACAGCTTTTTTTGAAAATCCCCACGGCATGTCGGCAGAACTATCGGTCGCCTTGCCTTCGACGAGCGCGCCCAGCGCTGTTGACCAGCACCTGCAACACTTTGCGGTCGAGTTTCGCAATTGGATGCTTCTCGCTGCAGCTGAAATACGCAAATGAACGTGAACATGAGATTGTAGCTTAATAACGGGTGTGCGTACATTGCACTCGTCTCCATGTCGCTTCTCCCCACTTGAGCCTCTCTGACAGGCTCGCTGGTCGTTGCTTTCTGCGCGACAAGATGTACGTGATGGTTTCCCCCGCGCTGGACCGCCTAGTGGCCACGGCGAACGGCAGTCGCCGCGGTCGTTTGCGCCGTCGGCGACGACACCCAGCCATGGATCGTCGAAGACGGCAGCGCCGCTTCGCGTTCGATCCCGACCCGGTGCTCAGGCTGTCCATGGTAGGGCGATTATCCCGGACTTGACTGGATCAAGCCGGTGAGGCAAGGGGGATGAGACAGGCCGGCGCTCTACTCTTCGCTTTCGTAGTCGGGACGACCCTCTATAGCGACAAAATGCCGTTTGCTGGGGTCATACCTGCGACAGAACGTTGTGGCGTGCCCGGCGTGGGACTTTCCCGCATAGGTCACGTAGCCCATGACGTACAGGTTCAGTTCCGGCCGCCCTTCGAAGTCGTCCGGGACACTTGTATCTATAGGCCACTCAGTCGTGTGCCCCGAATCAAAGGTCCTTTTTCTTATGGCCATCCTAGAACCGTAAGCAAAATCACCATACGGCCTGACCATTGGAAGAGTTCCTTCAATTCAAAGGACGCAACAGCAACCCTCGTCGACTTTGGCAGTCGAACGACCATTATTAATAAGCCATACGTGACCCTCAATAATCTCCCCCGGAAAGAAGGCGGGAGTTTTACTCCTTTCTCCCCTAGGCCAAATAGCGACACTTACGACAGAAAGCGTCGGAGGATGAGCGGCGTTAAACTCTTCTCTGGCCAGATCAATAGTGGCCTGAGTCAGTCGCGCTTGACGACCAGTGACCACGACAAGCGCCCAAGTCAAGCCAGCAACAGCAACGGTAGCCAAAGCAGAAATCGCTCCCGCGTGATCGTCGGTCGCGTCAAGGAGCCACTCAGTGACCGACTCCGAGACTACATAGTACTGGCCGGTCTCTGGTCTCTTCTTATATACCTCTGGTCTGTATGGCGAGAAACCTATGTCATAGGTAATGGCGGCTATCAGGAGGGTGAGGAGTACAAGTAATGCGGCACTTCCCCACCACTTCTTCACCGCCCTCATAACGCGCTAACCGCCGCTCCAAAGATGTCGTCATTCAAGCCGTTGTTATAGCGGAACTCGAACTCGGCCACGTACAGCGGCAGATACTTGGCGGAGACCTTGTGGAATGTGTCGACCATGCCGCGCTTAAGGATCGACCAGAAGCCCTCAATCGTGTTCGTGTGGATCGCGCCCACGACGTACTGGCCCTTGGAGTGGTCCACAGTGCCGTGGCCATAAGTGCGGGCCAGCTCGGTATAGCCGCGATGCTGGTCCGTGCAGATCAGGCTCACCCGGTCGGACACGCTCTCGCGGACGAAGGCTTGAAGCGTGGAGGCCTTGGCGTTGTCCACGACGCGGGCGACCAGATTGCCCTTACGGCTCACCGCGCCAACCACGATTTCCTTAGCGGAGCCGCCACGGACGCCGACCTTCTTATCCCAATGCCGATTGTGGTCGCGGCCACCGATGTAGGTCTCATCGACCTCCACGATACCCATAAGGCGGGTGAAGCTTTCGTCCGCCAGACCGGCGCGGACCCGGTGGCACATGTAGTGGGCGGTCTTGTAGGAGCCGAACCCCATGACGCGCTGGACCTGAAGGGCGCTGATGCCCTTCTTGCTGGTCAGCATCATGTGGATGACCCGAAACCATTCCCGCAAGTCCTTGTTCGTGTTCTCGAAAATGGTTCCGGTGATCTCAGAGAAGCGATAGCCGCTGTTCGGCGTGCATGTGTAGCATTGCCACTTGAACGCCATCGTGGTCATGGCCGACACCTTTTCGCTCGCTCCGCAACGCGGGCAGCGCACGCCATCGGGCCAGCGATGCGAGACCAAGTAGGCCGAGCACGCATCCTCGTTCGGGAAAAGCGCCTCGAACTGCGGGATTGTCATTTGCTGAATGCGGGCCACGGCCGGAACTCCCTAGCGACAGGAGCAACCTATGCCATCTGAACCTACCAGTCAAGTCCGGGATAATCGCCCAACGGAAGGTTTTGAGGTGTTCGCGCTGAGGACATCCTGGCGCTCATCCTGAACGACTTCCACCCCTACCGTTTTGTAGGCGCGGCCGGGTTCGTAGATATGATGGTCGACCGCGGTTATGGGCACGGGTACGACATCTCTAATGCAGCCGACCGCCTTAAGGTCACGATGATGGCCGAGTTGAACGAAATCCTGCTCGATACCAAGACGTTGAAGCCGACCTGGATGAAGGCCTATTTCACCCGCGACGATCGGGGTAAAACCTTCTACCGCGACCGGAGGGCGATCGATTGTGTACGGCCGGCCGGCTTCGATCCAGGATGGAGGCGCTTCTACCGGTAGCCGGGTGCTAGGTCGCCCCCCGGGCGCGCTGGCTGAACCAGACGCTTGCGCCGCCGGGCGGCCAGCGGTCGTGCATGAGTGACGCCAGCGCCGCGGAAAGCTTGCACTGGGCGAAATGCGACCCGAACAGAAGTTCACACCGCGGATTGTCCATTAGGTAGGCGTACAGCAGGTACTGCTCTGTCCAGTAGATCTGGCTGTCGCGCATCATCTCCACAGGGAGAGTCCCGGGCAGGCGAATGTCGTGCGCATGCACCAGCACGTCGCGCCTTATCTCGGGCAGCAGGCGCAGATAGATGTGGATGCAGTCGGAGTTGTGCTTCACGGTGTGGGTCGAGTCGATGAATAGGAAGTCGCCTGATTCCAACTGCCCGTTCAGATCGGCGGTCGATAGGTCCTGCGCCCTCGCGGCGATGAGCTCGATTCCCTCAGCGGCCCGCAGCATGTCCGAAGGATAGGGCTCGATGCAGGTAAGCCGGCCTGTCCCGTTCCTGCGCAACGCCGCCCTTGCGACGAGCGACGACCAGCCCGAACCGATCTCGACGATGCGGGCTGGCCGCCGTGAGCGGATCAGGCAGTAGTACACCATAGCATCGGAATAGGAGAATTGGTCGTTGTTCCAACCGAAAGCGCCGTCCCGCCCTTCCCGTGGAGGATCAAACTCTTCGGAGAAGGGCCGCAGTTCGTCTAGGAAGTTCTGCTGACGCTCGGCATCAAAGCCGTGGTTGAAGAGGTTGTCACCGTGGCCGCGGGGGTCCTCGATCTCCTCTATGCTCGGGACCTCGGCGTAAAAGTTCGCCGGCGTGAGGGACACGCCGTACTGCTGCAATCGGGCGCGCAGAGGCGCCGGGGCATAGAGCATGGGTTGGAGCTTGGACGCCAGTTCCCTGATTTCGGCCTCATCAAATACCGAGCTCGCATCAGCGACGTAGACGCCGGGGCGGAAGCCGCGCAGCAGCTCCATGGTCTTTTCCAACATGGTCTTGGATCCCTGTGACGACGTAGATCGAGCGGCGAGGCTACGAATGGATCGCGGACAGTCGCGCGACGTCGTCCAAGACGCGCTCCGGCGAAAGGACCCACGGGTTGTTGTGGTAGCGGAGTGCTCTCTGAAACGAGACGCCATAGGTGTAAGCATAGGCTGAGCCGGCCACGGCGTTCGCGAGCCCATGCGCGTAGAAGTACCAGACACAGTCGGGAAAGAGGTGCAGCACGCGGGCGTGTGGCTGGCAAAGGAGCATGTTCGCGCCAGCCGAACCATGTACGCACACGACGAAGTCGGCATGGTGGGCGATGCTGAGCTGCTCAGCCACGCTGAAGTCGGAGGCCTCAAGCGGCTGAAATCCCTCCGCAGCCAGACGATCAACGAGGGCGCCCTCGTTAATCAGGAGCCGTTCACCGCTGAGCGCGTCGCGGCGGGTGAACAGGACACGGCGCGAGACGTGTGCAGGCGGCGGCGGCAGCGTCCTCGCGAGCGCCTCGCGCAGACAGGCGAGAGCTGAAGCCGAACAGGTCTCGAGATCGAAGGACGGGGTCGGCGTCAGGAGCAGCTCCTCAATGATCGATAGCCGGGTTGGGTCAAAATACGTGATGCGAGCGTCATCGATACCCAGCAGATGCAGCGACTCAGCAACGAACCTTGGCGCATCGAGCGGAACGAGGATGCGCACATCCGCCCCCTGTGGACTGCCAAGCACGGCGTGCACCCGCGTCAAACACTCGAAGGCCCAATGGTGGTACATGACGGCTGCGTCCCAGAAGGCCAGCATGTAGCGTCCGTGAAAGCGGTCGACATCTGCGTCCTCAACTGTCAGGAAAATCTGCCCGCGCGCGTCCTGGTGGAGCAGCGGATCAATCGCGGGATCAGCGCGCCGCAGCGTGTCGCCGGCCAAGCGGCTGGAGACCAGCGACAGGCGGTCGAGCACGACGAAGCGCGTTCCAACGAGCATCGCATCGTGGGTAACACAGGCGCGCATGCCGGGATCGTGCACGTTCAAGTTCGTTGCGCAGATGTGAACGACCGTCTCCGGCGCTAGGCCGGCAGGTGTGGAGGCGAAGGCGGCGCCCGGCAGTCGAAAATCTTGTGCGCCGATCAGCTTGAAGCTCCGGTCGCCACCTGATGCTTCGATCCGCGCCAGGGCCGCGTCGGGAGCCGTTTCCTCCAGCCTAAATCTCATGGGGCGGGAGTCCAGCGGTCAGCAGCGTCAGTACCCGCAGAGCCTCGCCCGGCTCCTGAACCTCAAGCCAGTAGCAGACGATGATGGCGTCCAGAGCGGCCTTAACGCCGGCGGCGATTTCGCTCGCGCCATCGCCATCGAGGAGGAGCAGCGCCGCGCCCTGCTGTTCCTCACCGACGCCAGCCGCAAGCACCCCGGCGAGCATTTCAGTGTCGGCGGGATCGATGCTCGCCAGGAAGCGAATAGCGGGCGCCCTGAGGGTTGGCCAGGCCTGCGTTTCGAAAGGCGCCGCCTCCAGCTCTATCCGGCCAGACGTCACAGGTCGCCTGCGGAACGCCGCCAGGGCCTGGGGGGCGGCGGGAGCGGCGTGCACGTCGCAATGGTGGGCGAGAA
This sequence comes from uncultured Caulobacteraceae bacterium, assembly GCA_937863535.1. GTDB lineage: Bacteria > Pseudomonadota > Alphaproteobacteria > Caulobacterales > Caulobacteraceae > CAHJWH01. The sequence continues at coordinate 31,000 of CALMGB010000423.1, forward strand.
CTGGCCCGTGCATCTCCGGCTGGTAATCCGCAACGACAAGAAGGTCCCACTCCGTGAGTTGCTTGACGTGGAATGACAGCGCTAAGCCGAAGGCGCGCTGTGCCTGTCCTATGCTGGAAGCGCAGAGGCGGGAGACAAGAGGCGCTGCAAAGGCGTCGAGTTCCAACACACCAAAGTCTCCTTCCCGAGCATGGCGCTGCAGGAGGCGGCTGAAGTCGCCCACCAGCATCAGACGTCTCCTGAGTAGGCCGGGCGGAGGCCATGCACCTTTGAGACGAAGCCGTGCAGGAACACGCTCATACAGCTGCCCTTCCAGCTAGTGTGGCCCGAGAACGAGGACAGACATCCCCACAAACGTCTTGGTTCAAAAGATCGTCCGCCGCCTGCGCCTTCACCAGACCTCCAGAAGACGGTCACGCTGGTAGACAGCTTCCCCAGACCGCGCTTGTCACAAACCGTCCTGGCAATGCCAGAAGCGTGGGCATTCCACTCCTCGCAGATCGACACATCCCACATCCAACCTCGAAGAGCTTCATGATGGTGATCGTCGCCTAGACCGCTTCGTAGGACGAGAAGCGCCGCGCCAGCAGGTTCGCGGAGCCATTCACGTTCGGCCGCTCGCCGCCTTAACGGCTCCGCCCGGCGCAGGCAATGGCCCATGCTCGCACGAGGGTGCTGTCAGTTTAATGGCAACATGTCTCCACCGTGTCCGGCTGGGCTCACGGCTGGAGTTTTGACGTGCAGCCCATCTCCTACCAGCGTCACCGCTTCCCACCTGAGGTGATCCGCCATGCCGTGTGGCTGCATTTCCGTTTCACCCTTAGCCTGCGCGACGTTGAGGAGCTGCTCGCTGAGCGTGGGATCGAGGTGAGCTACGAGACGATCCGTTGCTGGACGCTGAAGTTTGGGCCGCTCATCGCCAGGAACCTGCGTCGGCGACAGCCGCGTCCGACCGGCCGCTTGCAGGGCGCACAGCCTGCTTGACCTGAAAGGGAGCCAGCTGGCGCTGAACGGACCCGACTCCAACACGGGCATGAATCTGCTTCGCGCCGAGATCGCCGCGATCGCCCGCCGCCAAAACTTCTTCAGCGCAGTGATCACGACCGGCAGCCATGCGGAGAGCGCGGCCGCGGTCGCCGACGGCCGCGCAGACCTCGCCTCGCTGGACTGTGTCACCTGGGCCCTCCTGCAGCGGCTGCGGCCTGCCCTCACCGCGGAGCTCACCGTGCTCGCCTGGACGCCGCGGAGCCCCGGATTGCCGCTCGTGACCAGCCGGCTGACCAGCCCCGCCGCCTTTGCTGCGCTCCAGGCGGCCCTCAGCGAACTGATCGATGACCCGACGCTCGCCAGCACGCGCCGCGAACTCATGCTGGAAGGCTTCGAGCCGCTATCCCCGTCCCATTACGCGGGCCTACTCCACTATGAACATTTGGCTGGAGACTTGGGCTACCCGCGACTGGTCTAAGCGCTGAACAAGACCATGTCGTCGAGCGCGCCATGCTAGAGCACGATCCGGGGACCACCGTCGTTCATGCCGCAGTCGTCTGGTCGGCTCTCAGGGCGGCCGAGCTACGTGTATGGAGAAAAGCTGAGGGCCGGTTCTAAAGTCCTCAGTTGCTCCTTGAGCCGGAGTGCATGAAGGAGAACCACGTCGCCGTCCCGCGCGATGAAGGGAGTCGTACACGCGTGTCCAAGTCGCTCTGGACGTTCCTCATCGTTACAGGTCTTTCGCTGTTTACGGCCTCCAGCGGCTTTGCATTCGACGCTGTCGATCTTTCCGGGCGCTGGAGTGCGACAGCCAGGGTCAAGGGCGTCGACATCCCGTTCCAACTCGATCTCCACCAGCGCGGCGACGAAATCCGCGCGAGCTTCTTCGACGGGGCGCGGTTGACCAACCCGTCCACCCCGGCCCGGATCAAGGCGGGCTATCTGCGTCTGACCTTTCCGAGTTACGCCGCCGTGCTCGACCTTGCGGTGAACGCAAGCGCGCTGGACGGGACCTACGATCGCGACCACGCGAGCATACCGATCCACGCCGTCAGGGAAGCGGCTGTTCCGGCCACACTGAAACGCGCCCCCTCGATCGGCGGCGAGTGGATCATCCCGAAAGCTAGCGCAAAGGGCGAGAAAGCGTGGCGGCTGATCATGCGTCAGTCCGGGGCGACCGCCGAGGCCAGCATCTTGCGCGTGGACGGCGACACGGGGACGCTGAGCGGCCAGTATGATGACGGCGTGTTCCGGCTGTCGCACTTCGCCGGCGAGCGCCCAGCCCTCCTGCAGGTCCGCGTGCAGCAGGACGGCTCTCTGAAGCTCTCCCTCGACGATGGCGATGGCCACGCCGACCTGACCGCATATCGCCCCAAGGAGGCGCTGGCCCAGGGCTTCGCGCCAGCCGACCCCACCCGTTTCACCGGCGTGAAGGATCGGTCCGTCCCCTTCCAGTTCGCCTTCCCTGACCTGGCGGGACGTCAGGTCGCCAACACCGATCGTCGCTTTCGCGGCAAGGTCGTGGTGGTGGACGTCATGGGAAGCTGGTGCCCCAACTGCCATGACGAGGCGCCCTTCCTCCAGGCGCTATACGCCAGGCGCCACAAGCAGGGCCTGGAGGTGGTGGCGCTGGACTTCGAACAGCCGGATCAACTGGCTGATCCCCAGCGGCTGAAGGCCTTCGTCGAGCGTTACGCCATCACCTATCCCGTCCTGCTGGCCGGCGACAAAGCCGCCGTGCATGAGAAGCTGCCGCAAGCGGTGAACCTCAGCGCCTGGCCGACCACCTTCTTCCTGGGCCGGGACGGCCGGGTGGACGAAGTTCACGTCGGCTTCACCAGCCCGGCGAGCGGCCCACGCAACATCGAGACGAAGGCGGCCGTGGAGCGTGAAGTAGAGGCCTTGCTCGCCCGGCCGGCTCCGAAGACCTGACAGCCTCACGTAAAGCTGATGACCGATCCCGGTAGCGTGCAGCTAGGAAGGGTCGAGAGCGTCTTGAGCCGGGAGCGGCGCCGATGAGATCGAGGCCATCGAGCTCGGTTCGCCGTCCCCGCATTGCGGCGTTCTCCTGCTGAGCACTCCACGACCCCTGTCGGATCGCTCGACCGTCGCCATCGTGGGCGCGGGCTTCAGCGGGCTGCTGACCGCGCTCCACCTGTTGCGAGAGCCCGACGGGCCGCGCGTGCGCCTGGTCGAGCGGCGGCCATCCTTCGGTCGCGGCGCCGCCTACTCGACCACCAGCCAGGAGCACCTGCTGAACGTGCGCGCCGGCAATATGAGCGCCTTTCCCGAACAGCCCGCCCACTTCACCGACTGGCTCGCGAGGCAAGGGCAGGCCGAGGAAGGCGCCACCTTCGTCACCCGCGCCCGATATGGCGGCTATCTTCAAGCCATGCTGCGCGAGGCGGCGGAGGCGAGCGCGGCGGGCCGGCTGATCCTCGAAGCGGATGACGCGGTCGAGCTGCGCCCGGAGCCCCGCGGCTGGACGGTGGGGCTAGGCATGGGCCGTAGCTTCCGCGTGGACTCCTTGGTGCTGGCCGTCGGCAACCTGCCCCCGCACCTGCCGCCCGGCGTGGACGCCGAGACGGCCGAGAGCCCGGCCTATTTCGGCGATCCCTGGTCAGCGGACTTCGGCGCCCTGCCCGAAGAAGGTTGCTTGGTGGTGATCGGTGCGGGGCTGACCATGGTGGACCTGGCGCTGCGGCTGGCTTCGGAACGGCCGGCGCTGAGCATGCTCGCCCTGTCCCGGCGCGGCCTGCCGCCCCGGCGCCATCTCGGGCGCGGGCCGGCGCCGGAGCCTTTTGCACCGGAGCCCGGCGACACGCCGCGGAGCCTGTTGCGCCGACTGCGCGAGGGAGCGGGCTCCAGCGACTGGCGCGCGCTGATCGACGGCCTGCGCCCCCACGTCCAGGCGGTCTGGCGGAGCTGGAGCCTGGAGGAACGCAATCGCTTCTTGCGCCACCTGCGGCCCTGGTGGGACATCCACCGTCACCGTCTGGCGCCCGCCGTCGCCGCCAAGCTCGACCACCTGACGGCCTCAGGCGTCCTGACCATCGCGGCCGGGCGGATCGTCTCGGTCCGGGCTGAGGGAGCGTGCCTCCAGGTCGTCTGGACGCCGCGCGCCCAACGCGAGCGGCGGGAACTGACGGCCGCGGGGGTCGTGAACTGCACCGGGCCGAACGGCGATCTCACCCGCGTCAGCGATCCGCTTCTATCGGGCCTCGTCAAGCGCGGACTGGTCAGAGCGGACGCCTGCCGGCTCGGCCTGGACGTGGGTATGGATGGGCGGCTAATTGGCCGCGACGGAGCCGCCAACCTCGATCTTTACGCGGTGGGGCCGGTCACCCGCGGCGCGTTCTGGGAGATCACCTCGGTGCCCGACATCCGCGTCCAGGCGGCTCAGTGCGCCGCCGCCATCCTCGAGCGCGCCCGCACGCGCCTCGCCAGCTGAAGACCCAGGTCATGCATCTCGCGCGTTTCCCCCGCCGCCGCTACACGCCTGCGCCTACCGCCATCGAGAAGCTGGCCCACCTCAGCGCTCACCTCGGCGGCCCGGAGATCTGGATCAAGCGCGACGACCAGACCGGCCTGACCGGCGGCGGCAACAAGACCCGCAAGCTGGAATTCCTGGTGGCGGAGGCCCTGGCCCAGGGCGCCGACACGCTGATCACCCAGGGCGCGGTCCAGTCCAACCACTGCCGCCTGACCCTGGCCGCCGCCGTGCGCGAAGGACTTAAGTGCCGCCTGGTGCTGGAGCAGCGGGTGGCCGGCAGCTACCGCCCCGACGCCAGCGGCAATAACTTCCTGTTTGACCTGCTGGGCGTGGAGGCGGTGACCGTAGTGGACGCCGGCACCGACATGACCGCGGCCATGGACAAGATCGCCGACGATCTCGCCGCAGCGGGGCGACGCGGCTACGTCATCCCGGGAGGCGGCTCCAACCCGTTGGGGGCGTTGGGGTACGTCGCCTGCGCCGAGGAGATACTGGCCCAGAGCTTCGACATGGGCTTGAGCCTCGACCACATCGTCTGCGCCAGCGGCAGCGCCGGCACCCATGCCGGGTTGCTCGTCGGCCTGCTCGGCTGCAACGCCCAACTGCCGCTCACCGGGATCAACGTGCGTCGGGCGAGGCTCGAGCAGGAGGGCGCCGTCCACGCCCTGGCCGAGCGCACGGCCGCGCTGCTGGGCCTGCCCTCTGTGCCCCGCGAGACGGTGACCGCGCTCGACCGGTGGGTCGGCCCCGGCTATTCGATCCCGACCGAGGAGATGGTGGAGGCGGTGCGGCTGCTGGCCCGGCTGGAGGGCGTGCTGCTCGACCCCGTCTACACCGGCAAGGCCATGGCCGGCCTGATCGGGCTGGCGCGGGAGGGTGCGTTCAAGCCCGGCGAGCGGGTGCTGTTCGTGCACACGGGCGGTTCGCCCGCGCTCTACGCCTATCAGGACGTCCTGCGCTCGGCATGAGCAGGGCGGAGCGCGTAATTGGAGTGCTCGGCGGCATGGGCCCGGCGGCGACGCTGGACTTCCTCGCCAAGCTGCAG
>CALMGB010000424.1 GCA_937863535.1 uncultured Caulobacteraceae bacterium
CCCCGCGTCCGGGGTCGCGGTCGCGCCCAACGCGAGAGCTGAAGGACGGCGCGCATAGGCGATCATGGCCAGGCCCACCAGCACCATGGGCAGCGACAGCATGATCCCCATGGTCAGGCCGAAGGGGAAATGCGGCATGTCGCGATCCGGCTCGCGCACGTTCTCCAGCGTGATCCGCGCCAGGCCGTAGAAGGTCAGAAACAGGCCCGTCACCATGGCCCGCCTAGGCAGCAGCTTCGCCCCGTGCGTCGCCCAGCGCAGGATGCAGAACAGCACGATCCCCTCCAGCCCCGCCTCGTAGAGCTGGCTGGGATGGCGGGGCCCGGGGCCTGCGCGCGGGAAGATGATGCCCCAGGGCAGGATGGTGGGCCGGCCCCACAACTCCCCGTTGATGAAGTTGGCGATACGGCCGAAGAAGAGGCCGATAGGCACGCACGGTGCGGTCAGGTCGGCGATGCGCAGCAGGTCTATCTTGTTGGCGCGGGAGAAGAAGTACAGCGCGATCACCACCCCGATCAGGCCGCCGTGAAAGCTCATGCCCCCGTGCCAGGCCTTGAAGACCTCCAGCGGATCGGTCCACAGCACGCTGGTGTTGTAGAACAGGATCGAGCCCAGTCGGCCACCGGCCACGATCCCCACGGCCACCCACAGCACCAGGTCGTCGACCTGCCTCTCGTCGGCGGTGGGGGCCATGCCGCGCCAGATGCGGGGACTCTTCACCAGCAGAACGGCGTAGCGCCAGCCGAGCAGGATGCCCGCCACGTAGGCCAGGGCGTACCAGCGGATCGCCAGCGGCCCGATCTGGAGCAGCACGGGATTGAAGTGTGGAAAGGGCAAGCGCTGAAATCCTGTGGCCGAGCGGAGGCAGACTAGCAGTCCCGCGGGGCGCCGTCGCGTCTGCGGCTATGCCGAAGCCCATGACCGGGCGCGCGAGGCGGGCGCCTCAGCGCACCAGCTCGTACTCTGCGGTGACGCCCACCTGCACCGTCAGCGCTCCGGCGGCGACCGGGGTCGCCATCCGGCGCATGGCCATGATCCCCATGGGCTGGGGCTGGAGGCCACCGCTCTCGCTCAGGCGCACCAGGCGGCGGATGCGATAGCCGGTTGCGGCGGCGTAGAGATCCGCCTTGGCCTGCAGCGCCTTCAGCGCGGCGCGACGCGCGACATCCTCGGCGGCGCCGGGATCGGAGAGGCCGAAGCCGATCCCGTCGATCTCGTTCGCCCCGGCGGCGACCAGCGCGTCCACCACGCCGCCGACCCGGGCGATGTCGCGCAGCCGCACCGTGACGCCGTTGGAAGCCTGGTAGCTGCCGAGTCGCCGCGGTGATTTGGCGTCGTCCACGTACTGCGGCGAGAGGCTGAGTTCGGACGTCTGGATGTCCCGGTCGGCCAGGCCCTGAGCCCTGAGGGTGGCGAAGACGGTGTTCATCTCCGCGCGCTGCTTGGCCAGGGCGGCCGAGGCGGTGGGCGCCTCTGCATGGACGCCGACCTGGATGGTGGCCAGGTCGGGCGCGACCTCCGCGCGGCCGTCAGCCGAGAGATCCAGCGTGGTGGCGGCGAAGACCGCCGCCCCGTCCTCGGCCCGAGCCGACAAGGCGCCCGATATCCAGACCGCCGCCGCGATCGCCAGGCTCGCCGTCCGGATCCTCATGCATTTCCTCCCGTCGCTCGGATGTTCAAGGCGTAGCGGTGCGAGCGCAAGGCGGCGGAATGATGATGGGCTGTGCGGCCCATGAGCGGTGGTGGGCGGCGGCTTTTGAAGCCGGCCCGTCGGAACATCGGGGGAGGGTAGCTGTTCTTTCCACGATCTTTCCGCGCGCGGCTCGACCCTCCGCCCCGCGCCGTACCCGAACAGGAGCCGCTCCGTGGCCAAGCAAACCGTCGGTGAATTCTTCGTCGAGCGCCTGGAAGCTTGGGGGGTCCACACGATCTTCGGTTACCCCGGCGACGGCATCAACGGCGTGCTGAAGGGTTTGCAGAAAGCCGGCGACAAGTTCAACTTCGTCCAGGTTCGCCACGAGGAAATGGCGGCGTTCATGGCCTCGGCCTACGCCAAGTTCTCCGGGGAGACCGGCGTGTGCCTGTCCACCGGCGGTCCCGGCGCGACCCACATGATCACCGGCCTCTATGACGCCAAGTCGGATCACCAGCCGGTGTTCGCCATCACCGGCGGAGCAGGGCGCTCGGTGCGCGGCGCCCACTACCAGCAGGAGATCAACCTGGACCGCATGTTCTCCGACGTGGCGGAGTATGTGCAGGAGGCGACCCAGCCCCAGCAGGTGGCGATGATCATCGACCGCGGCATGCGCTTCGCCAAGTCCCGCAACGGTGTGGCCGTCGCCATCATGCCCAACGACCTGTCCGACAGCCCCTACGAGGCGCCTACCCGCGCCCACGGCTACACCCGCACCGGCCCAGGCTACCAGAGGCCCCACATCGTGCCCAAGGAGGTGGACCTTCGCCGCGCGGCCGAGGTTCTGAACGCCGGCAAGAAGGTGGCCATCCTGGTCGGCGCCGGCGCGCTGCACGCCACCGACGAGGTGATCGCCATCGCCGACAAGCTGAAGGCCGGCTGCGCCAAGGCGCTGCTGGGCAAGGCGGCCCTGCCGGACGACCTGCCCTGGGTGACCGGCACCATCGGGCTGCTGGGCTCCAAGCCGTCTTCGGACATGATGGACGATTGCGACACCATCCTGATGATCGGCACGGGATTTCCCTGGGCGGAGTTCCTGCCCAAGACCGGCCAGGCCCGCGGCGTTCAGATCGACCTCGAAGCCTCGATGCTCAGCTCGCGCTACCCTTGCGAGTCGAACCTGCACGGCGACAGCGTCGAGACATTGCGCGCGCTCCTTCCCCTGATCGAGGCCAAGACCGACACCAAGTGGCGGGACGGCATCGAGAAGGGCGTGAAGGCGTGGTGGGAATTGATGGAGAAGCGGGCCATGGCGCCGGCCAACCCAGTGAACCCCCAGCGCGTGGTGTCGGAACTGTCGCCCAAGCTCGGCGCCAACGCCATCGTTACTTCTGACTCCGGCTCCTGCGCCAACTGGTACGCTCGCGACATTAAGGTGAAGCGCGGCCAGATGTTGTCGCTCTCCGGCGGCTTGGCGTCGATGGGCGCGGCGGTGCCCTACGCCATCGCCGCCAAGTTCGCCCACCCGGACCGACCGGTGATCGCCCTGGTCGGCGACGGCGCCATGCAGATGAACAACATGGCCGAGCTCATCACCGTGGCCAAATACTACAAGCAGTGGACTACGCCGACCTGGATCTGCTGCGTGTTCAACAACGAGGACCTGAACCAGGTGACCTGGGAGCAGCGGATCATGGAGGGCATGCCCCGCTATGACGCCGTTCAGTCCCTGCCCAACATCGCCTACCACAAGTTCGGCGAACTGGTCGGGCTGAAGGGTATCTATGTCGACGATCCCAAAGACCTCAGCGCCGCCTGGGACCAAGCCCTGGCCTCTCCGATCCCGGTGGTGCTTGAGGTGAAGACCGACCGGGAGGTGCCGCCGCTCCCTCCGCATATCACCCTGGAGCAGGCCAAGAAATTCATGAACACTATCCAGCAGGGCGACAGCGACGAGGGCGGCATGATCAGGGGCGCCATGAGCCAGGTGCTCGCCTCGGTCATCGGCCACAAGGAATGAGCGGGAGCCCCGCCGGCCGGGGGGGGGGCCGCGGACCCCAAGAGGCGCGGGTGGGGGGGGCCCCCGGGCGAGCCCCCCCCCCGGGACCCCCCCCCCCGCGGGGGGGGGCGACGGCCTGTTCCTGGAGAAGGCCGAACCCAAGTCCAGGCCGCCGTGGTGGCCTGGCGGAAAGTCGGCGGCGAGCGAAGCGCGGATGCTGCATGGCGCGAGCGCCATGCTGGGCGCCTCGGTGCTCGCCGACAGTGCGGTCGAGCACTACCGCGGCTCCTTCGACAATCCGGGCATGTACACGCCCCTGGTGGTTTCGGCCGTGACGATGGCGGCCGGGATCGACGGGGCCTCAGGTCAATGGCTGCCTCGACGGATGCGGGATGGGATGTACGCCCTGTCCGGCGCGGTGGGCGCCATCGGGGTGGGCTTCCACACCTACAACGTGCTGCGGCGCCCGGGCGGGCTGAATTGGCTCAACGCTTTCTATGCGGCGCCGATCGGGGCGCCGGCCGCGCTGTCTCTCGCCGGGGCCATCGGGCTCGCGGCCGACGAGATCGCGGAAACCTCCCATCCGGACCGGCTGAAGCTGTTCGGCATTCCCGTCGGCCGGGCTTTGTCGGCCTTCACCGCCCTCGGCCTGATGGGCACCGTCAGCGAAGCGGGGCTGATGCACTTTCGCGGCAGCTTCCAGAACCCCTTCATGTGGCTGCCGGTCAGCCTCCCGCCCATCGCCGCCGCTCTCACCGCAAAGGCGGCCATCGAGCCGGCGGGCGAGCGGGATGGCCGTCCGATGACGCGCAGCTGGCTTTGGCTGACTTCAGCCATGGGAATCGCCGGGGTGGGCTTCCACGCCTTTGGCGTGTCGCGCGCCATGGGCGGCTGGCGGAACTGGAGCCAGAACGTGGTGGATGGGCCGCCTCTGCCGGCCCCGCCCAGTTTTTCGGCCCTGGCGATCGCGGCGCTGGCGGCGTTGCGTCTGCGGGACCTTGAGGATGCGTGACCGTTATCCGGACTACGACGTCGCGGATAAACGCGCGACGCCGTCCTGGAACGACGCCACGCGCACCGCGCTGGACCAGCGGCTAGCGGTGCATCCAGGGCCGAGGTTTCTGGACGCGGCGGCTTTCGCCACCCTGCAGGCCCTGTGCGGCCGCATTCTGCCGCAGGGGGAGCGCACCCACCCCGTGCCGCTGGCCGCCTATGTCGACGAAAAGCTCTGGCTGGACAAGCGTGCCGGCTTCCGCAACGCCGAGCTGCCGCCTCTGCGTGAAGCTTGGCAGCGGGGTCTTGCCGCGTTGGAGGCGGAGGCGCAGCGCGCCTACGGTCGCGGGTTCGCAGCCCTCGATCCCGCCTCTCAGGATGCGCTGGTCGGCCGGATGGCGGCGGGCGGCCTGCACGACCCGGCATGGGGCGACATGCCCTGCGCGCTGTTCTTCGCCGAGCGGGTGATGGCCGAAATCCCCCGCGCCTATTACGCCCACCCCAGCGCCTGGAACGAGATCGGCTTCGGCGGCCCGGCCTCCCCGCGTGGCTACGTGCGGCTGGATTTCGACAAGCGCGACCCATGGGAGGCCGCCGAGGCCCAACCCGGCCGTGAGGCCGAGGCGCGGAAGGCGAACAGCCGTGTCGGCCGGTGAACATGTGAGGCGTCGCCATGACGGAGCGGGCTTCGTCGGCGGCGAAGTGTCAGCTCCGGAACCCGCGACTGCGGCTACGCCCCCTCCATCAAGCTTAGCTTGGTCTTGCTCCTTCGCTGCGCAGGGGAGGAGATGAGCGACTTCGAAGCCAGCACCCCCCTAGCTCGCGACGGCCGTGCGCCTAACGTGTTCCGTGAAGGCGGCTGGACGCCCATGCGCCAGTACTCCGAGACCGAAGAGGTGGACTTCGCCATCGTCGGAACCGGAGCAGGCGGTGGGACGCTGGCGGCGCGACTGGCGGAGAAGGGTTTCTCGGTTGTCGCTTTCGACGCTGGGCCGTTCTTCCGCCCGCTGGAGGACTTCGCTTCGGACGAGGAGTCGCAGTCCAAGCTGTACTGGCTGGACGAGCGCATCGTGGACGGCGCCGACCCGCTGGTCATGGGCGGCAATAATTCCGGCAAGTGCGTGGGCGGTTCCACCGTTCACTTCGCCATGGTCTCGCTCCGCTTCCGGCCCGAGCACTTCAAGGCGCGGACGCTCCTCGGCTATGGCGCGGACTGGCCGGTCGATTGGCGCGAGATGTGGGGCTATTACGACCAGGTCGAGCGCGCCCTGTCGATCTCCGGCCCACTCTCCTATCCCTGGGGTCCGGCGCGCCCGGCCTATCCCTATCGGCCGCACCCCATGAACGCCTGCGCGCAGGCCATGGCTGTGGGTTGCGAGCACATGGGCATGAAGTGGGCGCCCATGCCCCTGGCCACCGTCTCCGCACCGCGAGGCGAGTCGCCGCCCTGCGTGCAGCGGGGCTTCTGCCGCTTCGGCTGCTCCACCAACGCCAAGCAGAGCGCCCTGGTGGTGTGGATCCCACGCGCCCTGAAGGCCGGGGCGGAGGTGCGTGACCTCGCCATGGTCGGCCGGGTGGAGCTTGGGAGCGGCGGCCAGGTCACCGGGCTGCACTACCATCGCGAGGGGGCCTGGCGCTTCCAGAAGGCCAAGAACGTGGTGGTGGCGGGCTACGCCATCGAGACGCCCCGCCTGCTGCTGAACTCCGCCTGTCCGGACGCGCCGGACGGACTGGCCAACAGCTCGGGACTGGTGGGCAAGTACCTGATGACCCAGCCTAACCAGGGCGTCTTCGGACGCACGAAAGAGGAGTCGCGCTGGTACAAGGGGCCGCCAATCCTGTGTGTCTCCGAACATTGGAACTACTGCGACGACAAGAATTTCCCCGGCGGCTACACGCTGATGAGCCAGGGGCCGATGCCGCAGGAGTGGGTCAACATCCAGGTCGGCGCCAGGAAGCTGTGGGGCTCAGACCTGCGCCACGCCATGCTGGACTACAACCACATGGTCGGCATGAAGGTGGTGGGCGAGGGCCTGCCGTCCGTGCACAACAGCGTCACCCTGGCCGACGAGGTCGACCAGTACGGTCTCCGCATCCCTCGGATCACCTACAGCTGGACTGAAGGCGACAAGGCCTTGATCGCCCACAGCATGGACCAGATGCAGGGCTGCCTGGAGGGTGCGAACGCCACAGACATCTTCCGCCAGGAGCAGGATACGAACCATCTCAACGGCACCGCCCGCATGGGCGACGATCCGCGCACCAGTGTGGTGAACCCGGACGGGCGCACATGGGACCACCCGAACCTGTGGGTCTGCGACGGCTCGACCTTCCCGACCACCGGCGGGGTGAACCCGTCCCTGACCATCCAGGCCATGGCGCTGCGGACCGCCGACCGCATCGAGGCCCTGGCCGCCCGAGGCGAGCTATGACGCGCAGCTATCCGGACTACGACGTGCTCGCCAAGTGGGACACCGTCTCCTTCGACGACAAGACCCGCCACGTGCTGCGCAAGCGCCTGGGCGAGACGCCGCCGCGGCGCTTCTTCAGCGAGGAGGAGTGGGCCTTGATGGAAGTGCTCTGCGCGCGCCTGGCGCCCACGCCCCAGCGCGGTGGTCCGGTCCCGATCACCTGCTGGCTGGACGCCCGCCTGCACGAGGGCGACACCGAGGGCTACCGGATCGAAGGGGCGCTGCCGGAAGCGGAGGCTTGGCATAGAGGGCTGAAGGCGATCGACGAGCAGGCCAGGACCGACTATGTGCGCCCGTTCATCGCGCTGGACGTCGAGACGCAGGTCATCCTGCTGAAGCGCATCCAGAAGGGCGAGGTGGACGCCAGGGTCTGGCATGGCCTGAAGGCCGGTGACTTCTTCACCAGCACCCTGCTGCGTGAGGTTGTGGGCATCTACTACGCCCATCCGGCGGCCTGGAGCGAGATGGGCTTCGGCGGTCCGGCCAGTCCGCGGGGTTATGTCCGCATGGGGCTGAACGAGCACGACCCTTGGGAGGCGCGCGAAGCCAAACCGGGCGGCGCCCGCAAGCCCCGGGGGAGCGGCGTGGCATGAGCACTTCCGCCAGCCCCCATGACCCTGTCACTCCCCGCGCCAAAGACGGTCGCGCGCCGGACGTCTTCGTGCCCGACGGTTGGGTGCCGATGCGTTGTCACGCCGACACCGAGGAGGTCGACTTCGCCATCGTGGGCGCCGGCGCCGGCGGCGCGACCCTGGCCGCGCGGCTGGCGGAGAAGGGCTTCTCCGTCGTCTGTTTCGACGCCGGCCCCTACTGGCGGCCGCTCGAAGACTTCGCCTCCGACGAGTTGGCGCAGGAGATGCTGTACTGGACGGACCCGCGCATCACCGGCGGGGCCGACCCCATCGCGCTCGCAGGGAACAACTGCGGCAAGGGGGTGGGCGGGTCGACCGTCCACTTCTCCATGGTGTCGCTGCGCTTCCGCCCCGAATGGTTCAAGTCGCGATCCAAGCTCGGCTACGGCTACGACTGGCCGGTCACCTATGAGGAGATCGCGCCCTATTACGATCAGGCCGAACGGGCGCTGAGCATCTCAGGCCCGGTCAAGTATCCTTGGGGGCCGCCCCGCGGCCCTTATCCCTACCGCCCGCACGAGGTGAACGCGCCGGGGCTGATCCTGGGGCGGGCGGCGGACAGGATGGGGATCAAGTGGTGCTCCACCCCTCTCGCCACCGTCTCCGCCCCGCACGGCAAGAGCCCACCCTGCGTTTACCGCGGCTACTGCCACTACGGCTGCTCCACCAACGCCAAGCAGAGCGCACTGGTCGTGTGGGCGGCGCGCGCGGTGAAGGCCGGCGCCGAAATTCGCGACATGGCCATGGTCGGCCAGGTGGAGACGAGCGCTGACGGCGCCCGCGCCACCGGCGTTCGCTACCATCGCGAGGGCGAGTGGCGGGTGCAGAAGGCCAGGAACGTGGTGGTGTCCGGCTATGCCATAGAGACGCCGCGGCTGTTGCTGAACTCGGCGACGCCGAAGCACCCCAACGGGCTGGCCAACAGCTCGGGCTGCGTGGGCGCCTATCTCACCACCCAGTCGGGGCCGGGCGTCTGGGCGACGTTCGAGGAGGATATTCGCTGGAGCAAGGGGCCGCCCAACATGGCGGTCACCGAGCACTGGAACTACACCGACGAGGGCAAGGACTTCCACGGCGGCTACGCCTTCATGAGCCAGGGGCCGCTGGCGCGCGAATGGGGGCAGAACCTCGCCACCTCCCGGGGGCTGTGGGGCGAGGATCTGCAGCGCGGCATGGCGGACTACAACCATACCATGGGCTTCGTGCCGGTGGGCGAGGTGGAGCCCCGGGCCTGCAACACCGTCACCCTGGTGGACGACGAGTTCGACCAGTACGGGCTGAAGATACCCAAGGTCACCTTCAGCTATTCCGACAACGACAAGCGGCTGATCGAGCACTCCGTGAAGTTCATGGGTCATATGCTCGACGCCGCCGGCGGTCGGGACCAATGGCGCAACGACGACACCAGTCACTTGCTGGGCACCTGCCGGATGGGTGACGACCCGCGCACCAGCGTGGTCAACGCCGACGGGCGGTCCTGGGACATACCGAACCTGTGGGTCTGCGACGGCTCGCTTTTCGCCACCACCGGCGGCGTGAACCCGTCCCTGACCATCCAGGCGCTGGCGCTCCGCTGCGCCGACCGGATCGAGTCGCTGGCGAGGCGAGGCGAGCTGTGAGGGCGGTTATCCCTTCCCCTCCCCTGCGCAGCGGGGGAGGGGGCCCATGCGAAGCCTGGTGGAGGGGGCGTCATCGCCGCTGCCGCCTCAAGCCTGGATACAGCAACCGCGGCGACGCCCCCTCCGTCACGGCGCGTAACACGCCGCGCCACCTCCCCCGCTATGCAGGGGAGGACAACATCCTGGAGAGCCGCCCATGAGCGTCATCGTCAACGTCGACGACTTGCGCGACCGTGCGCACCGCAAGTTGCCCAAGGCCGTGTTCCAGTACGTGGACGGGGGCGCTTATGACGAGTTGACCCTGCACAGGAACCGCGACGACCTGAACGCGCTCGCCCTGAACGAACACGTCATGGCCGACGTGTCCAAGCTCGACACCACCGTGACCATGGTCGGCGACAAGGCCTCCATGCCCATGGCCATGGGGCCGGTGGGCATGTGCGGGATCGTGTGGCCGAACGGGGAGATCGCGGCCGCGAAGGCGGCGGAGGC
This sequence comes from uncultured Caulobacteraceae bacterium, assembly GCA_937863535.1. Classification (GTDB taxonomy): domain Bacteria; phylum Pseudomonadota; class Alphaproteobacteria; order Caulobacterales; family Caulobacteraceae; genus CAHJWH01. Next base: position 9,840 of record CALMGB010000424.1, read on the forward strand.
GTTCGGTATCCCCTTCTGCCTGTCCCTGTTCTCCATCAACTCCATGGAGGACATCGCGAAAGCGGTGAAGACGCCCTTCTGGCAGCAGCTCTACATGATGAAAGACCGTGCGGTGAACCAGCACGTGATTGAGCGTGCGGACGCGGTCGGCTGCTCGGCTCTGGTGATGACGCTGGACGTGCACGTCCACTCCCAGCGCTGGTCCGACAACCGGAACGGCTTGGTGGCGCCCATCCACCTGATGCCCTCCAACGTCGCCAACATGGCTCTGCACCTGCCCTGGGCGGTGCGGATGCTGGCCAGCAAGTCGCAGACCTTCGCCAACATGGCGCCCGAGCACCCGGAGGCGAAGTGGGTGATCCCCCTGGCCGAGTGGGTGAACAACGGCCTGGACAACTCCATCGACATCGAGACCATCGCCTGGGTCCGCTCGCTCTGGCCCCGCAAGCTGATCCTGAAGGGGATCATGCGGGTGGACGACGCCAAGCGCGCGGTGGACCTGGGCGCGGACGCCATCATCGTCTCCAACCACGGCGGCCGGCAGCTGGACAGCGCGCCCTCCACCATCTCGGTGCTGCCGGAGATCGCCCGGGCGGTGGGCGACCAGGTGGAGGTGTTCTGGGACGGAGGCCTGCGCAGCGGCTTCGATATCGTCAAGGCCATGGGGCGCGGGGCCAAGTCGTGCCTGAGCGGCCGGGCCTGGATGTACGGGCTGGCGGCCAACGGCGGCAAGGGCGTGACCAAGTCGCTGAACATCATCGACCAGGAGCTGAAGGACTGCATGTCCCTTGGCGGCTTCACCGACGTGAAGGCGATCCCGGAGGGTACGGTCTCCGCCCAGCCGGCGCTCTGAGCCGCGACCGTTGCAAGCCGGCGCATGCTTCCCATCTGTATTGTTGCGCATAGATGTGTAGTTCAGCGCTGAAGGAGAACGCCGTGCTGGAGCCCACCGTCCCGGAACTGCAGGACATCCGCCGCCGGGTGGAGCAGGTCGCCCGCCTCTCCGACGGGTTGGTGAAGATCGGCGGACTGCGGCTCGGCCTGGATGGCGTGCTCGCTTGGCTGCCGGGCGTCGGCGAGGTCTACAGCACAGCGGCCGGCGGCTACATCCTATACCAGGGCGTGCGCGCCGGAGTGCCCGTCACGACGCTCGCCAAGTGCGGCGCATTGCTGCTCGGCCGGACGGGGATCACCGCTGTGCCGCTCGCCGGTCCGCTGGCGGCGGACTTCTTCACCGCCCACCGCTGGTCGGCCAAGATGGTGCTGAAGGCCATTGACAAGAAGCTGGCCGCCATGGGCGTTCCGCAGCCCGCGCCGGAAGGCCTTATGCGCCGGATGTGGAGCGGCAGGCGGCCGTTCGCTAGTGCGGTCTGAGCCTTCGCCCTCTTCAAAAGGGGAAAGGCCGCCTCAGTTGCTGCCCGACGATACCACGTCGTAGGTCGCCGTATTGCCCACCGCGCTCGCCACGCCGCTGGCGGTGCTGACGTTCTGCGCCGTCAGCGCCGCCCCCGCATGCACCGAGCCGGAGTTCACCTGCTTGTTGTGGGCGCTGATCGTGCCGTTGCAGGTGGCGCAGGCATAGGCGCTCACCGCGTTGCCGACGCCGGTGGCGCTGACATAGGCGTTCCCGCCGTCGCCCAGCGAACCGCCGTAGAAGCTCGAGTTCACCGTGATGCCGCCGGCGTTGTTCTGGTCGGTGGTGGCCTGGGTATAGGAGCCGGCGTTCGAAACCACGGTGCTGTTGCCGACGCCGTAGCCGGTGGTCGCCGCCGTGCCGTACCAAGTCCCCACCGTCTGGTTGTTGGAGACGTTCACCGCGCCCGTGTTGGCCTGGGTCGCGTCGATGAAGTTGCCGTAGCTATCGGAATAGACGTTGAAGTTGTTGGCCACAGCCGAGGTCGTGGACGCCGCGTCTCCGCCATAGTCCTGGGCGTTCGCCGCGATCGCCTGGGTCACGCCGGCCTGAGACTGGTTCACCGTGAGCGTCACCGGCGAGGTCGTGCCATAGGCCTCCACGTCGTTGGCCACCGCCGTGGCGGTGTAGCTCGCCTCGTCCGTCGCCTGGACGGTCGCGGTGTTGACCGCGGTCACCCCGCCATAGCTGGACTGGTTGGAGGTGGCGTTGATCACCCCGGTGTTGGTGTTCCATCCTTGCGTGTTGCCGAGGGCTGTGGCGTCCACCGAAGTCGTGGCCGCATAACCGCCATGGTAGACGTCGCTGGTGGCGCCTACGCCCGGCCCGGTCAGGCTCTGGGTCGAGGTTCCCGACAGGGTTCCGCAGCAGGTCGAGGCGGTGGCGGTGTTGCCCGTCGCCGAGGTCGAGCCGATCAGGTACTGCGAGCCCCCGCCGTTCACCAGCACGCTGGTGTTGGCCGACACCGAGCCGCTCGCCGCCTGGCTGGACTGGAAGGCCAAGTCAGCATTGGTCGCGCCGGCGCTGACTGCGTTGGCCACCGAAGTCGTCACCGCGCTCGCGCCCGTGGTCGCCTGCTGCACGTTCAAGGTTTGCCCGGCGACGACGTCGCCGAGCTGCACTTGGTCGTTCAGGTAGGTGTTCGACCCCGCCGCCGGCGTGCCGTCCGCCTGCTGGCTAGTAGCGACCCCGCAGAGCGACAGACTGGCCGCCACGGCCACCGTCCCAGCCATTAGGATCTTCACGTGTGCGCGCATTGTTCTGATCCAGGTTGTTGTAGGCGGGGACGTAGCCGCCGGTGAGCCCGGTGGTGGTGGGCGAACCCATGGGGTCGTTGTTGGGATCGACGCAGGCCTGTGGGCCCGGCGCGCCGTAGAGGTTGGACATCATCTCCACCGTCGCCCGCTCGATCATGGCGCGGACCGCCAGCTGGATCGGCTCCAGCCCGCCTTCGCCGGCTGAGATGTCGATGACGTTGGAGCCGAAAAACTTGAACAGGCCGGCGCCCACCTGGCGACCGTAGATCTGCTTCTGGTAGGAGACCACGTCGACCACCTCCATGGTCTTGGTCTCCACCAGGCGCAGATCCAGCGCTACGTTCATCACGTACAGTTGCCCGGTGAGCAGGCCCGTGCCTTGCGTCGCGTCCTGCTTGCCGCCCTGTCCGTTGATGCCCGACGAGCGGATGTTGTAGTTCAACTCGGTGATGCCGCCGACCAGATAGAAGTCGGAGCCCGGCACCTGGCCGGCCATGATCTTGCGGAACGGCGCAGGCCCCTCCGGCCCGCCGCCGGGCCCGGCCTGGTCGGAGATGAGCTTGTTGTTGGCGTATTTGAGCTCCAGCTCCGAGACGCTGGTGTCGTAGCGCTCCACCAGCGGCGCGCCGGCCTTGGCGAGCGCCGAGATGGCCATCAGGGATGCGCCCTGGGTGACCTCGCGGCCGCCATTGTCCTCCGCCTTGCCGGTGTAGTCGGCGATCCGGCCGACCGCGATCCGCGGCGCGCGCACGCCGTAGTGCTGGGCGTATTCGGACAGGCACACCAGCGCGGCGGAATAGGGGGTGGGGTTGGCGGTCACCGGCGCGTCGCCGATCGGGCTGGCGTAGTTGCCGCCTGGCCCCGCCACCGGCGAGATGCAGCCTGCGAGCGCAACCGAAGCCGCGCCGGCGAAGGCCAGCACTTTGGACCTGCGGAGGACCGCCATCGAGGCGAGGCTATTGAGCGGCGGCATCAAGGTTTACCTTCCCGTTCAGGGTTGTGGTGGCCGACACGGCGCCGGTGTTGGTCTGGGTCGAGTTCACGATGACCGTGTTGTAATTGCCCGAGACGTTGACGCTCAGGTTGTTGCCGATGGCCGTCGCGCCGCCGACGGCGCCCGCACCGGAGAAGTTGTCAGACGCGCCGGTGGTGCTGCCGGCCTTGGCGAACATGCTCTGGTCCGAGCCGATCTGGGTGACGCCGTCCACGATGGTCAGGTTGCCGTTGGCGTCCCGGGTCGAGACGTTGACCGCGCCCTGGATGGTGGACAGGCCGCCGTTGAAGCCCTGGCTGAAACCCGACAGGGTGCTGGACCCACTCTGGGCGTGCGCGAGGCCTGCGGAGGCGACGACCATGGCGGCGACGAGGGCGACCGCCCCGGCCGCCCACCCCGGAGGCCTTGCTCGCTGTGACATGCTCGGCCTGCTCCCTTACGCGAAGGCCCCAGAACCGCGTTCCCGCGGCCGCGACGGCCCACTGTGGCCGGGCGTAGGCCGCCCTTGAGACAAGGCGGGTCGCTCGAACCGTCCCGAAACAAACCAGATCGGCGTAAAGAAGAGGTAAGTTTACGGGCCGCCCCGCCTCGAGGGCTCGAATTAAGCATAGTGCGCCGATGACCCGCTCCCGCCCGGCCCACGAGCCGCTATTCAACGCGCCAGCCACCGTGCTCGTGGTGGTGGCCAGCATCGTGGGCGGCTACCTGCTGCAGAGCCTGTCGCCGGACCCGGACGCGGTGGTCTCCGCGCTCGGCCTCGCGCCCCTGCAGGTCGCGCAGGGACGTCTCTGGGGGCTGCTCACCGTCATGGTGGTGCATGGCGGCTGGGCGCATGCCCTGCTGAACGCCGTGGGCGCCCTGGCCTTCGGCACGCCGGTGGCCCGCTGGTTCGGGCGCAGCCAGGCCTGGAGGTTTTTCGCCTTCTATCTGGTGTGCGGCCTGCTCTCCTCGCTGGGCTACGTGCTGCTGCACTGGGGCCGGGCCGACGTCCTGGTCGGGGCGTCTGGCGCTATATCTGGCCTGATGGGCGCCACCTCGCGCCTGATCGACCGGCCAGGAGCGCTGGCGCCCTTCCGCTCGCGCACGGTGATCGGTATGGCGGCCGCCTGGGGCTTCATCAACCTGCTGATGGCGCTCCGCTGGATCGACGTGGGCTCCGGCGGCGCGCCCATCGCCTGGGAGGCGCACCTGTTCGGCTATGCCGCAGGCCTGCTGCTGATCGCGCCATTCAGCCGCCGCGCCCCCGCCGTCGCGTCTTTTTGATGGCGAGCACCTGTTGAAAGCTTGCAACACTGCGCCGGTTGGCGGAGGCTCCTTCAACGACAAGCGCCGCCAAGGCGCGGATCAAGGGAGAGATGCTATGCTGATCACCGGTATCCTCAGGGCGAAGGGCGACCTCGTCTTCACCGTCAGTCCGGACTCCACCGTGTCATCCGCCGCCGCCCAGCTGCACGAGCGTCGGGTGGGCGCCCTGGTGGTGCACGGCGAGCGCGACGGTGTCGCCGGCATCTTCTCCGAGCGCGACGTGGTCCGCGCCCTGGTACACGGCGGCCCTGGCGCGCTGGACCAGCCGGTCTCCGCCTTCATGACCCGCGACGTCATCTACGCCGATCCCAAGGAAACGGTAGACTCCCTGCTGGCCCGCATGACCGACCGTCGCATCCGCCATCTGCCGGTCTGCGAGAAGGGCAAGCTTGTGGGCATTCTTTCCATCGGCGATCTGGTGAAGGCCAAGATCGCCGAGACCGTGGAGGAGGCGCAAAGCCTGAAGGCTTACATCGCTGCCGGCTGAGGCGGTCGGTAGGAAAGTGGCGCCTCGCCGCTTAAAACACTTGCGTAATTCGCCTGCCGCGCTATCTTCAGCTCCCTCAGCTGATTCGTCTGGAGCTTGGGGCTCGCCTCGGCGGCCTGGACGGAGTTTTGCCGTTCGCGATCTCCGGTCGCGGGCTGCAAGAAACCTCTCGAGGTTCTGGTTGACAGCGGGTTCGGTGATCCGTAAATCGCCGCTCCCCAGCCGATCGATGGGGTTTCGTTTCGTCGGACTTGGTTCTCGCCAAGTAGGTCATTGACATTGTGAAGTGGAAAGGGACACGCAGGCGGCGGCGTTCTGGC
>CALMGB010000425.1:0-9868 GCA_937863535.1 uncultured Caulobacteraceae bacterium
GGTTCGGCCGCCATCGACGGGATCGAGTTCGTGCGCACGGTCGCGGTGGCGCGCACCGTCTGCCCGCGCGCCATGGTCCGCATCGCCGCCGGACGCGAGGGCATGAGCCGCGAGCTGCAGGCGCTCTGCTTCTCAGCCGGCGCAAACTCCATCTTCGTGGGCGGCCGCCTATTGACCACGCCCCTCCCAGGCGAGGACGCCGACAGCGCCTTGATGCGTGATCTCGGCCTGCGGGCCATGCCCGTGAAGGCGGACCCCCGCGCAAGCCGTCCGCCCGTCGAGCAGCTCGCGGCTCAGCCGGCGCTGGCGTGAGCTTTCCGCCGCCCGGTGAAACGGCGGCGCTGGAGCGCGGCGAGGTCCTGACGCCGCGCTTCGGGCCGGACGGCCTGATCGCGGCGGTGGTCACCCACGCGGAAACCGCCGAGGTGCTGATGCTGGCCTGGATGAATGCGCAGGCGCTGCAGGCGACCCTCGACACCGGCGAGGCGCATTACTGGAGCCGTTCGCGCCGCGAGCTTTGGCGCAAGGGCGCCACCTCCGGCCAGGTCCAGCGGGTGGCGGAGGTGCGGGTGGACTGCGACCAGGACGCGGTGTGGCTGAAGGTGCGGCCCCAGGGCGACGGCGGCGCCTGCCACGTCGGCTTCCGCTCCTGCTTCTATCGCGTGGTGGAGGACGGGCGCCTTGTGGAGCGGGAATAAGGCGTCTCCCGTTTCAATAGGACAGGCGCCCCCCCTGGTGTCAGCGCCGTCGCCTGAAGTCTCAGGCGGCGGTGCGGCGCTCCTTTCCGCCGAAGTCGCGCTAGCACCCTCATCCCTGTCCTTCCTCCATCATGGGCGAAGCCATGAGTGAGTTGTTCGACGACGAGGAGGGCGGCCAGGCGCTCTCCGTCGTCCTCCCCTTCAACGCCGCAGGCGAGCGGATGGATAAGGCGCTGGCCGCCGCTGCGCCCGAGTTCTCCCGATCAAGGCTGCAGGCGCTCATCGCGGCCGGCGCGCTCAGCCTGAACGGCTTGGCGCTGACCGACGCCTCCGCCAAAGCTCGACCCGGCACGTACGTCCTGCTTGTCCCCCCGCCCGAGGCCGCGGAGCCCCAGCCGCAGGATCTGCCGCTGACGATCCTTTACGAGGACGCGGACATCATCGTCGTCGACAAACCGGCCGGCATGGCCGCCCACCCTGCACCCGGCACGCCCGACGGCACCCTGGTCAACGCCTTGCTGCACCACTGCGCCGGCTCGCTGTCGGGGATTGGCGGCGTGCTGCGTCCAGGGATCGTGCACCGGCTGGACAAGGACACCTCCGGCGTCATGGTCGCCGCCAAGTCGGACCGCGCGCACCAGGGGCTCGCCGCCCTCTTCGCCGCCCATGACCTGGAGCGCGTCTATCTCGCCTTGACCCGCGGGGCGCCCGCTCCGTCGCGCGGTACGGTCACCACCCGCCTGGGTCGCTCTCCGCACGATCGCAAGAAGATGGCGGTGCTGAAGACCGGCGGCCGTGAAGCAATCACCCACTACGACCTGCAGGCCGTCTATGGCCCAGCGCAGCGACCCTTGGCGGCCCGGGTGCACTGTCGGCTGGAGACCGGCCGAACGCACCAGATCCGGGTCCACCTCGCGCACAAGGGCGCTCCGTGCCTGGGTGATCCGGTCTACGGCCAGGGCGCGCCGGCCGCAGCCGTGCTTGAGGCGGTGGCCACCAGCGCCCTGCAGCGGCAGGCGCTGCATGCCGCGATGCTCGGCTTCGTCCATCCCGTGACAGGCCAGCGGCTGCGCTTCGAGACGGCTCCACCCGCGGACATGCAAGTGCTCGAAGATGAGCTCACGAAGCTGTGACGGGCATTGTAATGACTCAGGAAACCTGAGCTTGGCGCCTGGCTTTGCCGCTCCGGGAATGCGCAAGCCTTAAACGGGCCGCAACTTTCGCCTATATCTCGCAGTTGCACACAGACGAGACGCCGCCTCCTACGACCGCCTGCAATGGTCGTGCGACGCCCCGGATATGGCTTTCCTTCTAGGGGATACAAGGCTTCATGGCTACCAACGCTCTGGCGATGATCTCGCCGGAAGGCGGGCTCTCCCGCTACCTGACTGAAATCCGCAAGTTCCCGATGCTGACCAAGGACGAGGAGTTCATGCTCGCCAAGGCTTGGCGCGAGCATGAGGACTCCGCGGCCGCGCACCGGCTGGTCACCTCCCACCTGCGTCTTGTGGCCAAGATCGCCATGGGCTACCGCGGCTATGGGCTGCCGATCGGCGAGGTGATCTCCGAAGGCAATGTCGGGCTGATGCAGGCGGTGAAGAAGTTCGAGCCGGACAAGGGTTTCCGCTTGGCCACCTACGCCATGTGGTGGATCCGGGCCTCGATCCAGGAGTACATCCTGCGCTCCTGGAGCCTGGTGAAGATCGGCACGACGGCGGCGCAGAAGAAGCTGTTCTTCAACCTGCGCAAGGCCAAGTCCGAGATCAGCGCGCTGGAGGAGGGTGACTTGCATCCCGACCACGTGGCGTCCATCGCCACCAAGCTCGGTGTGACCAATGACGATGTGATCTCCATGAACCGGCGGCTTTCAGGGCCGGACAGTTCCCTGAATTCGCCGCTTCGCTCCGACAGCGAGAGCGAGTGGCAGGATTGGCTGGTGGACACCGTCAGCGAGAGCGCCGAGCACGTGGTGGCCGAGAACGAGGAGCGCGACCTGCGCATGGGCCTCCTGGAAGAGGCTATGCAGGAACTCACCGATCGCGAACGCCACATCCTCACAGAGCGCCGGCTGAAGGACAATCCGACCACGCTCGAAGAGCTGGCCGGCCAGTACGGCGTCAGCCGCGAGCGGGTGCGCCAGATCGAGGTGCGCGGCTTCGAGAAGCTGCAGAAGGCCATGAACGCCGCCGCCCACGACCGTAACCTGATCAACGCCTGACCAAGCGCCCGGTGAGCTGGACCACCTGCGACCTCTGCGACGCCTACGAGGCGCTCGCGCGTGTGCCCCAACTCACCTGGCGCGACTTCGGCGGCAGGGTCCGGTTCGCCGGGGTGATCGCGACGGTGAAGTGCTTCGAGGACAACAGCCGCATCAAGGAACTCGGCGCCGCGCCGGGGAAGGGCAGGGTGCTGGTGGTCGATGGCGGCGGCAGCCTTCGGTGCGCGCTGGTCGGCGACATGATCGGAGCGGACTTCCAGCGCAACGGCTGGGCCGGGCTGGTGGTCTGGGGAGCGGTGCGCGACACCGCGGAACTCGGGCGGCTCGACCTTGGCGTTAAGGCGCTGGGCGCCACTCCGCGCCGCTCGGTGCGGCGGGGCGAGGGCGTGACCGACGTCGCGCTGGCGTTCGGCGGGGTGGCTTGGCGGCCGGGCGATGTTCTGTTCGCCGACGAGGACGGGATAGTCCTGCTAAATCCGGGGACGATGATCTCGCAGGATTGACCGGCTTATTCGGTGTCCATGGCGGCCTCGTGCGGCTCGGCGCCCGAAGCTTCGGACAGCACGTGGAAGCGTTCCAGGTAGCGGGCCTGGGCGGGAGACGAAGCGAGCGGCGTCAGCACCGGCGCATAGCCCTCGGGCGGCTCGCCGAACAGGCTGCGCGCCTCCGGCGCCGAGAAGCCCGCCAGTTGAACAGCCTCGAAATAGGCGGAAACCTGGTCCGCCCGCTTGATCAGTCCCTTCACCGCCGCAGGCGGCGCGGGGGGCAGGCCGAAGCGCAGGTGGATGGCCGTCTCCAGCCCGTGCTCGAAGCTCTTGTAGTCGAAGCCGAGCGCGGCCTTGAACGGCGAGATCATGTCGCCGATCACGTATTCCGGCGCATCGTGCAGCAACGCCGCCAGCCGCCAGCCAGGCGCGAGGGCCGGATCGAGGTGAGCGCAGATCTCCTCCACCAGCAGCGAATGCTGGGCCACTGAGAAGGCGTGCTCGCCCACCGTCTGGCCGTTCCAGCGCGCCACCCGGGCCAAGCCGTGCGCGATGTCCTGGATCTCGATGTCGAAGGGAGACGGGTGCAGCAGGTCAAGCCGGCGGCCCGACAGCATGCGCTGCCAGGCGCGCGGGCTCGTATCGCGCATCTTCCGCCGTCCTCTGACCAACCTCGTTCCTTCTTGGCAGCGCCCATCCGCAGTGAGACAGTCGCCGCCAAAGATCAACCCGCGCAGGGTGGACGACGGGAGGCGAGATGAGCTGGACGAGCATCCTGGCGCCCCTGGCGGGCGGCCAATGCGACGACGTGGTGCTGCAGGCCGCCGCGGTCTTCGCCGAACGTTTCGGGGCCGAGCTGTCGGCCGTCTACGCGCCGCCCGAACCTGCCGATGTCATGCCCTGGTCAGGCGAAGGCTTCCTAGGCACGGCTCAGGTCGCCGCCCTGGATAGCCTGCGCGCCGCCAGCGACGAGGCGGAAGGGCGCGCCCTCAAGGCGCTGGAGCGGGTCGGCTGGTCCCGAAAGCGCTTCCGCCGGCTGGAGAGCCCCATCTGGTCCAGCCTCTGCGACGAGGCCCGGTTTGCGGACGTGGCCGTGTTCACCGAAGACTCTGCACGGGGGCGGGGCCTGCTCGGCGAGGCGTTCCAGCACGTGCTGCTGGAGGAGCGGCGACCGGTGTTCGTCCCCCGCCGGAGAGGCTTGGAGCGGGTGGTGGTCGCCTGGGACGGTGGACGCGAAGCCACCCGCGCGGCGCGCGCCGCCCTGCCGTGGCTCCAGCGCGCACAGCTCACCGTCCTGGTCGCCCCGGCCGCCACGCCGCGGGAATTCGATCCTCACCGGCTGCAGGCCTGGTTCGGGTCCCAGGGGCTCCAGGCCGATACGGAAGTGCTGACCGACTCGGGCGAACCCGGTCCCCTGCTCAGCCAGGCTGTGGCGAAGATCGGAGCGGACGTGCTGGTGGCCGGCGCCTTCGGACATCCCCGCTTCCAACGCTTCATCTTTGGAGGAGCGACCAAGTCGTTGCTGAACGCCGAGAACGGCCCCTCCCTATTCCTGACCCACTAGAGAAGCAGGCCGGCCGCTTAATCCTGAGCGTGCACGTTCATGTCGAGAAGGCGGCTCAGGCCATGAGCGGCCAAGTCGTCGCCGCCGTGGTCGTGCTCGCGGGCGTGGAAGACGGCCACCACCAGCGGCCCGGCCGATGGCCCTTTGGCCATGTAGCCGACCACACGGAAGCCTGTGGGGCCCGGCGTGTCAGAGGCCAGGAGATACGTCATGTCCGCACCGTTGGAATTGACGCCGCCGACCCTGATCTCGGCGCCGCCCGGATGGGCGCTCACCACTGAATTCTCGTGTCCCTCCGGGCCGGTGGTCACCTTGGCGTCGCCGCCGTCGGCGTTGATGGAGATGCCGGGCATATGGATGCTGGCCTTGCCGTCGGAGGCGTTCAGATGGAAGCCAGGCAGGTCGATATGGGCGTGATGTCCCGCCTCGTCGCCGCCGACATAGACGCCGTGACCGTTCGCTGCATCCGCGCCGGCGGCGGGCAGCTCGGCCTTTAGGGTCTGGCCGAGGCTCGCTAGGCGCGTGTCGGGCGTGGCGCCGTCAAGCGGCATTAAACTGAGCTGCACCTGCTCCTCATCAGCTCCATCATAGGTGCAGGTGTGGCCGTCCTCGCCCTTGGCGGTGCGGCTCAGATCGCCGACCTGATCAGGACACACAAGGATCTGACCGACCGTCATGGGCCGTCGGGCGTAGCCTAGCCCCTCGCCACGGTGGAGCGACCTGGGATGACATGCGCTCAGGGCGCCGATGGCCATCAACAGGGCTCCTGATCGTACGACACGCATATAAGCCTCCCCTCTTCGACGGGCATCAGGCTCTCGCGGAGCGTCCTTCCGGTCCAGTGAATTCGCGGTAAGCGAAGCGGTGCGGCCAAGCTGCCGGTTCAGCTCAGGCCGCCAGACTCAGGTGATGTGCTTGACCGCCACGGGATCGGAGGCCGGGAAGGTCTCCTCCACGCCCTCGTCCAACAGTTCATCCCGCCGGCGGTGGGCGCTGTCGTGGCCGTGCTCGTCCAACTCCTCGTCTTCGGGAGTCAGATGACCGGCGGCCTGGTCGTCGTCCGCGTGGGCAGGCGTCTTGGGATCATCGATCGGCATGGCGTCAGTCCTTGTAATCGAGGTCGCGAAGGTCGTCGTCGTCCAGTGTGTCGGATTCCATGTTGGCGGCGCTGGAGCCTGCGCCCGCCACATCCATCAGGTCGCCCGCATAGGTCAACTCGACCTCGTGCGGATCCTTCTTGTCGATATCGTCGGTGAGGTCGGGGTCATCAGGATCGAGGTCGTTCTCATCACCAGGATCCTCCGAGCTTCCGCGTTCAGGGAAGCGGGCCTTCAGGTCATCGTCCTCTTCGTCGTCCTCGTCGCCGTCAGCCGAGGCGGCGACGATCTCTTCGTCGTCCATGTCCTCGCCGATCTCGCCTTCGTCGTCATCCTCATCACCGACCTTGCTGGTGACGTCGTAGACGTCGGGGATGTCTTCGAACTGTTCGGCGTCCTCGGCGCCGCCCTGGCGGCGGCCCTCGATGTTGGTGTTATCCTCGTCGAAGACCTCGGCTCCGTCCTGGTCGTCGTACTCGGGAACATCGACCATGGGCGCACCATCCTCCTTCACCACGCGGTCGCCGACTGCGGTCTCGCCTCGAGTCAACTCGGCGGCCCGGCATCCGTTCCTGGCCCGGAGCGCCCGGGCGTGAGCGTGTCCGTCCGGGCCGCCCAGCAGGCTGACTGCACCCTCGTCGCCGCCCTGATCCGTGAACTCGCCGCCTACGAACGGCTGGAGCACGAGGCCAAGGCCACGCCGCAGGACATCCAGGCCGCCCTGTTCGCCCCCGCCCCACGGGCCTTCTGCGAGATTGCGGAAGCGGACGGGGAGGCGGTCGGCTTCGCCCTGTGGTTCTACAACTTCTCCACCTTCGTGGGTCGCTCGGGTCTGTATCTGGAGGATCTGTTCGTGCGGCCGTCGGCGCGTGGGCGGGGCGCCGGCAAGGCGCTGCTGAGCGCGCTGGCCCGGCGCTGCGTGGACGAGGGCCTCGGGCGCATGGAGTGGGCGGTGCTCGACTGGAACGCCCCGGCGCTCCGCTTCTACGACGCGCTCGGCTCGCGCAGTCTTGAGGACTGGCGCATCCGCAGGCTCACGGGCGAGGCGCTGGCGACGCTGGCGCAGGGCTGAGCGCCGCCGTCTTGCCCGCTTGGCCTTCGGGGGCTAGACCCCCGCCGTCCGAGCCGCGAGCGGCCTCAACCCGAACACCCTGGAGACCCTATGGCTCGCGCGAAGATCGCCCTCATCGGCGCCGGCATGATCGGCGGCACCCTGGCCCACGTGGCCGCCCGCGCGGAACTCGGCGACGTGATCCTGTTCGACATCGCCGAGGGCACCCCCCAGGGCAAGTCGCTGGACATCGCCGAGGCCACCAGCGTGTTCGGCTCCGACGTGTCGCTGCGCGGCGCCAACGCCTATGAGGACATCGCCGGCGCCGACGTCTGCATCGTCACCGCCGGCGTGCCGCGCAAGCCCGGCATGAGCCGCGATGACCTGCTCGGCATCAACCTGAAGGTGATGAAGGCGGTGGGCGAGGGCATCAAGGCGCACGCGCCGGACGCCTTCGTGATCTGCATCACCAACCCGCTGGACGCCATGGTCTGGGCGCTGCAGCAGTTCTCAGGCCTGCCCGCTCAGAAGGTCGTCGGCATGGCCGGCGTGCTGGACAGCGCGCGCTTCGCCTACTTCCTGGCCGAGAAGATCGGCGTGTCGGTGGAGGACGTGCACGCCTGGACGCTCGGCGGCCACGGCGACGACATGGTCCCCATGACCCGCCACACCACCGTGGGCGGCCTGCCGCTGAGCGTAATGGTGGAGCAGGGGATGCTGGCGCAGGCCGACCTGGACGCCATCGTCAAGCGCACCCGTGGCGGCGGCGGCGAGATCGTCGCCCTGCTCAAGACCGGCTCGGCCTTCTACGCCCCGGCCGAGAGCGCCATCGCCATGGCAACCAGCTACCTGAAGGACAAGAAGCGCGTGCTGCCCGCCGCCGCCCACCTAACCGGCCAGTACGGGTTGTCGGACATGTATGTCGGCGTGCCGGTGGTGATCGGCGCCGGCGGCGTGGAGCGCGTCATCGAGTTCCCGATGGACGAGGCTGAGAAGGCCATGTTCGCCAAGTCGGTAGACTCGGTGAAGGGCCTGGTGGAAGCCTGCAAGGGGATCGACGAGAGCCTGAAGGGCTGACGCTCGCGCAGCAGAAGGAGCCCGTGGCGTTCAGCTACGAGACACGGTAGGCTTGCAATATGGCCTTTTGTTCTTCGAGCCTGATCAAGGATGAAGCCGTCGCGGAGGACGATGCCACGGCGGATGAAGCGGCTTTGGCCGAGTATGAGGCGAAGGGCGGCATCAGCCATCAGGCGGTTATGGCCTGGGTCGACTCCTGGGGTACAAAAGGCGAGCTGACCCCGCCGAACATCGGCGACTAGGAAGGGCGTTGCAGTTTAAGCGGCCGGTCTATGCGTACGGCGTCGCCCGTCGTTTGGACACCTCGCGCCGAGCGCGACCTGATCGCTATTCGCGCCTATATCGCCGGCGATAGCCCGATGGCGGCGGAGCTTTTCGCGCGCCGCCTTCGTGCGGCGGGTGACCGGTTAAGTGATTTCCCTGAGATTGGAAGACAGCAGGGGCGCATCCGGATGCTGGCGACTGTGGCGCCTTATCTGATCAGGTACACGGTGCGTCCCGAAGGCGTAGTTATACTGGGTGTTCGCCACGGTCGCCGAGGATGACCGCTCTCCCGTTGACTTCAGACGCCACATCTATATGACAGCGAGTTCATCGCCCGCGGGTCACTCGCGGGCGCTTCGTTTTTGCGGGGTGCGCGCCTCGCCGACTGACAAGGTTCCTCTCCCATGTACGCGGTGATCAAGACCGGCGGTAAGCAGTACCGGGTGCAGCCGGGCGACCTGCTGGTCGTCGAGAAGCTGGAGGCGGGCGAGCCCGGCGCGGAGGTCGCCTTTGACCAGGTGCTGATGGTCGGCGGTGCGGACGGCGTGACTGTCGGCGCGCCGATGGTGGAGGGCGCGGTGGTCACCGCGACCTTCATCGAGACCCGCAAGGGCGAGAAAGTCTACACGGTCAAGAAGATCCCCCGCCAGGGCCACCGCCGCCACAAGAACCACCGCCAGCAGGAGAGCGTGCTGCGCGTCACCGGCCTCAGCGCTGGCGGGATTGACCATAAGTGGGACGGCGAGGTCGACCTCACCACCCGCGCGACGCTGCGCGAGCGCGCCCGCAACCTGGCGCCCCGCGCCAACGCGCCGATCCCTGAGGATCACGCGCTGGTCGAAGCGTAAGCGCCAGCAGGAAAGGACAGCGATATGGCTCACAAGAAGTCCGGCGGCTCCTCCCGCAACGGCCGCGATTCGGCCGGCCAGCGCCTCGGCGTGAAGAAGTTCGGCGGCGAGCATGCGCTGGCCGGCAACATCCTGGTGCGCCAGCGCGGCACCAAGTTCTGGCCGGGGACCAACGTGGGCCTCGGACGCGACCACACCCTGTTCGCCACCGAGACGGGCGCGGTGAAATATACCACCAAGCGCAACGACCGCACCTACGTCTCGATTGTACCGGCCAACGAGAACATTGAAGCCGCTCAGCCCATGGCCGCCGAGTAAAGCACGCGATCCGCTATCCGGGTCGCCGCCAGCGATCCGGACCGCAAGGTCAGTCCCGCGGGGGGGGCGGGGGACCCCCGCGCCCCCCCGGTAGGGGTACCCCCGGGGGCCGCCGGCCGGGGGGGGCGCCCGCCCCGACCGGTTGCTGAAGCTGAGCACTCCCCAGTAGCCGCTCCAGCGCCGCCTCGACGTCGGCCTTCCAGCCGAGACCCGGCTCGAGCTCGAGCCGCATCCGCGGGAAGTACCGG
>CALMGB010000425.1:9878-17322 GCA_937863535.1 uncultured Caulobacteraceae bacterium
CCCCCGCCCCCGCCCCCCCAGGGGAGGCCGCGGGGGGGGGGCCGCAGCCCGGGGCCCCCCCGCTTTCGTCTTCCCCTCGGGCGCAGCGGGCCGGAACGGCTCGCGGGAGGGGAGGCATGAGGATCGAGACGGAGCGGCTGCTGCTGCGGCCACCGCGCTTGGACGACGCCGTCTACGTGGCCGAGATGGCCAACGATCCGGAGGTGGCGCGCATGACCACCCGCGTGCGCCATCCCTACCGCCTAGCCGACGCCGAGGCTTTCCTGCGCGCCATGCAGTCGGCGGACCCGCGGACCGACCGGCTCTTCTTGATCGAGCACCGCAGCTTCGGGCCCATTGGCATGACCGGTTTCCACCGCGCCGAGGACCGCCACGCGGAGCTCGGCTACTGGCTAGGCCGCACTTTCCGCGGGCGCGGCTTCGCCACCGAGGCGGTGCGCGCGGCGCTGGACTGGGCAAAGGAAGAGTGGGGCCGGCGTGCGATGCTGTCCGGCCACTTCGCCGACAACCCGGCCTCGGGGCGCGTGCTGGATAAGACGGGCTTCCTCTACACCGGCGAGGTGCGGCAGCGCTTTAGCCTCGGGCGCGGGCAGGCCGTGGCGACGCGGATGATGGTTTGGCTGGCGTGAGGGCGCGGGGACCTTATCAGCGCCTTCTGACGGACAAAAAGAACTTCCGCTCAGGATGAGGTTGCGTGAGACGGATGCTCAGGCTCAGACGAAGTTGAGCAAGCGACTAGGCCGCGCCCTTCGCCTCGAAGATCGACGCGAACCCGTCGGCCCGCAGCCGCCGCGCGAGGTCGCGCTTCAACCGGCGGACTAGGCCCGGACCGCTGTAGACCAGGGCGGTGTAGAGCTGCACCGCGCAGGCGCCCGCACGCACCTTGGCGTAGACGTCCTCCGCGCACGCGATGCCGCCGGCGCCGATCAGGGCGAGGTGGGCGTTGGTGTTGGCGTCGTGGAAGCGGCGGAGCGTGCGGGTGCTGAGCGACATCAGCGGCGCGCCCGACAGGCCGCCCGTCTCGGCCCGCCTCGCGGATCGTAGGTCGTGCGGCCGGTCGAGGGTGGTGTTGGACACGATGATCCCGTTCAGCCCGTAGGTCGCCGCGACGCTGACGATGTCGGCGACCTCCTGGTCCTTCAGGTCCGGGGCGACCTTCAGCAGCAGGGGATAGTCACCGTTACGGTTCAGGGCCTCCCGCGCCTCCCGCAGCCGTCCGGCCAGCTCTTCCAGGGCGGCGCGGGCCTGCAGGTTGCGCAGCCCGGGCGTGTTGGGAGAGGAGACGTTGATGGTGAAGTAGTCGCAACGGCCCCAAAGGCGCTGCAGGCCGATGACGTAGTCGGCGATGCGGTCGGCGGAGTCCTTGTTGGCCCCGAGATTGGCGCCGACGATCCCCTCCCGCGACGCGTCCAGCCGCCCGGCGAAGCATTCCAGCCCGCTGTTGTTGAAGCCCATGCGGTTGATCACCGCCTTGTCCCTTGGCAGGCGGAACAGGCGCGGCTCCGGATTGCCGGGCTGAGACATGGGCGTGACCGTGCCGCATTCCACGAAGCCGAAACCCGCGGCCAGCATCGGGTTGAACACCTCCGCATCCTTGTCGTAGCCCGCCGCCAGGCCGATGCAGTTGGGCAGGTCCATGCCGCACAGCCGCACCGACAGCGCCGGATCGCCGAGGCCGCCGTCGCGAGGGCCGAGGCCGGCCTTCAGAGCCCGCAGGGAGAGGCGGTGAGCCGTCTCAGGCTCGAGCAGACGCAGGGTGCGGGCGGCGAGGTCGTGCAGCATGCTCAACCCTCAAGCGGGCCCGGATCGGGCCACCGCTCCGCGCTCAGTTCCAGCGGCTGGGCGCAGACGACCTGGCTTGGGTCGAGCGGGCCGTAGAGGTGGGGGAAGACCTGGCCGCCGCGGGACGGCTCCCACCTCAGCCGATCGGCGAGCGCGTTGGCGCGGATCTTGAGCAGGACCAGCCCGTCTTGTCCCGCGAAGTGCAGCCGCGCGGTCTCGGCCGCCTGCTCGGCGGTCGAGAGGTGGATATAGCCGTCACGCAGGTCGACGGCCGAGCCTGCGAAGGATCCTGCATCCTGGGCGACGATCCACTCGGCGCGCGGCATGATCTTGTAGACGTGGCTCATGCGGCCGCCGGCCGGAAGACGCCGAGGCAGGCCGTTCGGCCGTGGACGAACTCGAAGGTCGCCGCGGTGGAGGTGGGGAAGCCCTGCTCGACCGCCGTCCGCTCCTCCACGCCTATGGCCGTGCAGGCCTGGACCAGCGCCTGCGCCAGGATGCCAATTCCGGGATTGTGGGCGACGACCAGGACGGTATCGCCGTCGGCGCCCTCCGCCGCAGCCCGCAGGACCTCGGCCGGCGCGTCATAAAGCTCTGGCATGGTCTCAAGCTTCACGTCCGGCAGGGCGGGGGCGATCGCTTCGAAGGTCTCGCGCGCCCGGACCGCTGGCGAGACCAGCGCCACGTCGGGGATCAGGCCCGCGGCGGCCAGGGCGCGGCCGACCGAGACGGCCGCACGCCTGCCTTCCTCGGTGAGCGCACGGTCGATGTCCTGGCCGCTGGGGGCGCGCCGCTCCGTCTTGGCGTGACGAAGCAGGATCAAGCGTTTCATGAGCGCTACATGCCCGGCTTAGCCACCGCACGCCAGAGCATGGCCGCCCTGTCTGCTTATTCTCAGGGAGTAGGGGTGACGGGCTAGCCGGCGGCCTGGCGCGCCGGCGGCTCCCGCAGCTGCTGCACCAGGGCGCGGAAGGCGTCGCCGCGCACCTCGAAGTCGGGGAACTGGTCGAAGGAGGAGCAGGCGGGGGAGAGCAGAACCACCCCGTCGCGTCCGCTCGCCGCCGCGTCGCGCCAGGCGTGCTGGATGGCGCAGTCTAGCGTGCCGCAGACCTCCACCGGCGCCGCGTCGCCCAGGCTGCGAGCGAAGTCGTCGGCCGCCTCGCCGATCAGGTAGGCCTTCTCGACCCGGTCGTAGAGGTCGCGCAGCGGCTCGATGCCGCCGACCTTCGCTCGGCCGCCCGCGATCCAATAGAACTTGGGGATGGCGCACATGGCCTGTCGGGCGGCGTCGGCGTTGGTGGCCTTGCTGTCGTTGACGAAGCGTACCCGCCCGATGGAGCCCACGTCCTCCATCCTGTGCGCAAGGCCCGGAAAGCTCATCAGGGCGTCGGCGGCGTCGCCCGGCGAGACGCCGAGCGCGAGCGCGGCGGCGTAGGCGGCGGCCGCGTTCTGCCAGTTGTGGCGGCCGGGTAGGCCGGGCGCCCGGCTGAGGTCGCAGACCTCCACCGTCCGCTCGCCCGTGGCGTCGTAGAGCAGGCCCTGCAGGGCGTAGTAGCCCCGGCCCATGGCCCGGCCGGCGGAGATGGGGCGGATGGTGCGCCGGTTCAGGGCCAGCAGCTCGGTGCATAGGTTCTGGCCGATGGCGTCATCCACGCCGACGATGGCGGTGTCGCCCTTGCCCTGGTTCAGGAACACCCGGCGCTTGGCGGCCAGGTAGCCCTCCATGCCGCCGTGGCGGTCCAGGTGGTCCGGCGAGACGTTCAGCAGCACGGCCGCGTCGGCCTTGAGGCTGGAAGTGAGGTCGAGCTGGTAGGAGGACAGCTCCAGCACGTAGACCGCGCCGCCGTGCATGCCTTCGAGCCCCAGCACGCCCGCGCCGATGTTGCCGCCGATCAGGGCGTCCTTGCCGGCCGCGTTCAGGATGTGGCCGAGCAGGGCGGTGGTGGTGGACTTGCCGTTGGTGCCGGTGATGGCGGCGATCTTGGGCCGGCGCCAGGGCTCGGCCGCGTTCACCGTGCGGGCGAACAGCTCGATGTCGCCAAGGACCTCCACGCCCGCGGCCTGCGCGCGCTTCACAACCCAGTGCGGCTCGGGGTTGGTCAGGGGCACGCCGGGCGAGACCATCAGGGCGGCGAAGCGGGAGAAGTCAGCCTGGCTGAGATCGGCTAGCGGCAGCCCTTCGGCTGCGGCCTTGGCGCGGGCGTCCGCGTTCTCGTCCCAAACGGCCACCTTGGCGCCGCCGGCGACCAAGGCGCGCGCGGCGGTGAGCCCGGTGCGCGCCAGCCCAAAGACCGCGACCGTCTTGCCGGTGAAGCCGGTAACCGGGATCATCGCCTACCTCAGCTTCAAGGTGGCGAGGCCGGCGAGCGCCAGCAGGATGGAGACGATCCAGAAGCGGATCACCACGGTGGACTCCGCCCAGCCCAGCTTCTCGAAGTGGTGGTGGACCGGGGCCATCAGGAAGACGCGCTTGCCGGTCCGCTTGAAGTAGCCGACCTGGATCATGACGCTGAGCGTCTCGGCCACGAACAGCCCGCCCACGATCACCATGACGATCTCGTGCTTGGCCACCACGGCGATGGTCCCGAGGGCGCCGCCCAGCGCTAGCGACCCGGTGTCGCCCATGAAGATCTTGGCCGGCGGCGCGTTGTACCAGAGGAAGCCCATGCCGGCGCCCATCAGGGCCCCGCAGATGATGGCCATCTCGCCGGCGCCCGGGATGGGGTGGACCTGCAGGTAGTCGGCGAACTTCAGGTTGCCGACCAGGTAGGCGATGAAGCCGAAGGCGGCGGCGGTGATCATCACCGGCACGATGGCCAGCCCGTCCAGCCCGTCGGTGAGGTTCACGGCGTTCGAGAACCCACCGATGAACACCATGCCGAACACCACGTAGAAGACGCCGAGGTTCAGCAGCAGGTCCTTGAAGATCGGAAAGGTGACGGAGGTGCGCACCGCCGCTTCCGGCATCTTCTGGCCAAACTGCACGATCAGCAGCACCGCGATCCCGGCCACCAGGAACTGCACGAGCAGCTTCATGCGGGAGGAGACGCCGGCGACGGTCTGCTTGGTGACCTTCTCGTAGTCGTCCATGAAGCCCAGGGCGCCGTAGGCGGCTGTGACCATCAGCACGACCCAGACATAGATGTTCTTCAGGTCGGCCCAGAGCAGGGCGCCCACCAGCACGCCGGCCAGGATCATGAACCCGCCCATGGTGGGCGTGCCCTTCTTCTCCAGGATGTGGCGCTCGATGCCGTCGGTGCGGATGGGCTGGCCCTTGCCCTGCTTGGTGCGCATCCAGCGGATGAAGCGCGAGCCCATGGCGACCGCCACGATGTAGCCGGTGATGAAGGCCAGCCCGGTGCGGAAGGTCAGGTAGCGCAGCAGGTTGGCCACCGGGAAGTAGTGGTGGTGGGCGTCGAGCGACTGGTAGATCAGATACAGCATCTAGCGCGGCGCTCCGGCTGGGTGGGGAGCGGCCTCGACCAGGGCCTTGACGATCAGGGCGGCGTTGGAGCCGTTGGAGCCCTTCACCATCACCGTGTCGCCCGGGCGGACGGCGGCGAGCACGGCGGGGGCGAGTTCGGTTGCGTCGGGGGCCCACACCCCGCGGCGGCCCTGCGGCAGGGCCTCGTGCAGGTGGCGCATGGAGGGGCCGGCCAGATAGGTCGCGGCGATGTCGGCGGCGCGGATGGGCTCGGCCAGTTCTGCGTGATGGCGGGCGGCCTCGGGGCCGAGTTCCAGCATGTCGGTGAGCACCGCCAGCCGGCGCGGCGGCGCCTTGGCCAGGGTGTCCAGCGCGGCGCGCATGGAGACCGGGTTGGCGTTGTAGCTCTCGTCCACCAGGGTGATCTCACCGCCGGGAACAGGGACGTGCTGAGCGGAGCCGCGGCCGGCGAGGGGCGCGAAGGCGGCGAGGGCCTCCAGGGCGCAGGCGACGGGGGCGCCCAGCGCCTCCACCGCCAGCAGGACCGCCAGGCTGTTCGGCCCCCAGTGCGCGCCGGACTGGGCGATGGGGAAGCTGAGCTCGCGACCGTGGAGGCGAACTTGGACGCGAGCCCCCTCAGTCGGCTTCGCCGCCTGCTCCCCCTGTGGGGGAGCCTCTAGCGCGCTTGATCCTCCCCAGCCGGGGGAGGGGACCGGCGAAGCGGTAGAGGGGGCGTCCCGCTCGAAGCTGATCAGCCGCGCGTCGCAGTCCTCGCCTCGCCCGAAGCTCAGCACCTTCGCCCCCGCCATACGCGCGGCGTCAGCCAGCAACTCGAACCAGGCGTCGTCGGCGTTCAGCACCGCGACGCCGGCGGGGCCAAGGCCTTCGAACACCTCGGCCTTGGCCCGCGCCACGCCGATCTCACCATCGGGGAAGTTCTCCACGTGGACGGGGCCGACGGTGGTGACCACCGCCACGTGCGGGCTCACGAGCCGCGACAGGGGCCCGATCTCGCCGGCGTGGTTCATGCCGAGTTCGAACACAGCGAACCGCGTCGCCCGTGGCATGGCGGCCAGGGTCAGCGGCACGCCAATGTGGTTGTTGAAGGACTTCACCGGGGCGTGGCTCGGCCCCGCCAGATTGAGCGCCCTGGCGATGGCCTGGGTGACGCTGGTCTTGCCGACCGAGCCGGTAACGGCGCAACGTCGCGCCGACGAGCGGTCCCGGGCGGCGGCGGCGAGGCGTTGCAGGCCGCTTAGCGTGTCATCAACCCTGACGTAGAGTAGCGCCGCTTCTCCCCTCCCGCTGCGCTGGGGAGGGGAAGATATCAACGCCCCTGCTGCGCCAGCCTTCGCCGCGGCGTCCAGGTAATCGTGCCCGTCGCGCTCCCCGACCAACGCCACAAACAGCTCGCCGGCCTGCAGCGTGCGCGTGTCGATGCCTAGGCCCGAGACCTGGAACGGCGCGCCTAGCGCCTCGCCGCCCGTCGCGGTGGCGATCTCGTCGGAGGTCCAGAGCACCTCAGGCATGGACCGCCTGCAGCGCGGCTTGCGTCTCGACGACGTCGTCGAAGGGGTGGGTGACGCCCGCCACCGTCTGGCCCTGCTCGTGGCCCTTGCCGGCGACCACCAGCACGTCGCCCTCGCCGAGCTGTTCCACCGCCGCGCGGATGGCTGCCCGGCGGTCGCCGACCTCCAGGGCGCCCGGCGCTCCGGCCATCACCGCGGCGCGGATGGCGGCGGGGTCCTCTGAGCGGGGGTTGTCGTCGGTGACGATGCAGATGTCGGCCAGGTCGTAAGCGGCGCGGCCCATCAGGGGGCGCTTGGCGCGGTCGCGGTCGCCGCCGGCGCCGAACACCACCAGCAGCCGCCGATCAACGTGCGGGCGCATCGCCTCCAGCACCGTGTGCAGGCCGTCGGGCGTGTGGGCGTAGTCCACATAGGCCTCGCCGCCGTTCGGGCCGGAGCCCACGCGCTGCAGCCGGCCGGGCGCGCCGGCGAGGTGCTCCAGCGCCGCCATGACCGCCAGCGGGTCCTCGCCCGCCGCGATGCACAGGCCCGCGGCCACCAGGGCGTTGGAGGCCTGGAAGCCGCCGGCGAGCGGCAGGCGCAGGTCGAAGGGCCGCCCCAGCACGTCGCCGGACAGCCGCTGGCCGAAAGGCTCGGGCCGGCGGGCGGTGAGGCGGAGGGCCGAGCCGGTCTCGCCCACCGACATGACGCTGAGGCCATGGATCACGGC
>CALMGB010000426.1 GCA_937863535.1 uncultured Caulobacteraceae bacterium
CAAGGTGATCTACGCCTACAGCAACCTGAACCCCGGCGACCACGTGGCCAACACCCTGGCGGCGGTGAAGGCCTACCAGGACAAGCACGGCTGATCCTCGACCGAGCGGCTCGCCGGTCAATGCAGCCGGCGTCATCCGGCAGGACGGGCTGTAAAGAGCCTCGAATCCGGTGGTGAGCACGGAAACCAAGTACATCGCCAGGCTTGCGCCGCTACGAAGTCCCGACCGGTCCTGCAATGCTGATCGAGGCGCTCGGTTGGGCGTGAACAGATCTGTGCAGGCGTCGGGCGGTTTGCAGTACAGCCCGAGAGCTCACGCGCTCGCCTCAAATAGAGAGCCGAACACGCCTTCGATAGACGCCATGCGGCCGAAGAGGGTGATCCGGGTGCAAGGCGGGGTGCAGGAAGTCCGCCGCCGGGTCATAGTCGAAGTCAAGCCCCTGCGCCGTTTTGGCGGACCTCAGGTTCGGCTTGGCGACCAGGGCGACGATCTCGTCTGGGCCGCTGTCGGCCGGAAAGGCGGCGAGGATCGCCCGCATGGCCTCCACCACATAGCCGGCCCCCCAGGCGCCACGCTTCAGCCGCCACACCGCTTCCACGGCCGGCGCAGCGGGCAGGGAGGGGGAGACCCGCTGCAGGCCGGCGAGCCCGAGCAGGTCGCCTTCGCGGTCGCAGACCGCCAAGACGCCCCAACCGTCGTCGTCCAGGCGCTCGCGCATGGACTGTAGCGCCTGTGCGCTGCGACTGGCCAAGGCCTCGCCGCCCAGCCAGGCGTTCACCCGAGCATCCGCGTTGATCGACGTCAGGGCCGGCAGATCGTCCGTTGTCCAGGGCCGCAAACGGAGACGGGGGGTGGACAGCTTCATCGCGCCGATCCGGCAGGCGGCCGGGTCAGTTCAGCTGCTGCTTCGGCTTGGGTGCGGCGGCGGGAGGCAGGGGCGCGACCTTCACCCCATCCTCGACCAGGGCCTTCACCTCGCGCGGGCTGGCCTCCCCATAGATGCCACGGTCTTCCGACCTGCCCTCGTGGATCGCACGGGCTTCGCGGGCGAAGGTGTCCCCGACATAGTCGAAGGTGGTCTCAACATGGGCGCGCACCTTGCCCATGGTCTCCATCATCATCGAGCGCATCTTCGCCTGGGCCTCCGGCGAGGGTTCGCTGCGCTCCGCCTTCGTCCCGGCGACGGCGGGGGCCATAATCTGCTTGCGCACCTCCCGGCTGGCGCAGAACGGGCACTCCAGCAGGCCGCGCGCGAGCTGGTCGTCATAGTCGTTGGAGGAGCCGAACCAGGCCTCGAACGGGTGTTCGTGCTCGCACACCAGGGCGTAGCGGATCATGCTGTGACCTGCGGCCGCGCGAAAGCGCGGGCGTTGGCGAGCGAGGGCACTGCGGCGCGCGCCGCGGTCACCTTGGCGACATCGAGGTCGGCCATCAGCACGCCAGGGTCGTCGTGGTCCAGCTTGGCCACCACCTCGCCCCAGGGCGCGACCACCAGGCTCCGGCCCCAGGTGCCGCGCCCGTCGGCGTGCACGCCGCCCTGGGCCGGCGCCAGCACGTAGGCGCCGGTCTCGATGGCCCGGGCGCGCAGCAGCGTCTCCCAGTGCGCCTCGCCGGTAGGACGGGTGAAGGCGGACGGAACCGCGATGAGCTGGGCTCCGGCTTCGGCCAGGGCGCGGTAGAGGGAGGCGAAGCGGAGGTCGTAGCAGACGCTGAAGCCCAGCCGCCCGGCGGCGGAGTCCGCCACCACCGCGGCCTCGCCCGGTGTGTAGGCGGAGGACTCCCGGTAGCGCTCGCCGTTGGGCAGGTCGACATCGAACATGTGGATCTTGTCGTAGGTGGCGCGCACCGCCCCGTCCGCGCCCACCAGGACGGAGCGGTTGGCGAGCTTGCCGTCCTCCCGCCGCACCAGGGCCGAGCCGATCAGCAGCTCCACGCCGAGCTTGGCGGCCAAGTCGCGCAGCCCCGCCACGACCGTGTCCTCCTCAAGCGGGCGCAGTTGCGCCAGCAGTTCCGCGCGGTCGCGCTGGACGACATTGGTGGCCTCCGGCGTCAGGATCAGGCGCGCGCCCTTGGCCGCCGCCTTGCGCACCAAGGGGGCCACATGGGCGAGCGCCGCCGCCGCGGTGTTGGGGGTGCGGAGCTGGACCAGGCCGACGCGGATGGCGACAGCAGCCTCGGGCGCCTCATCCCTGCGTAACGGGCTCATGCGGCCAGGAGCTTGTCCAGCTCGCCCCTGCGGTCCAGGGCCATCAGGTCGTCGCAGCCGCCGACATGCGTCTCGCCGATGAAGATCTGGGGGAAGGTCGTGCCCCCGCCGGCCCGCTGCACCATGGCGCGCTTCTTGTTGGCGTCGAAGGCCGCATCATCGATCTCCTCGAACTGGATCGACTTTTCACGCAGCAGCTTGAGCGCCCGCGAGCAGTAGGGGCAGAACGGCTTGGTGTAGATGGTGACGTGCGACATCGTGCTCCCCTGGAC
>CALMGB010000427.1:0-2413 GCA_937863535.1 uncultured Caulobacteraceae bacterium
GGGCACGACGTCGGGCGAAGTCGCGCCTGTATCGGGAGCGGGCGAGGGCCGATTGGGGCTCTGTTCCGCGGTCAAGGGCGCCGGCGCCTGGATGCCGCCCTGGGCGTAGGCGCGCGTGGACAGCACGCTGGAGCCCAGGAGCAGGGCCATGCCGGTCAGGAGCGCGACGCGGCGCGGGAAGGCTTCAAGCATTCAGGGTTACCGTGCGGCGGCGGACGCTCAGGAGAACAGACCGCCGAAAAATTTGAACACGTTCAGTCGCTGCAGATCATTCCAGGTGGCGAACAGCATGAAACTCAGAAGCAAGGCAAGGCCGACCCGGTAGCCGACGCTCTGGATGCGCGCGGCCATTGGTCGCCGCGCCAGGGCTTCATAGGCGTAGAAGACCAGATGGCCGCCATCCAGGACGGGGATCGGCAACAGGTTCATGAAACCGATGCCCACCGACAACACCGCGGCCAGATAAAGAAGCGCGTTGAAGCCGCCGAGCAGCCGGCCGCCGAGATTGGACGCTCCGGCGGCCCCTGCCTTGGCCACTGCGCCGGCGGTGGAGGCGATTCGCAACGGACCGCCCAGCTGGTCGCCGGACTCCTTGCCGCGGACCAGGCGCGACAGGTAGACCACGGTCGTGTCCACGATGCCCCAGCTGCGCTCGACGCCCGTGCGCACCGCCTGCACAGGCGTGTAGCGCCGGCGCATGACGTCGCTCTGGCTGGTGGAGCTCAGTACGCCGAGGTAGCCCAGGCCCGAGGCGCTGTGGGTCAGCGGGTCGACCTGCGAGCGTCGCTCGGGCGTGGCGGCGAGGTCCACGACGGCCGACCCGCGCTGCACTGCGAAAGTGATCGGCTCGCCGCTGCGCAACGCCACGAACTGCTTGAAGTCCATGAAGTCGTCGAGGTGCTGGCCATTCGCGCGGAGCACCAGATCGCCAGTTTCGAAGCCGGCTCGCGCGGCCGGCCCCTTGAGATCAAGGCCGCCCACACGCGCGGCCAGCGTCGTCTCGCCTATGGCGCTAAGCAGCACCGCGAACAGTGTGATGGCCAGGATGAAGTTGGCCAGCGGGCCCGCCATCACCACCAGGGCGCGCACCCACACAGGCTTGAAGTGGAAGATGCGCCGCTCGGCGCCCGCCCCCTGCTGTTCCTGGATGCGCTGCTTCATCTCCGCCAGGCTGTTGGCGTCCGGCACGGAGGAGCTGGCCTCCGCGTCGCCGGCGAAGCGGACATACCCGCCGAGCGGGATCCACCCGATACGCCACTCCACCCCGCTGCGGTCCCTCCAGCTCGCGATGGCGTGGCCGAAGCCAATGGAGAAGCGGTCCACCGCCACGCCCAGCCAGCGCGCCACCAGAAAGTGCCCCATCTCGTGGATGGTGATGACCAGCGTCAGCACGAAGATGAAGGGGATCAGCGTGGTGAGGAGATTGTAGAGGGAGGCGATCATGGCGGCGTCCTGGCTCCTGTCCCGCTTAGTTCACAAGCGTTGAGGACTGCAGCAATTCAGAGGCCACCTGCCGCGCCCGCCCATCCACGGCGAAGGCGGCGTCGATGGGGTCGTTCTGGGACGGGGCGAGATCGCCCGAGCGGCCCATCCGCTCCAGCGTCCGCTCCACCGTTGCGGCGATGTCGAGGAAGCCGATCCGCCGGTCCAGGAAGGCCGCCACGCTGACCTCGTTGGCGGCGTTGAGCGCCGCAGGCGCGCCGCCGCCCATGCGCAGCGCCGTCCGGGCGAGCCTCAGAGCCGGAAAGCGCTCGGCATCGGGCGCCTCGAAGGTCAGGGTCGCCACCTGCGCCAGGTCGAGACCCGGTGCAGGCCAGGGCAGCCGATCCGGCCAGGCCCAGGCGCAGGCGATGGGCGCACGCATGTCGGGCGGCCCGAGCTGGGCCAGGGTCGACCCGTCCTGGTACTCGACCAGGCTGTGGATCACCGACTGGGGGTGCACGATGACGTCGACCTTGGCTTCCGGGGTGGCGAACAGGTAGGAGGCCTCGATCATCTCGAGCCCCTTGTTCATCATGGTGGCCGAATCGACCGAAATCTTGGCGCCCATCGACCAATTCGGGTGGGCGACCGCCTGCTCCGGTGTCGCAGCCTGCATCTGCGCCTTGCTCCAGGTGCGGAACGGGCCGCCGGAGGCGGTGAGGATCAGCCGCTTGATCCGGTGGGCGCAGTCCGGCTGCAGCACCTGGAAGATGGCCGAGTGCTCGCTGTCGACCGGCACCACGACGCCATGGGCGGCCTTGGCGGCGGCCAGCAGGGCGGGGCCGGCGCAGACCAGGCTTTCCTTGTTGGCCAAGGCGATGGTGGCGCCATTGCGGGCCGCGGCGAGCGTCGGGCGCAGACCTGCGGCCCCCACGATGGCGGCCATGACCCAGCTGGCGGACTCGGCGGCGGCGACCACCGCGGCCTCGCC
>CALMGB010000427.1:2423-2673 GCA_937863535.1 uncultured Caulobacteraceae bacterium
CAAACCCCGAGCCGGCGCGGCGGGCCTGCCGCGCGGGGGGGGCGCACGCGCCCCCCACGACCGTCATGCGGGGCCGCCACTTCAGCGCCTGCTCAGCCAGCCGTGCGACGTTACGCCCCGCCGCCAGCGCCTCGATCCGCACCTCGGCGCCCGACTTCTCCAGCAGGTCGAGCGTGGAGACCCCGATCGAGCCGGTAGAGCCGAGAATGGCGATCGAGCGCATCAACCCCTCTGCCCCTGAGGGAGAGGG
>CALMGB010000428.1:0-7393 GCA_937863535.1 uncultured Caulobacteraceae bacterium
CCGCTCGGCCCCAAGCGTCCGCCACCCAGGTCCCGCGCTTATCCAACCGATCCTGTCGGGCCAACGGAGACCTTGAACGGCATGGAAGGCGGTCTGCAGACGATCGAACCTGTCACGGTCCAGCCAGCTGAAGACGAAGCCCGGTGTATGGCGGTCTGGTGCAGGTCGGCTAAACTCTTCATGCCGACACCCTTTAGGATCTTGCGCTCCGGGCGGCTGCATTGCGCCTGAGCGGGCGTGGGCTGTCGCATGGACCAAGGTCTCCGCTAGTCGGCGGGTAGCCCTGACGTCTTGGCGCCGGCGCTGCCTCTTCCCTTCACCCGGCCACCGGAACGAATCGGCGACCCCAAGCTGTAGTGGGAACGCCGAGGGAACTACCCCGAGGCTTGTAGATCGTTCGCTTCGTGTTCCCGGCCGAAAGCACAACGAGAGCCCACTCCGTTAAGAGCGGGCTCCCAGGATCAGGCTGCGAGGCGCTCGTCCTCCCGCTCGATCTCGGCCTGGCCCTCGGTTGTGACGCCGGCCGCGGACGGCTCTT
Organism: uncultured Caulobacteraceae bacterium; assembly: GCA_937863535.1. Classification (GTDB taxonomy): domain Bacteria; phylum Pseudomonadota; class Alphaproteobacteria; order Caulobacterales; family Caulobacteraceae; genus CAHJWH01. Next base: position 539 of record CALMGB010000428.1, read on the forward strand.
CCTGCTCGTCGCCCGCGTTGGAGGTTGCCCCTTCGTCGATCCCGCCACTCTGGCTGTCATCGACTTCGCTCGGCTGCCGCCAACCCAGGACCTTGGGCGCGAACCCGCGGTTGGCGGCCTGTTCCGCTGTGAAGCCGACCAGCTCGTCCTTCTTCAGCGCACCCGCGCGGGGCTCGTCGCAGCCCATCTCCTTCAACATGCTCATCAGCTGCTTCTTGCCGTGCACGGCCAGGTAGGCTGGGTCCGGCGTCCAGTGTTGAGAGATCTCCGAGCCGACGAGTTCGGCGATCTCGGCCGCCTCGGCGCGCGCATTGTGGCGGATCGAGAAGGTCCGGCCCTCCCGCACGTTCAGCGAGATCGCCACCAGCTCGGCGAGGAGCCGGGTGCGCTCGCCCATGGGCAGGGTCTCTATCCACGGGATCGGACGCAGTCCGGAAGCCATGTATTCGCATCTTCGCACCTCGAGTCGCCCGTGCACCTCGCCGTCCAGCTGCGCGATCGTCGGCGCGCCCTGACGCCGGTAGGCCGTCGTGCGGACCTGCAGCGCGGAGCTGTCCTCCCCGTGAGCGCTTTGCAGCACAAGCGCCTTGAAGAGCTGCGCAGTCAGGACCGTGATAGCGGCTAGCGGGCTGTCCGCCAGGTCGCGGATCAGGCCTCGCGTAGCCACGTCGGTCTGGGTCTCATGCAGCACGTGCGAGCATCCTGCGACGTCCACCTCCATTTTCGGCACGCCGACCGTGTCGTAGCGGCGGGCGCCGTCAGGGCTTCCGCCGGTGCTGCCAGAGGTCAGTCCAGGGCCGGTCTCGGACGCCTCGTCCTCCTCGTCCACCGGCTCGGCCTCGAACATGCTGGCGAAGGTCTCGACGCCGGCGCCGTAGGTGCGCTCGGGGTAGATCGCAACCGCCTGGTAGGGGGTCCCGCCGAGCCGGGCCGACACGCTGTCGGCTTGCGCCTTAAGGAAGTTGTGGAGGGCCGGACCGAAGGCGTCAGACGCCGGTTCAACCTCGCTTAAGGTTGCCAGGCTCGTCTGCACCACCTCCTCCGCCGCCTGGGCGGCCGCCTTCACTGCGTCGCTCGCGTGGCCGATATAGGGCGAGTAGAGCCGCTGGAACCCATCGGGCGCGGTGAAGTGCTGGCCGGCCGCAAGGAACACGGTCACGCCTTCGGCCATGAAGCCGTCAACCACCCCTTGGACGCAGTCGCGCCAGCCCTGGGACAGGATATCAGGGTCCAGAAGGCTGTCGGGTAGTTCGCCGAAGAGATCGCTCTCTACTCGGCCGCCAGCGGCCATATAGCGGTCCAGCCCTACGAGCTTGAGGCGCGTATCCGAAGCATCCACCCCGCACTTGTTCAGGTATGCGCGCGCCGAGTGGCCGATGTGCCCGTAGCCATGCAGAGCCTGTTCCGCCAAGTCCTTCTGGATCGTCCGGTCCGAGATGCGCGCCAGGAGCCGTGCGGTCTGCAGGTCGATACGGTCCTGCCGCAAGGCTTCCAGCGCCTTGGGGTGCAGGTCCGACAAGGCCTTGAGCCGCTGGATCTCCGTCTCATCATAGGCCAGCGCCTTAGCGATCTCCGCAATGGAGCAGCGGCACTTGCGGAGCCTGCCGATCGCGGTGATCACGTCCGCCACGTGGATGGCGATCCGCTCGTCATTGGCGACTACGACGGCGGCGGCTTGGCCGACCTTGTCGTCGAAGAAGATCACCGGGACGGGGTAGTCCCCGCTGATAGCGCCCTCGGCTAAGAGCAGCTGCAGGGCGAGGATGCGTCGGCGGCCGTCCAGCGCCATGGCGGACTTTTCGCCCTTCTTCGCCCCCGGTCGAGCCAGGATAGGCACCAACACGCCAACGGCTCGAATGGTCTCGGCGAGCTCCGGGATCTCGTCGTCCGCCTCCTTGCCCGCACGGGCGTTTTCTGGGGCGATGGCGATGTCATCCAGCAATATGTAGCTCAAGGCGGCTTTGGTCGCGCCAGAGGACGCCACCGCGTCTTTGGCTGTGTTGAGGACGGTGGTTGGGTCTGTCATGGGAAGTATCCCGCGCTGGCGGCTTGAGGCTCATCCTGGCCATCCGGCACACCTCGCCCTTCCCTTCCCTCCCCTTTCATGGACGGGGGGCGGCGATCCTCACGCCTGGGCATGTGGGCTTCTCACGCGAGAGCCCGTTAGTAAAGCCGGGAGGGTGGACCGTAGAGCGTGGCCAGCAGGTCTTGGCTCCGGCGGCCTCGTTCCAGTCTCCGAAAGGAGAGGGCGGGTACTCGATCCAAACTCGTACGCCGGAGCTTCGGGCCCTTCCGGCAAGCACTTCGGCGGATGCCTCTCCATCTGCGCCGCGATCGGCCGCTATTACGAGCCGGCGCAGGCCAGGTGGAGGCGTGAACCGTCGCATGTTGCGCGTACTGAGTAGTGCCCAGGCAGGGAGCTGAAATCGCTCGCTTCCTGAAAGCACCGAGAAGAACCCCTCGCCAGCGACGAGTTCGTCTTGGACCTCGTCGATCCGCACAGCGCTTCCGGCCGGCACCAATCCGACTGTCTTTCGCGACAGCTGCACGCGACGGCTGCGTCGTGCGTTTGAATCCAGGAAGGTGATTTCCACCGCTGTGAAGGCCCCTTCGGCGTCCGAAAGAGCGACCAGGAGGGCAGGATGAGCAGGCCCGCCATGTCGACCGTAGGCGCGGATCGGAGCGGCAGTCGCATGACGTAGCACCATGGATCCCGGAAGCGCCCTTTCAATGTGGCGCAGGCGGGCGTGCTTGGCGCTCAACGTCAGCGCTGTGGCGTCCTGCCCGTCAGCCCAGATCGCCCTGGCGACCTTTAGACGCTCCAAGGCGCTACGCGCGGGCTCGGGAAACGAAGTCCGGGCTTGGCCCCCGACGCCCGCTGGTCTTTTGCCGTCGTCGATCAGACCTCGTTCACGAAGATCGTCCATGACCTCGCGCCAGTCTGTGCCGGCGAACGTGTTGATCACCAGCCGGCCGTCTCGTCCCAGCCTGAGCGAAACAGACCGGTCTCGCGCGCTATGACCTGGGGCTGGGATGTTTGCCTGTACGCCACCAGCCCAGAGGTCGCCTCCGAGTTTCTCGACAATGTTCCTCAGACTCATAAGCTGCTCCTTGCGATATGCAGCTAGGTCTCCTTGAGGATCGCCAGCCACCCACCTCAGCCCTCCCTTCGCCATCTCGACTAAATTTCAGGTCGCGCCTTCATTTTAGGCGTTAGACTGACTTGGCCGACGGCCCGACGTTTGGTCTTACCGCCATAGCCCGACGTTTGGTCTTACCGCCATAGTAAGACGTGGTCTGACTGCGTCAGCGATCAGCCATCCCTCTTCTCAGGGGACGATATTTTCGTGAGGCTGTGCGTTCATGACACCCGCCTAGCGGTCCCGAGGTTCATGGTTAACGACCTGTTAACACTTTGGTCCGATTGAACGTATCGTGCGCCTTCTCGACGACTTTTCATTCAATCCGCCCGGGCGCAGACTGAGTGAGCGATTCGAAGCGCGAGGGCGACTGGATGAGTGAAGGCTTTGGCGAGGCTGAGAGGATCGGGCAACTGGCTCTTGCCGGCGAGCAGATGGTGGACCGCCTACGGCGCACCGCTTTCCTACCTGGTGCCGTCAAGTCGCTGAACATGCGAATCGGCATCGCCGAAGCGGCAGTCCTGCTGGGGTGTTCGACAAATCGTATCCGAATGGCCGAGCAGGACGGCCGCCTTCCAGCGCCGCCCGAGACTGAGTCAGGTCGCCGGCCAGGGTATAGCATCGAAGCTCTCCTCAAGATGCGCGACGCGCTTGGAGCGTCGCCGCAGCGGGGGCCAAGCGACCCTCCGGCGATCATCACCGTTCAGAACTTCAAAGGCGGCGTCGGCAAGTCCACGGTGACGACTCACCTTGCGCACTACCTAGCCGTAGCAGGCTACCGGGTGCTCGTTGTGGACTGCGATAGCCAAGCTACAACGACCACCTTGTTCGGGTTCAACCCCCATTTCGCCATTCACCGAGACGAAACGCTCTACCCCTACCTCTCGATCGAGCCGACCCAGGATGACCTCGCCTATGCGGTGAAGAAGACGGTATGGCCGAACGTCGATCTCATCCCATCCAATCTTCAGATGTTTGACATCGAGTATGAGCTCGCCGCGTCAGGGAGTCGGGGAAGCGGAGGCTTGGCGACCCGTTTCCGCAAGCTGAGAGCGGGGCTGGGGGAGCTTGCTCAAAACTACGACGTGGTGCTGCTCGACCCTCCGCCTGCCCTGGGTACGATCTCGCTGACAGTCATGCAGGCGGCCAACGCCTTGTTGGTCCCGCTCGCGGCGACGACTCCCGACTTCTGCTCCACCGTTCAATTTCTTTCGATGATGAACCAAGTGGTGACTCAGCTCGCCGAGTCCGGCCTCGGGGTAGACTTCGAGTTCTGCCGCCTGATTTGCTCGAAGTTCAACGCGAACGACCCCAGTCACGAGATGATCCAGCGGGTCATGGAGCAGGCGTTTGGGCCCGCCCTGCTGCCGGTGCCCATTCTCGAGTCCGCCGAGATCAGCCACGCTGCGCTCCGGATGATGACGATCTACGAGCTGGAAAAGCCGATTGGTACGCCGAAGACCCACAAGCGATGCCGAAACAACCTCGACGAAGCCCTTTCGCAGGTCGAGCAGCTGATCCGACGGCGCTGGACCCGAGTGGAGGCGCCGGCGCGGCCCCTCCTCCAGGCTGTGGCCTGAGGGGGACCATGGTGAAGCGCCAAGCGGAGTATCTCAGCTCCCTCCTCGCAGACGTCGCCATGTCTCCCGCTCCCGTGGATGGAGTTGAAAGCGCGGCCGCACCGCCCTCCCCTGCTTCACCAGTCCATGCCCGAGTGGGGTCAACCCTGCTCTCCAGGGAGAGCGCTCTCGCGCGGGTGGCCACGGGCGAGGTGAAGCAGGTCACTCAGCTGTTGCTCGATCCCGGTCGCGTTCGGATTTGGGGCGGCAATGCACGCCACCAGGCGAGCCTCAACGAACAGAATTGCCGTGACCTAATCGACTCCATCCTAGCCGAGGGCGGCCAGAAAGTGCCTGTGGTGGTTCGGCGGCTGACAACTGATCCTGACCACGAGTATGAACTGATCGCTGGCACCCGGCGACACTGGAGCATTACCTGGCTCCGGGCCAACAACTATCCCGAGATGGTGCTCCTGGCCCAGGTTCAAAGCCTTGACGACGAGAGCGCCTTCCGTCTTGCCGATCTCGAAAATCGTGCGCGGAAAGATGTCTCCGACTTTGAGCGCGCGCGGAACTACCGCGAGGCGCTAAAGAGCTATTACGGCGACAGGCAGAACCGAATGGCGGAGCGGCTGAACCTCTCCAGGGGCTGGCTGTCGAAGATGATGACAGTTGCTGGTATGCCCGACTGGGCGGTCGCTGCCTACGCGACGCCAGCGGATATTCAGCTGAAGATCTGCTACCCACTCGCGCAGAGGCTCGCCCAAGCGGCCGAGAACGACCCGAAGAGCCTGCGTAAGATCAAGCTGGAAGCCGAGGCCATCGCAGCGGAACAGCTCCGCCGGCGCAAGCAGGGCGCCAAATCGATTCCGGCGCTGGAGGTCACCGAGCGACTCGCGACCGCGGCTCGCGAACGGGTTTCGGAGCCGGGGTCGCTCTATCGGGCCGACTCGGTTCATGGTCGTCCTGCGTTGTCCGTTCAGTCCTGGAATCGCAATGGAATGACGTTCCGTGTGCACGCGGGTTCAGGCGCCAGTGACGAGGAAATCGCGGCAATGTTCAGCGATGCGCTCGCCGCCTTGAAAGGGCAGGGGAAGGGCGTTGCGCCATAAGGTCGGTGTTTTTCTAGGGAAACGGTCTCCAACGCCCGCGGCTCCGCAGCGAGTAGGCGCAACGGCCGCGTCATCTCGCTGGCAGGTCCGTCCACAAGAGCGGTACAGGCGCGCGGTAGGTGTTTCCCCGGGGAAACACCCGGATGCCCGGCGACAGCCAGGAGCGGCGAGCGTGCGATGTACTTCCTTGGAATCACCTCGAACGCCAGTCAAATATCTATCAATCAACGATGAAGGTCGCCCAAGCTGCCACGGGCGCCGGGGCTTCGAAGGGTGGAGGCCTAAAGGAGGTGTTTCCCCGGGGAAACACCTCCTCACCTCGTTGAGGTTTAATCCGCCCACCCTTGGAAACAGCTGCGCCGTGGGCAGGGGACGCGTGGAGCCGCAGTCACCGACGGAGGACTGTGAGGGCTCGTCAGGGACGTGGCGATGAGCGGGACTGAGCACACACCTGCGTCGGAACAGATCGACCTGTTCCTTCCATATTTAGCCGATCTCAGCCTGCGCGATCAGCGCGAAATGATGGAGCGGCCCTTCTTCAGCCTCGCCAAATCGAAGCGTCTGAAGCCCATCGACTACACGTCCCCAGACGGCAAGACCTGGGTCCACGTCTCCGCCAACCCGGACTACGGGATGGCGACGATCTGGGACGCCGATATCCTCATCTACTGCGCCAGCGTCTTGAATGACATGCGCGAGCGGCGGGTGAACGAGATCCCGCGTACGCTCAGGGTCATGCCATACGACATACTCCGGAGCATAGGCAGGCCCGTCAGCGGGCGGGCTTACGAGCTGCTCGGCGGAGCCCTCGACCGGCTCCAGTCCACCACCATCAAGACCAACATTCGTGCAGATCACAAGCGCGAGGCCACGTTCTCCTGGCTGGACAGTTGGAGTCAGCTGATCGATGAGCGGACAGAGCGCTCGCGCGGAATATCCATCTCGCTCTCCGGCTGGTTCTACGAAGGCGTGTTGATGGCCGGCGGCGTTCTTTCTATAGACCCGGCGTACTTCGACATCACAGGCGGCCGCGAGCGACTCGGT
>CALMGB010000428.1:7403-13021 GCA_937863535.1 uncultured Caulobacteraceae bacterium
GCTCGCAAGCACGCCGGTGGGGCGGGGGAGGGCGGCTTTGCTCTCTCACTTCCGACCCTGTTCGAGAAGTCCGGGGCTGAGGGGCAGTACCGCCGCTTCAAGTTCGAGATCACCGCCATCGTCCGGGAGAACAAACTGCCGGGTTATTGCCTCGCGCTTGAGGACGCGGCCTCGTCCAGCGAACCCTTGATCCGCCTCGTCCGCCGAGACGTGGCCGCAGCAACCAAGGCGGACCGCCCTAAGGCCGTCTCCTCCAGGCCCGCCAAGGCGTCTCCAGGAAGGCCAACACCCACCAAGCCTGCGCCGGCTGAGGAGCCGACCGGCTATCTTACCGACGAGACCCTCGATCACCTTCGTCGGAACTACCGCGGTTGGGACTTTCACGCGCTCCACGCCGAATTCCGGGCCTGGGTTCGCCAAGCGGAGGATCGTGCGCCCGCTCGCTACCAGAGCGCCTTCGTCGGCTTCGTCCGCCGATATCACGAGAAGAACCGCCACCAACTCGCCGGCTGATAGCCGACCGTTCCCGAAATGTCGTGCGTCGTCGCCAAGCTCTGTGGATAACTTCCGCTCCCTGCCGAAGCTGGAGCGGCGGCGAGGGAATCTGAACCTAGAAATCGACCGTGCGAGCGGAAGTGATTCAAACGAGCGGATCGTTGGCGGCTACATCCGAGCTGTAAAGGGCGCCATCGTCACAACAGGAACGCTGCACGTCCTATCGGGAACGAAAGCACGGCACTTCAGGAACACATGCCTCGATTCATCAGGAACAAGGACGCGACACATCGGGAACCCTGTGGAGAAATTCGAGCCGCTAGAACAAAAGCTTAGGCGGTTTTCAAAGCCCTTAACCCTATAACTTTAAGTCTAAATCTCTAACGCAAGGATGTTTTCCGATTTGAACGAATTGACCCTATAACGTGCACCGAAGACGCAATGGGTAAAGGTTGACTTAGACGCCTAGACACTTTGCTCCGGATACGGGCCAGAGGATGTCCGACCCTAACGGGCCTATATGCCCGTTCGTCTCTCGAACTCAGCGATGAGCTCCGCAGCCGTACGGGGCCGTCCGCGATCCAGGAAGAGGCCAGGGTTGGTCTCCGCCTGCTGGTGGAGCACGTCGGCGGCAATGACCTCGGGATGCACGGCTGCGGTCTCGTAGAGCCGCAAGGCTCCGGTCGGGCCAAGGACATGGGCGGCGTACAACTCGTCCTCCGTCACTTTCTGTCTTTCGGAGGCTGCGATCGTCTCCGCGTTTTCACGGGTGAGGAGACCCGCCAGCGTCGCCGAGACAAGGGGGTCTTCCCGCAGGGCAAGGATCTCCCGCCGAGCGAAGCGCTCGCGGATCAAAGGCCGACCGCGTTCATCTACATCAATCGCCGCCGCCGCCCGGTTCATGCCAAGCCCGGCCCCGTAGCGGCGCAGGCCTGAAAGCCATGTGGAGCTAAGGAATTGGAAGAGACCAACCGCAGAACTCGCCGAAGACCTCGCCTCGGGCTGGAAGCCGGACTCCAGGCGGGCAGTCGTCCAAAGGAAGCTCGGAGCAACGCGACTGATTTCCGAAGCGCGTAGGATTGCAGCCTGAAGCCCAGAAGTTTCCTCTGGCCTCACACGCTTCCGACTGGATCGAGCTAGGTCGCCATAGAGGGGGAGGGGAGAGTGAAAAAAGGTGTGCGCTACGCGCTCGGGCGCAGATATGCAGGATAACCGCTTGTAAGTTCGCTTGACATCGTCGTCCAGCGTCGAGACGAAAACCCTCTCCGTCTCGGGCGGACATCCTGCCCCAGCGGCGGCCATGCGGATCCGGTAAGCCACATCGATCAAGCTGGCCTCTGGAGGCTTTTCGAGCGTCTGTAGGGTGGCCGGCAGGCCTAGGAGGTCCAGGGCTCGGTTGCTACGCTGAGACACGTCCGCGGTGCTCAGGCCCGCACCGTTCGCCGGGTCCGCAGGCGCGGGGCCTCCGGCTGCGAGAGCTAGACCCAAGCCGAGAAGCGTAACGACTTTGAGGATCGCAACGTGGCATCGCGAGCGACGCCGTTGGGGCGCAGCCGCTCGGGCGTCAGGCCGCATCGGGGAGGGAAGGGCGTGATCCTTGATCTCGCCGAAGCCGCAGCCTCATCTCCTCCGCGGAGGCGCATGACTCAGCCGCGGAGAAAACCTGGCCGACATCTAAGTCCAATGCATGAAGTAATTCTATCATGAAGGTCACATCTCTGACCGGCCTTTCGCCGACTGCCAGAGAACAAAACCGGTTTAGCTTTTTGTAATCAGTATTGAGCTTCGTGACCAGCCGAGCACGTACTCCAACCCGATTCACTTCACGAGAGATAAATAGAACCAGCCGCTCCGTCATCTCGAAAGAACGCGCACGCTTACTGCTCACCATCTCGACTGATCCCCCCGGTTTCCGGCGTGAAACATCGTCCTAATCGGCTGACCAATAGCGGCTACGCCATGCGGCAGGTCGCCACACGCATAAGGTTGCCCGATAATGGCGCAACCGCCTCTCGTCCGATCAGAGACGACCCTCATTCCGATGGCCAGACTGACCCTTCACGCACAGAGCCGAAATGCCGCACCCGAGGAGATCCCCGGCGGATGAAGTAAAAGCACAACGGTATATTCGGAAAACCCCTTAAAAAGGTTCGGGAGAAGCAACAATGCTGTAGACGAGGTCTTATGGCGAAAGATCGGCAGCCCCATCCGGGCGGTTGGCGGCCTACGCTCACCGACCCCGACTAGGCGCGCGCGCCCAGCCGACAACCTGCCCACAACCAAAAGTCCGCGCAAGCGCTACTGCATTCCAGGCCCGTGCGGGCCTCGTTCTAGTCGTCAGCGCCCAACCAAGTAGACATCGACGCCCACAGAAATAGCCAACAAGTAAAGAGTTGATAAGCAAGAGGTAAAACGCAAACCTTAGCTCGCCCAGGCCAATCCCGGCCACAAAGAGGGGGCCTCATGAAAGTTCAATCCATGTTGGCGCGCGGAGCGGCCGCTGCGAACTGCAAGTCGGCTAAGCGTACGGCCGAAGTGGGCGCCGCCGTAATGGCGCTCGGCGCGGTCGCCGTAGTCGGTGCTCACGCCGGCACCGACACCACCTTCGCCGCGACCACGACCCAGCTGACCAGCTGGACCACGGGCTCCATGGGCAAGCTGGCCGCCGTCGCCGCGGTCGGGTTCGGCCTGTTCGGCGCCATCGCGCGCTTCGACTGGAAGCTGATCGCCGGCGGGGTGGGCATCGGTTTGGCCGCCGCAACGGGTCCAGGCATCGCCTCCGCCCTCCTCTCCGCTCCCTTCTGAGGGATCGCATTTCCGAGGAGAACGCAGAGTTGGGAGGTCGAAGCGGTCGAGACGCAAAGATCCTCGACCTCCCTTTCTGAAGCAACACAAGCGAGCCCCATAGACGACCCCTGGGCAGCTGGGTCGTCGATGCGGAAACGGGGGGGATCCATGCGGGAGACTTACATCCCACAGTACCTTGACGTGCCTGAACGTTTCATAGTTTTCACGCCGGACGAGATGATCGTAGTAATAGCGCCCCTGGGGATAGTGACGGTCTTTGTCAACTTCGTCGTCGCGATCGTGGCGGCCGGGGCCTGCTTCTACGCCCTTCGCAAGTTCAAGCAGGGAGGCCCGTTAACGCGGGTGCTGTGGAGAGCCTATTGGCTCCTGCCGTCCGACTACCTCGGACTGAAAGCCACCCCGCCCTCATACCTCCGACAGCTGGCGGGGTAAGGCGATGGAGGTCGAACGCGGCGGCGATCTCGCTCATCGCCTGAACACACGCCTGACAGCGACGGCCGCCCTCCTCGCGGCTTCTGTGGCCACCAACCTGGTGCTCTCAAGTCTTTTCCTCGCGGCGCGCCAGACGGTGCTCGTGCCGATGCTCCCCAGCGAAGTCACGCTCAGCAGTACGGGCGGGGTGTCGTACGATTATATTGAGTCGGCGGCGCGGGATGCCGCCTACCTGTTCCTGAACAGGACGCCGGACAACACCGACTACTTCGAGCAGCAGCTGCTCAAGATTGCGGAGCCGACAACCTACCAGGCCATCCGCGCCTCCTTGTCGGACATGCGCAATCGCACACTCTCCGGGCACGTCACCCAGACCTTCATTCCATCAGACTGGTACGTCGATCCAAAGCGCCTGTACGTCGAAGCCTCCGGAACGCTGGTCCAGAGCAACGGGACCTCTTCGCCGCAGGAGGACCCCAAGATATACGCCATCAAGTTCGTTCGCCGCGGCGCGAGCCTGCGGCTCTTCTCCTTCGAGGAGATCAGCAAGGCCAAGGCGCTGGGCCAGAAGGTGCAGATCACCCCGCCGCCACCTCCGACCCTCACCCCGATCTCGAATACGGAGACACCCTGATGCGCGCGTTCATGCCCGCGCTCCTGTGCGCTCTCGCGCTCTCGGCGCTGACCGGTCGCGCGTTCGCGGAGACCGTGACCGTCCAGGAGGGTCGCTTCGACGCCGACGTCTCGGCCAAGCAGATGTCCATGATCTCGCTTGTGGGGGAGAAGGTGACCTCCATCCGGAAGATGGACGACCCCAAAGGCCCACAGATCTTGCTGGAGGCGGATGGGAGCACGGGCGGCGTCTTTGTCGGCTTCGACGGGGACGTTGTCGGGCGGTCCTTCTCCGCCTTCCTGATCACCGAAAGCGGCAAGACGGTCGAGGCCGTGCTCACGCCGCGCGATATCGCGGCCGAGACGGTGACGGTCCACCTGTCGGCGACCGACGCGATCAAGCGGCCCGCCGCGGACCCCGGCGGAGATCCTGCACCGGCCCAGCCCGCGCCGGTGGAAGCCACAGCACCTCGCCATGAGAGCTACTCCGAGCTCCTTACCGCGCTGATCCGGCTGATGTTCAATGACGACGCGCCCGCTGGGGTGATCCGGCGCACGGTCGCCGAGCCGACCCGCCACGCCGGCCCCTTCGACATGCAGGTGTTGGAGATCTTCCAGGTCGCCGGCCTGAAGGGGACGGTGCTGTCGCTGAAGAACACGTCGTCCGCAGGCCAGCCTGTCAACGCCAAGACCTTCCTGGTCTCAGGCGTGCTCGCCGCGTCGGTCAGCCACGAGAACATCGACCCCGGTCAGTTCGGGCGTGTCTATCTGGTGGAGGAAGACCGGTGACCGATCTCCCCGCCGCAGAACATGCCGCCGGCGACTACGGCCTCAACACGGCGACCAAGAAGAGGCAGTTCATCATCCTTGGCGGTGTCGCCGGTGTCGTCGCGCTCGGGATGGGCTACTTCCTCTACCAGACCACCTTCAAGCCGACCGGCCCCACGGTCCAGGACAACCCAAAGCGCTACCAGGCCACGGTGAACGCGGTCCAGTCTCCGGTGGCCGACACGACCGCGGAGTCCCTGTCGAGCCAGGTCCGGGCGCAGAAGGACATCGCCGAGAAGGCGACCGTCGACAACGAGACCCTTAAGCAGCAGGTCAACCAGCTTCAGACCCAACTTCAGACCGATCATACCGACGCCCAGCGCACCGTTTCCGCGCTGCAGCGTCAGGTCGAGACACGCGAGAGTGCGGACGCGCGGTCCCCCGTCGTCGTCGGTGCGCCCGCGTCAGGCGCTGCGGGCGGAGCGGCCCAGGCTGCGCTCGCA
>CALMGB010000429.1 GCA_937863535.1 uncultured Caulobacteraceae bacterium
ACGCTGTTCACCGTCACCTCGCAGAGCAGGTTGGCGGTATAGGCGGCGGTGATGATCCAGAACGGCGCGGTGCCCAGCGCCTGGCGCACCGTCCACTTCCGGGAGGTCCTGAAGATCGGCCATCGCGGCGGCTGGGTGGCCTCGACCGCCGAGGGCGCGGTTTCGAGGAAGCCTCGGTCTCGCACCACCAGCACCGCCAGCGCCCCGAACACCAGGCTGGCGGCCGCCAGCAGCATCCAGTAGCCGCGCCAGTCCCCGGGCGAAGCCTTGGCGAGGAGGTAGAGCCATGGTCCGGCGACCCCGCCGAGCCCTCCGAGCGTGAAGTAGGTCCCGAGCGCTGCGGAGACGTGGCGGAATGAGCGGGCCAGCACGTAGGCGCCGGGGATGACGGTCGCCAACGCGAAGCCCAGCCCCTCCAGCGCCGCCCCCAGGTAGTAGAGCCCAACTCCGCGAGCCGCCCCCAGGCAGGCGAAGCCCGCCGCCAGCGCCAGGGCGCCCAGCCCCAGGGTGGCGCGCACCCCAAACGTGCGGATCACTAGGGTCGGCGCATAGCTCGCCAGCCCGCAGACGACCGCCAGGATCGAAAAGCCCAGCCCGGCCTGGGTCCAGCTCCATCCCAGCGCCGACACCATGGCGGGCAACACCACGCCCAGCGAACTGAACGTCCCCGCCACCGCCAGGAAGAACAGCGCGCTGAGCGCGGCGAGGGTGGCCAGGGCGCGCGGCGTGGAGGCTGGGTCTGGCTTGCTCATGACAACGTCCGAAAAGGCGACGAACCCCTATCCCCTCGGCGTGGAGGGGCTGCGAACGGGTCCGTCCTGCAACGCGGCGACGCGCGGTTGGATCAGGCTTGGCCGGATCAGCCCGGCCGGATCAGGCGATGAGTCCTTCCCCCGGCGAATGCGCGCGCTATGTTCGCCTCGACAGGCCGTACAGGCCGGCTTGCGGAGGCGTCCATGGCGGTGACGGCGGACCAGGTGCTGGACCTCATCGCCAAGGAGGTGCCGACCGACCGCGCCAGGCTCGATCCGGCGGCCAGCCTGGACGAGCTCGACATCGCTTCGCTGGACATGATCAGCGTCACCTTCGCGCTGGAGGACCAGTTCGGCGTGGTGGTTGAGCAGACGGACTTCGCCCACGCCAAGACGCTGCAGGACTTCGTCGACGTGGTGCTGGCCAAGGCCAACGCCGCTTGAGCCGCGGACGGCCCGGGACGCCGCATGGCTGAGGCGCCGCGGGTCGTCGTCACCGGCCTGGGCTGCGTTTCAGGCCTCGGACAGGGCGTGGAGGCGACATGGGGGCGGCTGGCGCGGGGCGAGGGCGCGATCGCGCCCGTCTCGCGCAGCTATGGCGACCATCCGGCGCTGTGCTTCCAGGGACCGGCCGCCGCCGTCGGGCCGATGGAGCTGTCCAAGCTGGAGGCGCGGCTCGGCGCGCGCGCCCTGGCTAACCTCGATCCGCTCTCGACCTTCGCCGCGACCGCGGCCTACGAGGCGCTGGAGCATGCGGGGCTGCTCGATCATGCGAGCCTGGCCACCCGCACCGCCATCCTGTTTGGGGCCGGCAGCGGCGGCAACGCCACCTTCGAGGAGGCCTTCTCGCGCATCTACGACCGCAAGCTCGGCTCGGTGCATCCCCTGACCATCCCCAAGTCCATGGTCAGCGCGCCGGCGGCCCAGCTATCCATGCTGTTCGGGGTGCGGGGCTTGACCTTCAGCCTCTCCAGCGCCTGCGCCTCGTCCGCCCACGCCATCGGAGAGGGGATGCACATGATCCGCGCGGGGCGCTGCGACGTGGCGCTGGTTGGAGGTGGCGAGGCCTGCCTGACGCTGGGCTCTTGGCTGGGCTGGGCGGCGCTGCGGGCCATGACGCGCGCCACCTGCAGGCCCTTCTCCCTCGGCCGCATGGGGGTGGTGCTGGGAGAGGGCGCGGCCATGCTGGTGCTGGAATCCGAGGCCCACGCCGAGGCGCGCGGCGCCCTGGTGCTGGCGGAGATGGCGGGTATGGGCGCGGCCTCGGACGCCCACCACCTGACCGCCCCAAACGCGGACGGGGCAGCGGCGGCCATCCGGGCGGCTCACGAAGACGCAGGCTTGGCGCTGGACGCGCCGGCGCTGGTCTCCAGCCACGGCACAGGCACGGTCCTGAACGACAAGAGCGAGGCCCAGGCCATGCGCGCCGTCTATGGCGAGGCCATGGCCGGCAAGACGGTGATCGCCACCAAATCCGCCCACGGTCACCTGATCGGCGGCGGCGGCGCGCTGGAGTTCCTGATCGGCATCTTGGCCCTGCGGTATGGCCTTGCCCCCCCGGTGCTGAACTGGATCGGGCCCGACCCGGCTTGCGACGTGCCACTGGCCCTGCAGCCTACGCCGCTGGCCTGCGAAGCGCTGGTGTCCAACTCATTCGCCTTCGGTGGGCTCAACGCGGTGCTGGTGGCCCGCGTGCCGGGCGTCGGCCTGTAGCGCCCGGCTCCGCCTGCCACGCACAGGAAATGAGACGCCCAGGCATGCCGCAAGCCGCGCGGCCGCTCATCGTCTCTCCGTGAGCGTGCCGACGCGCTGTCTCGCCGCCACAACGCCTGTTACACGCCATCGCCCCGCGCTGTGGCCCTTTTGTCACACTGCCTCTTGCCCTCAGGCCAGGGCGGTCTAAATCACTGCTCAGGCGCGCGCTGTTGACGGCGCGCACGTTTCGAGGTGGCGGCCAGGTGGCGCAGGATCCCTATACAGAACTCGGCGTGGCGCGCACGGCTGCTCCGGAAGACGTGCGCAAGGCCTTCCACAAGCTGGCCAAGACCCACCACCCCGACCGCAACCCGGACAACAAGGCGGCCGAGGAGCGGTTCAAGCGCATCAGCGCCGCCTTCGACATCGTGGGTGATGCGGAGAAGCGCGCCAAGTACGATCGCGGCGAGATCGACGCCGACGGCCGCGAGGCGGCGCCGCAGGGCTATCGTCCGGGCCCGAGCGGCGCCGGCGGGGCGGGTGCGGGGTTCGAGGGCGTCGACCTCGACGAGATCCTCGGCGGCATGTTCTCCAACCGCGGGCGCGCCGGCGGTCGGGGCTTCGCCATGCGCGGCTCCGACGTCCAGGCGCGGCTGGACGTGGACCTGGAGGAGACCATCACCGGCGCCACCCGGCGACCGCTGCGGTAATCGCCCAGTTGCTTGTAGATCGTCCTGCGGCTGAAGCCGTCCAGGTACGGCACGTTGTCCATGGCGGCGCGTCCGGCGGCGCCGGGGCACGCGGCCCAGCTTGCGCGCGGCGTAGCAGGTGAGCACGTGCTCGGCATACAGGAACAGC
>CALMGB010000430.1 GCA_937863535.1 uncultured Caulobacteraceae bacterium
AGGGCCTGCAGGGTCGCGCTCTCGGCGGCCACGTCGGCGTCCACCAGGTTGCCGACGCCGCTGGTCAGGCTGTCGCTCAGATTGGAGACGAAGGTCAGGTTCTCGGTCACCTGATTGGCCTCGGTGCCGAGCTTGGACACCGCCAGGTTCACGTTGGTGATGGAGCTGTTGATCGTGGTCAGCAGGCTGGAGGCCTGGGTGGCGGTGGTGAAGCTCGACGTGGCGGACACCGTCAGGTTCGCGCCGCCGAGCGCCAGGGACTGGGCCTGCAGGGTCAGCTTGTGGCTGTTGTCGGGGCTGGCCAGGGCATAGAGCGTGGTGCCGCCCGTCTCGATCATGTTGGCGCCGTCGAAGCTGGCGTTGGTCACAGCGTTCTTGATCTGGCCGATCAGCGACTGGAAGTCGGAGTTCAGCGCCGCCCGGTCGGAGGTCGACAGCGAGGTGTCCGACGCCTCCAGCGCCTTGGACTTCATCTGGTTCAAGAGGTCGGAGATGGTCTGGCCCGCCGACACGGCCACGTCCAGCACCGAGGAGGCGCGGTTGAGCGAGTCCGTCACCGCGCCCAGCGCCGAGACCTGCGAGCGCTGGCTCTGGGCGATGTTCCAGATGGCGCCATCGTCCTTGGCGCCGGCCACCTTCAAGCCGGTGGAGACCTCGTTCTGAGCCTCGTTCAGCGAGGCGTTGGTCATGTTCAGCGACTGCAGCGCGACCATGGCGCCGGTGTTGGTGTTGATGCTGTTCAGCGACATCAGGCGGTCCTCTTCGATCTCAAAGGGCGGGTCCGGATCGTCGTGACGACGTCGGCGGCGAAACTCTGTCGCCTCTCTCGCAAGGCCGGGACCAGCCGCGCGCCACGTTAACCCTTTGAATTTACTATGTCGGACGTGGGCGTCCAAAGACCCACCTAGGCAAGCCTGACCGCTGGCGGGCTGTTTTTGCCGGGTAAATGCAGATCACGTCAGGTGGTGAGGTCAATCGTTGCGCCCTCGGCGACCAGGAAGCGCAGCAGGGCGTCGCGGTCGACACCCTTGGCGACGAAGGCCTCGCCGACATCTCGCGCCAGCACGAACACCAGCCCGCTGGCGTCGGCCTTCTTGTCCTGGGCCATGTGGCCGGCCAGGCGCGCCGCGCCGAACGGCGCCCCGGCCAGGGCGTGCAGGCGGGTGGGGAGCGCCGCCTTGGCGATGGTCGCCTCCGCCCGAGAGGCGGCCTCGGGCGAACAGAACCCCAGTTCGGCGGAGAAGCGGAAGGCCAGCGCGCAGCCCGCCGCCACCGCCTCGCCGTGCAGCAGGGCGTCGCCGAAGCCCGTCTCACTCTCCAATGCATGGGCGAAGGTGTGGCCGAGGTTCAGCAGCGCCCGCCGGCCGGTCTCCCGCTCGTCCTCGGCCACGATCGCCGCCTTCATCTCCACGCAACGGGCGACGGCGTAGGCGAGCGGGGTGGGTTCGCGCGCCAGCACCGCCTCGCCATTGGCCTCCAGCCAGGCGAAGAAGGCCTCGTCGCCCAGCAGGCCGTACTTCAGCACCTCGGCATAGCCGGCCCGCATCTCCCGGTCGGGCAGGGTGGCGAGCACGTCCAGGTCGGCCAGCACAAGTGCGGGCTGGTGGAAGGCGCCGACCAGGTTCTTGCCGGCGGCCGTGTCGATGGCCGTCTTGCCGCCCACCGAGCTGTCCACCTGGGCCAGCAGGGTGGTGGGCACCTGGATGAAGTCGATCCCCCGCTTGTAGACGGCCGCAGCGAACCCCGCGAGGTCGCCCACCACGCCGCCGCCGAAGGCGATGATCCGGTCGCCGCGATCCAGCTTCAGGGCCAGCAGGCGATCGGTGAGGTCCTCCAGGCCGGCGAAGCTCTTGGTCTGCTCGCCCGGCGGCAGCACGACCATGTCGACCGCGACGCCGCCCGCTTCCAGCGCCGCGGCCAGCCGCTCGCCATGGTGGTCCGCGACATGGCGGTCGGTGACGATGGCGGTGCGACGCCGCGGCAGGTGCGCAGACAGCAGTTCGCCGGCCCGATCGATCAGCCCGGCGCCGATGAGCACCTCATAGGCGCGGCCGCCGAGGGCCACCGGCACCCGTCGTTCGGCGTACGCGCTCAAGCCTGCGCCTCCCGATCGAAATGGGCGTGCAGCGCCTCCAGCACGTTTGCGACGCTGACACCCACGTTGGCGTCGGCGGTCGCCACGGTGACGTGGGCCTCTGCGTAATGGGCGTAGCGCTGGGCGGCCTGGGCGTGCAGCACCTCCATGGGGTCGCGGCCGTGCAGCAGGGGTCGCGTGTTGCGCCGGCCCACCCGCCGCGCGATCACCTCCAGGTCCGCCTTCAGCCAGACGCAGAGCGCCGCCCGCCGCGCGAGGGCGCGGGTCTCGGCGTCCATGAAGGCTCCGCCCCCAGCCGCCAGCACGTGGGGGGGCTCCGAGGTGATCAGCCGGGCGATCACCCGCCGCTCGCCGTCGCGGAACTCGCGCTCGCCCCGCTCGGTGAAGATCTCGGCCACGGTGCGGCGGGCGGCGCGCTCGATCTCCTCGTCGGCGTCGCGGAAGGGCAGCTGCAGCGCCGCCGCCAGGCCGCGGCCCACCGTGCTCTTGCCCGAGCCCATCAGCCCCACCAGCACGATCGTCCGCGCCCGAAGGCGAGGGTGGGGCGGCTCGGAGGCCTTGAGCGGGAGAGGCGCGGCGGCGGGCTGGGCGTTCGGCAGGGTCATGACGAAACCGCCGCTTAACACGAAGGGCCGAGGGTGCGCACGTCAGGACTGATCCGCCATGCCCACAGCCCCCCTCTCGTCAGCCAAGATCGAGGCCTTCCTGGAGATGATGTCGGCGGAGCGCGCCTGCGCCCGCAACACCCTGGTCGCCTATGGCAAAGACTTGGCCGACGCCGACGCCTTCACCGTCGCGCGCGGCCGGCCGCTGGAGCGGGCGGAGGTGGCCGACGTGGAGGGGTATTTCGCCGACCTGTCCGCACGCGGCCTCTCGCCCGCCACCGCGGCGCGCCGGCGGGCGTCGGTCCGCCAGTTCTACCGCTTCGCCCTGGAGGAGGGCTGGCGCGAGTGCGACCCCTCCCGCCGGGTGGACGCGCCCAAGCAGCCGCGCTCGCTGCCCAAGCTCCTGTCCCGAAAGGAAGTGGAGCGGCTGATCGCGGCGGCTGCGGCGCTCGGTGACGCGGAGGGCGCGCGGCTCGCCTGCATGGTCGAGGTGCTCTACGCCTCGGGCCTGCGCGTCTCGGAGCTGACCGCCCTCCCGCTGCAGGCGGTGGCCCGCGACCCCGCCTTCCTGATGGTGCGCGGCAAGGGGGATAAGGAACGGCTGGCGCCCCTGAACGCGGCGGCGCGTGCGGCGGTGAAGGCCTGGCTCGCCCACCGCCCCGCCGTGCTGCCCAGGCGCGACAAGGCCAACCCGTGGCTCTTCCCCTCCACAGGCAGGAGCGGGCGCATGACGCCGCGCCGGGTGGCGCAGCTGCTGGACGAGGCGGCGGCGCACGCCGGCATCGACCCGGCGAAGGTCAGCCCGCACGTGCTGCGCCACGCCTTCGCCACCCACCTGCTGGAAGGCGGCGCGGACCTGCGCGTCGTCCAGACCC
>CALMGB010000431.1 GCA_937863535.1 uncultured Caulobacteraceae bacterium
CGATGAGGCGCACCCACGCCTCACCGCCGCCGAACCGGGTCGTCGCCGCTATGGCCCAGGCGATCAGGGGCGGCTTGGAGAAGTAGCCGAACGCCAGGTGGCGCGACCACAGCCAGTACTGCGCCTCCTCGGGATAGAGCTCCACGGGGCTGGCGAACAGCCCCGCCACCCGGACGAAAGTGATCAGACCGACCAGCACGAGGGTCCACGTCCAGGCGCGGCGCGTGGCGTCCTCACTGCGCCACGGCGCTGCAGTCTTGAAGTCCAAGAGCCAACGTCTCCGTGCCGCTCAGGGCTCTAGCTAGGTGTGGGCGGCTCAGGCAAGCGCGTTCAGGGTGGCTGTGGGACCGCGTCCTCTCGCGTCGACCATCCGTCGCCACGCCTTGACGCCGGAGCGGCCGGGCCGCAGTCAGGCGCCGCCGTCCGCGGAGCCCACATTGCGCCCATGAGCCTGATCCAGCCCGCCGAATGGTCCCCCCACCGCGCGATGTGGGTTGGCTTTCCGAGCCACGAGGAATTGTGGGTCGACGACCTCGCCGCCGCCCAGGCCGAGGTGGCGGCCCTGGCCCGCGCCCTCGCCGGCCCGGGGGCCGAGCGGGTGCGGCTGCTGGTCCGCGGCGACGAGGCGGTCGGCGCCGCCTGCGCCCTGCTGGGTGAGCATTCGGGCGTAGACATCGTGCGCGCCCAGTTCGGCGACGTGTGGCTTCGCGACACCGGGCCGATCTTCGTCAAGCGCGGCGAGGAGACGGTGGCCAGCGCCTTCCGCTTCAACGGCTGGGGCGGAAAGTACATACTCGACGACGACGATCTGGTGGCCGAGCAGATCGCCGCCGCCGCCGGCTCTCCCCGGGTGGAGCACGACTTCGTGCTGGAGGGCGGCGCCATCGACGCCGATGGCCTCGGCACGCTGGTCACCACCCGCCAATGCCTCACCAACCCCAACCGCAACCGCGGCTGGACCCCTGCCAGGGCTGAGGCGGCGCTCCGCGAGGCGCTGGGCGTGAGGAAGGTGGTCTGGCTCGGCGAGGGCCTGGCCAACGACCATACCGACGGACACGTGGACAATCTCGCCCGCTTCGTGGCGCCTGGGGTGGTCGCATGCCCGGTTGGCCTCGGCCGCGACGATCCCAACACGGCCGTCTATGGCGAGGCCGCCGCCTGCCTGGCGAAGTCGAGCGACGCCCGGGGCGTGGAGCTGCAGGTCATGCGTCTGCCGTCCCCCGGCCGCATCCTGGACGAGGCCGGCGATGTCGCCCCGGCAAGCCACATGAACTTCCTCATCGCCAACGAGGCGGTGGTCATGCCCGTCTACGAGGAGCGCGCCAGCCCGCTGGCGCTGGACGCCCTGGCCGCCATGTTCCCCGAACGCGAGGTCATTGGTCTGTCGTCGCGGGCGCTGCTGACCGGCGGCGGCAGCTTCCACTGCATCACCCAGCAGGAGCCCGCCTGATGGCGAAAATCCTGACCCTCGCCGCGCTCCAGACCGCCTACGGGCTGGACATGGCCGCGAACATCTCAGCCACCGCCGAGCTGGTGCGCGAGGCGGCGGGGAGGGGCGCCCAGGTGATCCTGCCGTCCGAGCTGTTCCAGGGCCCCTACTTTTGCGTCACCCAGGAGGAGCGCTGGTTCGCCACCGCCCATCCCTGGCGCGAGCATCCCTGCGTCACCGCCCTGGCGCCTCTGGCAGCCGAACTCGGCGTAGTGATCCCCATCTCCATCTTCGAGCGGGAGGGGCCGCATTACTACAACAGCCTGGTCATGGCCGACGCGGACGGGTCCCTGCTTGGCGTCTACCGCAAGAGCCACATCCCCGACGGCCCGGGCTACCAGGAGAAGTACTACTTCCGCCCCGGCGACACCGGCTTCAAGGTCTGGGACACCCGGCATGGCAGGATCGGCACGGGCATCTGCTGGGACCAGTGGTATCCCGAGGCCGCCCGCGCCATGACCCTGATGGGCGCCGAGGTGCTGCTCTACCCCACCGCCATCGGCAGCGAGCCGCATGACGCCAGCCTCGATACGCGCGACCCCTGGCGCCGCGTCATGCAGGGCCACGCGGTGGCCAACGTCATCCCCGTGGTCGCCGCCAACCGCATCGGCGCCGAGCCCGGCCAGAATGGCGGCGCGGGCCAGAGCTTCTACGGCTCCTCCTTCATCGCCGACCACCGCGGCGACCTGATCGCGGCGTTCGACCGGGAGGAGCAGGGCGTGCTCACCGCCACCGTCGACCTCGACTTCCTGCACACCCACCGGGCGGCCTGGGGCTTCTTCCGCGACCGGCGCACCGACCTGTATGAGGCCATCGGGCCACGCAAGGTGTTCGAGGGGCGCTGAGCGGCCGCCGGGTCAGAGCCGTCCCTGGTCCATCCAGGGGCGGGAGGAGAAGAACAGCTCCTGCTCGCGCCACACGCCGCGCACCGCCGACAGGTCCTGGCGCGCCAGGGTGTGCAGGCCCTCCAGCTGCGCCCCCGCCTCGCCCATCGACGGCAGCACCATGTTCAGGTGCGAGCCGCAGAACAGGTGGTCGTAGGCGTCCAGCTCCCGCTCGCCGAACCGCAACGCCTCCGCCCCCAGCGCGTGGAAGAGCACCGCGGCGGTGTCCCAGCGCCACCATCCGGGCGGGCGCATGCTAGGCTCGAAGAAGTCGCCTACCTCCCAGCGCCGTCGGCGGATATCGTCCATGCGCGCACGAAGCGTGACGGGATCGGGGAACCACAGGTGGGAGGTGTGCAGCCGTGACAGGGTGCGGGTGCTGGAATAGGGATCGTCGAAGTCCGGCAGGTAGCGCCCCGCCATCAGCGCAGGCCCGAAATCCCAGTCCTGGACGGCTTCCCAGAACACCACGTCCGGGTCGACGAACACGACGGGTCCGTCCGCCGCCATGACCGTCTGCTCGATCAGGGTGCTGTGCAGCGCCTCGGTCTCCACCTGCACCACCTCGCATCCCACCGCGCGTGCGGCCTGCAGGATGGGCGCCCGCAGCTCCGGCGGCGAGGCGTTCTCGATCACCACCACCTCGGCGGTGGGGAACCCCGTGCGCAGCGTCTGGAACACCAGGCTGGCGCCATACAGCTGCCCGGCCGAGCGGCACCAGCTGACGATGTAGACCTTCGGTGACGGCACGCGCGGCTCCGCGGATGGAGGCGTGAGGTTGCCACGCCGCTGCGGCCGGCGTCAGCGGCGACGGGAGCACACGGCGTCGCATGCGGAAGCGGCGCGGGACGGCGTGGTGTCCACGCCATACGGTTGGAGCTCGCCCTTTGAGTCCGAGAGCGGACGTCGCCAGAGGACGAGAGGGTTCGTTCTGCCCCTTCAGGCCACGCCCAAGACCGGACGCCCGATCAAGTAATGCGCGAGCCTTTCCACCGCCCACCCGGCCGCGTCGCGCACTTGGTCGCTCGGGTCGTCCAGCCGCGCGGTCGCCGCCGGCGCCAGGCCCGGGTCGGCCGAGTTGCCGATGGCGTAAAGCACGTTGCGGACAAAGCGGTCGCGGCCGATGCGCAGGACGGGGGATTTCCTGAACAGGCTGCGGAACGCCGCATCGTCCAGCGCCGCCAGCTCCGCCAGGCCCGGCGTGCGCAGCGCGTCGCGGGCCTGCACTCGCATCTCCTGCGCGGCCTGGGCGAACTTGTTCCAGGGGCAGGCGGCCAGGCAATCGTCGCAGCCGTAGATGCGGTTGCCCAGCGCTGAGCGGAACTCCAGCGGGATCGGGCCCTCGTGCTCGATGGTCAGGTAGGAGATGCAGCGCCGCGCATCGATCTGGAACGGCGCCGGGAAGGCGCCCGTGGGGCAGGCGTCGAGGCACGCGCGGCAGGAGCCGCAGGCCTCCACGCCCCCATCCGGCGCATCGGGCGGCAGCTCCAGCGTGGTGAGGACCACGCCTAGAAACAGCCAGGAGCCGAAGGCGCGGCTGACCAGGTTGGTGTGCTTGCCCTGCCAGCCCAGCCCCGCCGCCTGGGCCAGGGGCTTCTCCATCAGGGGCGCGGTATCCACGAACACCTTCACCTCGCAGCCGAACCTCGCCTTGGTCCAGCCGGCCAGCGTCTTCAGCCGGCCCTTGATCAGCTGGTGGTAGTCGTCGCCCTGGGCATAGGCCGAGAGGGCGCCCAGGCCCCGTTCCGCTTGCAGGGCGCGCGGATCGCGCTCCGGCCCGTAGTTGAGGCCGAGCACGATCGCGGAGCGCGCCTCGGGCCACAGGGACCGCGGATGGGCGCGGCGCTCCAGCGTCGTCTCCATCCACGCCATGGTCCCGTGGCGGCCGGCCTCCACGAACTGCTGCAGCCGCGCGCCGGCCGTCCAGGGCTGCGCGGCGTCGGCCACGCCCATGGCCTCGAAGCCCAGGGCCCGCGCCCGCGCGGCGATGGCCTCGCGCGGCGTTGGAGGCGGCCGGCGCCTCCGGGAGGTGCGCATAGCCGGCGCTGAAGGCTGTGGGAGAACGGCGTTCACGTCCCCATAATGGGCCTGCAGCCTCCAAGGGGAAGAGACGTGGCCACGATCCTGCGCACCGAGGTGAAGGACGACAGCTGGGCCACGTTCCTGCGCGTCGAGGTGCGCCTGGACGACGGGGAGGTGGTCTGGCGCCAGGTGGAGGACCACGGCCGCGCGACAGCCGTGCTGCCCTATGACCCGCAGGGGCGCACGGCGCTGCTGGTGGAGCTGTTCCGCGCGCCCGGGCTCTACGCGGGCGGGTCCGGGGTGGTGGTGGAGGCGATCGCGGGCATCGTCGACGAAGGCGAGACGGCCGAGGTCGCCGCCCGCCGGGAGGCCATGGAGGAGGCGGGCGTACGCCTGGGAGAGCTGGAGTTCGTCGGCGAGGTCTGGACCACGCCCGGCATCTCCACTGAGCGCATGAGCCTCTATCTGGCCGCCTATTCGGCCGCGGACCGGGTGTCCGCCGGAGGCGGCGCGGAGGGCGAGCACGAGAACATCACCGTTCTCGAACGCCCTCTCAGCCAGCTCGGCGCCGAGTTGGGGACCGCGCAGATCGGCGACATGAAGCTGCTCGCCCTGATCCAGGCGTTGAGGCTCCGTCGCCCGGAGCTGTTCAGCCCGCCACAGGCCCTTGGCGCGTCGGCGGGAACATAGCCGCCGCGAGGTTATTAAGCCGGCGCCCCTGCAAAGGACTCCGCCATGCGCCTGCCCCTCGTTCCGCCCGACAAGCTCAGCGACGAACAGAAGCCGCTCTACGAGGCCTTCAAGAGCCAGATCACGTCTGGCTTCACTGGCTTCAAGACGGTGCGCGAGGACGGGGCCCTGCTCGGCCCCTGGAGCGTCTGGATCCATGAGCCCAGGGTGGGCG
>CALMGB010000432.1 GCA_937863535.1 uncultured Caulobacteraceae bacterium
CCTTGACGCCGGTCTGGGCGGCGCGGGCGAAGCCCGAGGCTTCCACCTCGGCGAGGGCGGGACCTATGGTGCGGGCGAGGCCGCCGAGCGCCGGCAGCAGGCCCACGACCACCACCGCCCAGCGCGCCCAGGACGGCACTTCCGACTGGATGGGGGCAACCGTCACGGCCGGCCCGCCGATGACCACGTTGGGCGAGCCCTTCGAGACCACGGCGCCGCAGGGTGGTTTTGTCGCCGACGCGCGAGGCCGGCTGTCCGTTGATGGCGACGAGCTTGGACCCTTGCGCCAGCTTGCTCGCATCGCAGCTGTCGGGGTCGAGCGCCCGCGCGGCGGCCAGCCCGTTGACCTTTACGTTGGGCGAGCCGGCCAAGATCTCGCCTGAAGGCGCGCCGAGGCTGGAGGCGCCGAGCGCCTGGCCTCCGTCCTCCGCCAGGCCCATGAGCTTGCCGCCCATCACGGCGTTCAGCCCGAACTCGCCCACGGTGGCCACTGCACCCACGACCAGCGGGGTGGCGAGCCCCGCCGTCGCCACTTCCGCGGCGGCCGCTCCCACCACCGCGCCGATGACTACAGCCGCTCCGGCCGCGAGCCCTAGCGCCGCGCCGGCCAGGAAGCCGCCCAGGGCATGGCTGTGCGCAACCGGATCGTGCAGGCGCGCCGCCGCCGGGGAGGCTGAGCTCACGCCATTTCGCCCTGGCTTAAGCCCGCCATGCCGATAGCCGAGCCAAGATGCGCGTCCGCGGAGCCGACGATCCGCTTGGCCGCGTCCTGGCGGCCCGAACGCCGGCCCCGTCTTGGAGGCGTGTCCATGATCTCCCCTCACGCGCCAATCGCGTTCATACCAACATCGTTTGGCCAAAGCTCGCCCAGATCGCGAGCGTTGGGCGGGGAGCGGCGACATGCAGCTTCAGCTTCGGCGTGGGACTTGCGCCGGACCGGTGCTTAAGGAAACCGGCAACTCAAACGTGGTTCATTCCGCGCCATGGACCTGTCGACGGCCAGCGGCGCGGCTCACATCCTGGGGAGGGCCGGCGCGGCGGCGCTCGGCCATGTGCGCTCGGCCAGCGCCGATACCTTCCTGAAGCTCGGCTCGACGTTCTCGCTCGTGTCGCTGGCGAGCGCGCTGGCCGTGGCTTCCCTGGCGACGGCGGCCGGGAGGCTCAGGCGGCGTGGCCGGCTGCGCTGGCGCGTGCTCGTCCGGGCCATGAGACCCCGCCCGGCCGTGCTCGGGCGCTCCGGACGCACCGACTTTGGCTTCTTCCTGATGAACACCTTTTCCACCGGTGGACTGATCGGCTGGGCGCTCCTGTCCCAGGGTGGGGTCGCGACGTGGACGGCGGCGCGGCTCGCCTCGGTGCTAGGTCCCTCGCCCGCACTTGCCGGCGGCCTGGCGGCGTCGGCGGCCACGACGGCGGCCATGTTCCTGGCCTATGAGGTCGGCTACTGGATTGACCACTGGACGAGCCACCACGTCGCCACGTTCTGGGAGATCCACAAGGTCCACCACACCGCCGAGGCGCTCTCGCCGCTCACCAACTTCCGCGTCCATCCGCTTGAGACGCTGAAGTTCTACAACGTGGTGATGCTGACCACCGGGGTGACGGCGGGCGGCCTTGACTGGCTGTTCGGCCCGAGCCACGGGCGGTTGATGCTGCTGGGCGCCGACGTCGTGGCGCTCGCCTTCATGCTGACCATCGCGCACCTGCAGCACTCACACGTCTGGATTTCCTTCCGCGGGCCGCTCGGACGCCTGCTGCTGAGCCCGGCGCACCATCAAATTCACCACTCCACCGATCCACGTCACTTCGGCCGCAACCTCGGAAGTGCACTCGCCGTGTTCGACTGGCTGTTCGGCACCCTCTACCTGCCCTCGGCGAAACGCCAGGCGTTGAGTTTCGGGGTCGAGGGGGAGACCCACGACGTCCACTCCGTCTCGGGTGCGCTGCTTACCCCGATGGCCAAGGCGTTTCGCGCTCTGCGCCTCCCTCCGTCGTCAGCCCCCTAGGGCCACCGCGCCAGCCAGTCGGCCAAGCCTTGCGGGGTCATGTGGCGGGCGTCGGCAAGCGCGGGCGTATGGCCCGCGTCCAGCAGCTTGTCCGACTTGGGATCGACGATGAAGAGGCTCGGCACCCCGGTCAGCTTCGGCACACCATAACGGGCGGGAACCTGTAGGTTCTGATCCATGCGGCGGCCGGAATCGACGGTGACCTCGACATAGTGGGCGTCGACGAAGCGCTTGACGGCGGCCAAGTCCATCGTTCCGGCCAGGATGCGACAATCCCCACACCAGTTGCCGCCCATGTCGATGAGCAGCAGCTTGTGTTCGCGGAGCGCCTGCGCCTTGGCGCGAGCCACCTTGGCGTCGACCGCCGCACTATCAGCGTCGCCCTGGGGATCGTAGGGATAGGGGAGCGGGGTCTGCAGCTCGGCGAAACTCGCCACATCGGCTTTGGGCGGGGTGGCGGCTTGGGCGTTGCACCAGAGCGCGGCCGCGGCTGCCGCAGCCGCGGCTATGAGTTTGACAGGCGTCACTGGCTGACCTTTCCCAGAGGGGACAGAAATGAGCCGAGGGCCGGGCTTTGGCAAGACGGAGATCAACCCCTGACGTGGCGATCCGTGACGGAGACGGCGGCCAAGCCTCTACGAACAGCAAGCCCTGCCGCCTTCGGCCTGGATGGGCGGACAGGCCATGTCGCCGTAGGAGCAGAAGACGCAGCAGTCGCCGGTCTTGGGCTTGAGCACGGCCCCACACCCCTTGCAGTCGTAGAAGTACTGGCAGGCGTCCGTGGGCATGGTCTCGGTTTCCTCATGCCCGCACTGCGGGCATGTCAGGGTCGACGTCGGGCGGACTTCGATGAGGCCCATCTATGCGCTCCTCTCATAAACATCGTCGCCTGCGGTTCGTCGGCCCAGGTCGACCGGCGTTCCGAGGCGACGATTGCGCGTCGTGGCTATTCGCCGCCTGAATGCAGGCCGTACTACCGGCGACCAACTTTACAGGCGGCTCGGTCTTGTTGACCAGCTTGGCTGCGTTCTGCAGGTGCGCGCTGCACCAGCTCGATCGACGTCCGGTCGCAGGCGGCCGTGATCAAAGTCGGGAGCGCCATGCCCGCGGGCTGACGCCCGTCGTCTTCCGGAAGGCGGAGGAGAATTGCGCCGCACTGTTGTAGCCATGGGCGCGCGCCACGTCCGCCAGGGGAGAGTTGGTCTGCGTCAGCGCGACCTTGGCCCGATCGATCCGGGTTCTCGTTAAGAACAAATAGGGTGAGACCCCCGTCGTCTGCTGAAATGCGCGGCTGAAGTGGAAGCGGCTCAGACCGGCGACCTCGGCCAGGGCCTGCAGGTCCAGGTCCTGACCGAGGTGAGCCTCGATGAAGGCTTTCACACGCCGCAGCTTGGCCGGGGCCAGCGCTTGGCGTGCGCCCCCGGGCCTCTGCGAGGCGTCGGTCGCCAAGCGGACCACGCGAAGCACGGCGGCGTCGAACAGGGTTTCGAAGTAGAGCCTCGAGGGCCTCACCTCGGCGGTGAGATCCTCGATCATCGTCATGATGAGACGCTGCAGCAGCAAGTCGCTCAGACCCAGCCGATCCTGCAGCTGGATCGAGGACGGTTCACGATCAAACGCCTGGCGAACAGTGCGATCGAGCCGCTTGGGGCAGATGTATAGATGGACGAAGTCAATAGTCCCTCGTGTCTGCCAATCGAATTCCGACCCCGCCGGGGCCACCGTGATCTGCCCGGGCGAAACATCCGCTTCAAGCGTTCGGCCCCCTCCCGACCTGCGTACGTGCTTAGGGCCGCCAAGATGAACGACGGTAAGATGGTGGTCCAGGGGCGGCTGTTGCATTCCCCCGGCGGTGTCGGACCATCTTCGCAGCAGGCCTCCCCGCAGAAGATCTGGATCGCTGCTGATGATCGGCGGCGCTGAAAGCGTAGCGGCCCAGGCGCCAGGGCTGACTGCACCTTGAATGTGGTCCAACGCGCGCTCCGCTCCCGCTATGTCCAACATAGAGTCTCCAGTGATATGCTAAATAATATGGGTCAGAATTTAAGAAGACGACGCTCCTGTGTTCCGATAACGATGCTCTGCTGCGCCGGTATTCGGCTGATAGGATATAAGCTGGCTACGCAAAGGCTGGCCCTTACGCCGGGCGGCGGGGATCCGGAGATGATGCGGCGACGACGCCCCTTTGCTCGACGGCTAGGAGCGAGATGCAGGATCTCCGATCGACTGGACGTCGCGTCTGATCGGGTCAAATCCGCCTGGGTTTCTAATCGCTTCACGCCGCTAACCCGCGTCTCGTCTTTGATCGAAATGAATCGATATTTAAGGTACAGCCGAAGATATGCTCCTGGTGACATATGACGCTGCATCCATGCCGTGGATCAAGCCTTAACTAAATAAATCAACGGACAATGCTGCATCCTGACGAATTTAGGATGTGTTAGATTGATCCTGCGGGATTAGACCCGGCTCGGCAGGCGATCTGCCCGTTCAGAAAGCGTTGGAGGACCTTCACTGTGGTGGCCGTCCCAACGCTGAGCTTGACTTTCAGCGCGCCTCGCCTAGATCGGCTATGATAGATCGGGAATCGGGCCTCCAGGCTCCGAAGGCGCATTTGCCGGCCCCGGTCGCTTGCCCCACGAGACATGACCGACTTCTCCCAACTCGGACTTCGACCTGAAGTCCTCCAGGCGGTAATCGACACCGGCTATACGACGCCCACCCCCATCCAGGAGCAGGCCATCCCTGTGGCCATGGCCGGTCGCGACGTACTCGGCATCGCCCAGACTGGCACCGGCAAGACCGCCGCCTTCACCATCCCGATGATCGAGCGGCTGGTCTCCGGCCGCTCCAAGGCCCAAATGCCCCGCGCCCTGGTGCTGGCGCCGACCCGTGAACTGGCCGACCAGGTCGCCACTTCCTTCGAGAAGTACGCCAAGGGCACCAAGCTGTCCTGGGCGCTGCTGATCGGCGGCGTCTCCTTCGATGAGCAGCTAAGGAAGCTCGACCGCGGCGTGGACGTGCTGATCGCTACGCCCGGCCGCCTGCTCGACCTGTTCGAGCGCAAGAAGATCATGCTGATCGGGGTCGAAATGATGGTGGTCGACGAGGCCGACCGCATGCTCGACATGGGCTTCATCCCCGACATCGAGCGCATCTTCAAGCTGACGCCGCCTAAGCGCCAGACCCTGTTCTTCAGCGCCACCATGCCGCCGGAGATCACCCGGCTGACCACCCAGTTCCTGAAGGACCCGACTCGGATCGAGGCTTCGCGGCCGGCCACTACCGCCGAGAACATCAGCCAGTACGTCGCCATAATCCCGTCCGCCGAGCCCAAGGCCAAGCGCACCGCGCTGCGGGCCCTGATCTCCGGCGCCGAGGTGAAGAACGCCATCGTCTTCTGCAACAGGAAGTCCGAAGTCGACGTGGTGGCCAAGTCGTTGATCCGCCACGGTTTCGACGCAGCTCCGATCCACGGCGACTTGGACCAGTCCCAGCGCACCCGGACGCTGGAGAACTTCCGCAACGGCGGCCTGACCATCCTGGTGGCGTCGGATGTGGCCGCGCGCGGGCTGGACATCCCGGCGGTGGGCCAGGTGTTCAACTACGACGTGCCCCACCATGCGGAGGACTACGTTCACCGTATCGGGCGCACCGGCCGGGCCGGGCGATCGGGCGAGGCCTTCATGATCGTCACGCCGGCCGACGCCAAGGGCTACGACAAGGTGCTCAAGCTTACGAAGAAAGAGCCCGAGACCTTGACGCTGGATCTCGACTGGGGACGGCTGGAGGCCGAGGGCCGCGAGGACGGCGCCCGCCGTCGCAAGCCCGCCGGTCGCGAGCGCGACCGGAGCGGCCGCTCAGGCGGACGCGAGCCACGCGGCGAGCCGCAGGCAGAGGTCTCAGCCGACGCGCCCGCCGAGGCGACGAGGGCGCCTGAGGTCCAGGAGGCGTTTCCCGCGCGTCCGGGCCGTCGCACCCGTGGCGGCCGCGATCGATCCGGCGCGACGGCGTCGCCGGCCAGTCGCGCGTGCTGATCGATCCCAAGGCCTGGTCCGACGACGGTGCCACCGCGCTCGGCGAATGGGAGCCGGCGCGCGACGGCCGCAAACTCGCTTATGCGGTACAGGA
>CALMGB010000433.1 GCA_937863535.1 uncultured Caulobacteraceae bacterium
CACGCAGCAGGGTGTAAAGCTCCGCCCAGATCGCCTCCCAGGTCCCGTCCGCCTGGAACTTACGAAAGATATTGTAGACCGTGGAGCGCGGCGGAAAGCCGTCGCGCGGCAGATACCGCCAGGGACTACCGGTCCTCAGCAGATAGAAGATCGCGTTCATAGCCTGGCGCATGTCGGTCTTGCGTGGACGCTCACCTGGCGTCGCCTGCGGGATCAGCGGCGCCCGCACCGCCCACTCCCCATCCGTCAGGTTGCTCGGGAAACCCGGCCCTCGCGCCCGTAAGTGGCCCTGTGCTCCGCCGTCCATGTCATCGCGCACCCGTCGAAAGGCTCCCAGGTGCTCTGAATCACTCAGCTCAAGCGGGTGCAACAAACTTTTGGGTCAGACTCTGAGGGATCGATCACAGCAATCTGGCGGCGAGACTTCGGGCCGGGCGGTAGTGCATCATCCTGAAGGCTGGACGTTAAGCGTGAAGCCGACCTTGGCAGTGGCCGGGACGGAGTCGCTCCCGGTCACCAGCCTTGGGCCGTAAAGTCCGCGTGACATGTGCCTGAGACACACCGCCGCAGAGAGGACTCTTGGGGTCGGCAGAGAAGGGTGGATTCCGGTCATTGACGACCGACCCGTGAACGCAGACGTTTTAGCCCTGATCTGCGATGTAGGACCGACCCCTGTCCCCGACGACAACCCAAAGCTGGATATGTCTAGCGGCTTACGCCGCGGTCCTTTTGTTGCTCATTGCGTCATTCGTCACCATCAGCCTGCTTGCGTGGAGGTCTTTCCGACCAAACGCCGACGATATCAGATACATTCGGTTGCACAGAGAGACACTAGGGTCGTCCAACATCCGCGTACAGCGCATCAGTAGCTTCTGGCGACTCCGGCTTGGCGGCACGTTTGACTTAGGCAACTGAGCAAGAATGTATGTTGTGGAGACATAAGCCCTTACGGTAACGCCGAGCGCTTCAACTATGCGGTTGATCCGATCACGGGCAAGCGGAAGGTGCGAAGCACGGAGACATGGCACGACGTATAGGGCAGCTATGGGTCGTCAGCACGTATTGGCTTTCTGCCCTAAAGCCGACATTCGACGCCCGGCAGAGGACACGCCCGGCGACCTCGGCGCAGCAAGAATAAGTGGTTCTGCCTCCCAAGTCGCCCGCCTGAGAGCCCTTGACCGCGCTGCGCCTTTTCATGCGGAACCACGGGGCAGAAGCCGTTGGCTCAGAAAACTCAGAGTTGCCCGTCCTGAAAACGAGGGATTTCGAGATGCCGAAGGGCGGCGGCTTGAAGGTCGGCTTGCGGGACAACGGCCGGCGCGAATGAACGACTCTGAACGGACGATCGTACGCGACAAGATGCCTTCACCCTCGTGTAAAACCTACGCTGCTAAACTGACCGTCCTTCGCACGGAGGATTCAGATGAGTACGTCATTCACGGCCCGCTCAAGGTCGTGCAAACGGCAAAGATTCGTGGGGTGTGCCACGGATGCGAAATTCGTTGAGTACACGGCGGTGATGCTCACGTCATTGTCGGTCAACGGCTGTGTACCCGACGCCACCATTCTGATCGCCGCCTTTGGTCTGAATGACAGCCATAAGCGACTCCTGCGCGAGGGCGCGGGCACCAGACGTGTTCGATTTGTCAACGTCGATGAGGCCATGTTGCAAGGGGTCAAGGACGACACCCTTGAACACTACCCACCGGCAGCTCTCGGACGGCTCATGCTTGCAGACGTGATCGAGAAGAAAGGAGCGCGGCTTCTCACTTTAGATAGCGACATGATCGTCAACGCAAGCGTCGTGCCCTTATTCGAGCTTGATCTTGGCAGCGAATACTTCGCAGCAGTCCATGACCCCCCGCGCCGAGACGACCCGACCTACTTCAACTCGGGACTGACGCTCACCGACGTGGACGTGTACAAATATTGGAACGTGGGCCGCCGATCGGTCGCTTATGTTGCTGAGCACAAGCCGATGTTTGCGGATCAAGACGCACTCAATGATGTGGTAGGACACAAATGGTATAGATTGGACCCGTCATGGAACTTCTTCTTGATTGATGGTCGGGACATAACGCCGGATGACTATGCATCGGCTAAGATTGCGCATTTTCCGAGCTGGAAGCCCTGGGATGATCCATCACATCCAGGTTGCAAGCTGTACTGGCAGTATCATGCTATCTATGAGGCGCGCATTGGGAGGCAAAATTGGTTCTCTCAACTTCTTAAAGGGAAGCATACTATAGGTTCTCCGGGTGTGACTCACAATGCGCGAACTTCTAGAGCATATTAACCCCGCCGTTAACATTAATACTTAGAAATTAAAGCGTTTATCTGGACGTCCGCTCACAACCCTCTGCGGCGGTTCGGACGGTCCGCTCTGCGGCATGGCGGCCACCCTCCAGGATACGTCCGTTAGCGGCAGGTGGCGGCGGTTCAGCTTGGCTCGCTTACACAGCGTTGCATCGGCCTCTCAAAACTGCGTCCTGTTTCGTCTTCTCACAATCAAGGCGGCTCGCGATGAGTTTTGGGAGGGGAGGACAGGCGACGATCGGTCGCCCTCTGTCACTGCACCAAACTGGTCGACATTCCTAATGCACAGGATTCGGCGACTGTGTTCCCCATCACGAGCCGCGTAGTGTCACATCAGCAATCCGGCCGAAGGCTGGGCGGTTCGTGGACCGGTCTGAGACACAAGTCATCGCGGCTGGGTGTGGTAGCGATGTGCTCTCGGCGTGCTCTACGCTTTACCCCTCGCCACCAAGGAATGGAACAAGGCTGTAACGCTCAAGTTCATTGAAAAGGTCATGAAGCGCCACGGTCGGCCTAAAGTCGTCAGCACCGATGGCCTGCGCTCCTACGGCGCCGCCCTCAAGCAGATCGGCGGCGCCGAACACGAGGAGGTGGGCCGCCACCTCATTAACCGGGCTGAGAACTCACATCAGCCCTTTCGATGACGAGAACGCGCCATGCTTAGGCTCAGGAAAATGAAAACACTCCAGATCTCTGACGGCATCAAGACTTACTTCCAGGCGCGCTACGGCGGCGAAACTGCTCAAACCGTGAGGAAGGAGCGCCCGGATTGGAGTCGCTTTGGTGCTCGATTTTCTCGGCTGCGGTCCAGAACATGGCGGGATGATGCTCGTTTCCGATCCGTTTCTTGCGCCTCCGAATCCTGGTTCTATGCGTAAGGCGAGCAGCGTGTGGTCCTCAACGCCCTGACTTGCTGATCGCGGCCGCCAGCGACCTGGCCGCCTGCTCCGGCGTCTGCTTGTCGGCGTCCCGATCCACAGTCAGGTTGGCCGCGCGCATGGCCTCAACCGGGACGGCGCCCACCAGGGGCTGCAGCGAGGACCGCAGCCGGGCGTCGCCTGCCCGACCGGGGGACAACAGGATCACCGCGTCGTAGCTGGGGGCTGCCCCCTTGGGGTCCGACAGCGCCAAGAGATGGTCAGCGGCGATGCGACCGTCGGAGGAGAAGGCGGAGATCACGTCCGCCTCGCCCCCCTCCAGCGCGCGATACATGAAGGTGGGCTGGTAGCGCGTCTCCGCCTTGAAGCCCAGGTCGTAGGCGCTGGCCAAGGCGCGCCATTCGGGCCGGGACAGGAACTCCAGATCGGAGCCGAGCTTCAGGGCGGCCGCCCGGGGCGCCAAGTCGGACAGGCTGGCGATGTTCAGGGCGCTCGCGCGGTCCTGCTTCATGGCCAGGACGTAGGCGTTCTCAAAGCCGAGCGGGCCGAGCAGGGTCACGCCGTAGCGGGCCTTCAGCTCGACGGTAAGGCGGCGGAGCAGCACAGCGCGCGGTGGGGTGTCGGTGTGGTGCAGCACATTGGTCCACAACGTGCCGGAATAGTCGACGTAGGCGTCCAGGTCGTTGGCCGCGAGCGCACGGAAGGCGATCACCGAGCCGAGATCGGAACGCTGGACCACCGCTGCACCCGTGGCCTTCAGCCGGTCGCTCATCAGGTCGGCCAGGATGTACTGCTCGGCGAAGTTCTTGGAGCCGACGACATAGGGCTTCGGTCCGCTTGCGCCCGCCGCCAGCGGGGCCAGCGCCAGCGCTGCGCCGGCCAGCAGCCCCGCGCCGCCCAGGGCGAGGCGAAGGCGTGACCGCCGGGCCAGGCCGGTCTCCACCAGCGCCAGCAGGCCGTCGGCGACCAGGGCCAGGACGGCGGAGGCGGCGCAGCCGAACAGCACCAGCACCCAGTTCTCGGTCTGCAGGCCTGAGAAGATGTAGTCTCCGAGGCTGGTCCAGCCGACGGCGGTGGAAAGCGTCGCCGCCCCGATCACCCAGACCGTAGCGGTCCGCACGCCGGCCATGATCACAGG
>CALMGB010000434.1:0-27364 GCA_937863535.1 uncultured Caulobacteraceae bacterium
GGCTTATCCAGGCGTGTTACGACAATCCTGGCATACTGATGCGATTTCTGAAGCGTTGGAGATACACAGCGCTTCTTAGACAGATTGCTCCAGATATCAGGGACTTAGAAGTCGGCCCGCAGCTATACCTGGATTTGATAGACAAGCTATACAAGGTGTCTTGGGCTTCCGCACTCCTACGAGTGTTTTCAGGGGATAGAAATGCCTTGATCTCTAATCAGAGGGTGTGCAATGCGCCAAGGTCCTGTCTGAAAAGACGAGTTATTTGAGATCAACGACGGTGACCCTAGGTCCTGTTGACATAGTGCTTCAGCCACAGGCGTGAGGCAGCGATGTTGAGGAAGCCGAGGAAGGATATGGCGGTCTTGTCGTAGCGGGTGGCGATGCGACGCGCCTGCTTCAGGCGGTTGAACATGCGCTCGATGCGGTTGCGGTCTTTGTAGGCGTGGAAGTCGCAGACGATCTGCTCCTTACGGTTGCTCCTTGGCGGAATAACAGGAAGCACACCCTTCATAAGCAGGGTGATCCGGACGTCGTCGCCATCGTAACCTTTGTCGGCCAGCATCATCTTCGGCTTCTTGACCGCGAGCGCGAAGAGTTCGCCCACGGCCTTGTAGTCGGAGACCTAGCCGCCCGTCAGGACGAAACCGAGAGGGCGGCCCTGACCGTCTGCACGGGCGTGGATTTTGCTCTTAAAGCCGCCGCGGCTTCGACCAAAGCCTTCCTTGCAGGTCCCCCTTTAGCGCCGGCGGCCTGACTGTGGCCGCGGATGGTGGTGCTGTCGATCATGTGCTTCCAGTCGTCGGTGAGCCCAAGCTCGACCAGCGTCTCCAGCACCGCGTCCCAGACGCCCTGCTGCGCCCAGCGCCGGAACCGCACATAGACCGAGTTCCACTTGCCGTAACGCTCGTGCATGTCGCGCCAGGGGCAGCCGACCCGCAACACGTACAGCATCCCGTTCAGGAACAAGTGGTTGTCGTGCGCCGGCCGCGCTTTGCGCCCCCGTTCAGGCGGCAGCAGCGCCCCGATGATCGCCCACTCCCGCTCCGTCAAATCGCCCCGCGCCAAGGCCAGCCTCCAAAAGGAAGCCTTGAATCAGAGTCCGAACCCCGCTGGAATCCACTATGTCAACAGGACCTAGTCCGGATCGGGCTTCCGGCGCCGTCGGGCGACGTCTCAGAAGGCCCAAAGTGCGACCGTTGGATACATGCCCGCTGGTGTGAACGGACCGCGCGGCGGGGACTTGCAGCGTCCGCCGTTCGTCGACTGGCCAGATCTCACGCTGTGGTCGGCAAGGCTCCCGGCGGCGACTTGACCGCAGCCACGCAGCAGTTCTAAATTAAAAGTCCGGCCAGACGGTCGACTAATTGTGGATGGGACCGAGGTATGTTGTCGGCTGGTTTGCAAGCTGTACCTGCGTTCCGCAACGCGCCGGCGCCCGATTGGGACTGGGCGCAGGTCGCCTATCTCCTCCACCTCTCCCGCGCGCTGGATCGAATGGAGGAGGAGCGGCTCGTCCCGGAGAAAAAGGTCCTCTACCAGTTCTCCGCCCGCGGCCACGACATGGCGCAGATCCTGCTCGGCCAGCGGCTGGACCGGGGCGCCGACGCGGCCTGCGGCTACTACCGATCGCGCCCGCTCCTCCTGTCGCTAGGGGTGGACGTGGAGGACGCGCTCGGCTCCTCCATGGGCCGGGCGGGGGGCTATTCCGACGGGCGCGACATTGGGGTAGTGTTCAACTACCCTAACCCGAAGGGCGCCTCGGCCCTGCCGATGTGCGGGGGCGTCGGCGCGCAGTACACGCCCACCGCCGGTTGGGCTCAGGCGATCGGCTACTATCGCGATGTGCTGGGCGAGGGCGGCTACGAGGACGCAGTGGGCGTGGTGCTGGGGGGCGAGGCGTCGGTGGCCACCAACGGCTTCTGGGCGGCCCTGACCATCGCCACCACCCAGGCGTTGCCCATGCTGTTCTATGTGGAGGACAACGGGTACGGCATCTCCGTCCCGTCCTCTTTCCAGACGCCCGGTGGCGACATCGCGGCCAACCTGGCGAGCTTCAAGGGGCTGGAGATCTTCACGGGCGACGGGGTGGAGCCGGCGGAGGCCTCGCGCCTGGTCGACGGGGCGCTGGCTCACGTGCGCGGCCGGCGGGGACCGGCGCTTCTGCGGCTCCGCGTGCCGCGATTGCAGGGGCACAGCTTCCAGGACACCCAGACCTACAAGCCGCAGGCCACCGTGGAGGCGGAGTGGGCGCGCGATCCCCTGCCGCGCCTGCGGGACTACCTCGTCGGCGCGGTCATGGACGAGGCGGAGTGGGCCGAGCTGGAGCGCCGCGCCCAGGCCGATGCGGAGGCCGCGCGCGAACGGGCCGAGACGCGCCCGGTCGCCGACCCTAAGACGGTGACCCGCGACGTCTTCGCCGAGCCGGGACGGCTGCAGGCCATGGGCGGCCAGTGGTCCCACGGCTATACGCCCCCCGCCTCCAACGCGACGCCGAGCCCGAGCGGCCAGCGGCTGAACATGGTCACCGCCATCCGCCGCACCCTGGAACAGGAGATGGCGGCCAACCCCCGGGTGGTGGTGTTCGGCGAGGATGTCGGTCCCAAGGGCGGCGTGCATGCGGTGACGCTGGGCCTGCAGGAGCGCTTCGGGGAGGCGCGCGTCTTCGACACCAGCCTGTCGGAGGAGGGGATCGTGGGACGCGCCGTCGGCATGGCGCTGGCGGGCTTAGTCCCCGTGCCGGAGATCCAGTTCAGGAAGTACGCTGAGCCCGCCACCGAGCAGATCAACGACTGCGGCTCCATGCGCTGGCGCACCCACAACCGCTTCGCCGCTCCGATGGTGCTGCGGGTGCCCGGCGGCTTCTTCAAGTGCGGCGACCCCTGGCACAGCCAGACGAACGAGGTGGCCTTCGTCCACACGCCGGGCTGGAAGGTGGCGGTGCCGTCCAATGCGGAGGATGCGGTGGGCCTCCTTCGCGCTTCGCTTCGGGGCAACGACCCGGTGATCTTCTTCGAGCACCGGGCCATGCTGGACGACGCGTGGGCGCGGCGGCCCTGGCCCGGCGACGACTACGTGCTGGAGTTCGGCCAGGCGAAGCGCACGCGCGAGGGCTCCGATATCACGCTGGTCACTTGGGGCGCCATGACGCCCCGCTGCGAGGCGGCGGCGGAGGGGCGTTCGGCGGACGTGATCGACCTTCGCACGCTGATGCCCTGGGACAAGGAGGCGGTGCTGGAGTCGGTGCGCCGCACCCGGCGCTGCCTGATCGTGCACGAGGACCTGAAGACCGCGGGCTTCGGGGCGGAGATAGCCGCGGCAGTGGTGGACGAGGCCTTCATGGACCTGGACTCGCCCGTCTCGCGCCTGACCATGCCCGACATCCCGAGCCCCCATAACCCGGTGCTTCTGGACTGGGTGGTGCCGTCGGTCGAGCGCATTCGCGCCAAGATCGACGAACTCCTGGCGTTCTGAGGGCCAGCCATGACCGACATCCTCGTTCCCCTCGAGCAGGAGGGCACCAAGGCGGTCGTTCGCCAGTGGCTGAAGAAGCTCGGCGATACGGTCGCCGAGCACGACCCGCTGGTGGAACTAGAGACCGACAAGGTCTCGGTGGAGGTGCCCGCTCCGGCCGCCGGCGTGCTGCAGGAGATCCTGCTGAACGCCGACGCGGAGGCAGGTCCCGGCGCCGTGCTGGGTCGGCTTGGCGAGCTTGATGAGCCAGGCGCGACGACGCAGGCGTCCCCGCCCTCCCACGGCTCGCCAGACCAGAGGCTTTCCAAGCCGGCGCCGCCGCTCGCCCTCTCGCCCGCGGTGCGCCGCGCGGTCAAGGAGTCGGGCGTCGATCCCGCCACCATCGCCGGAAGCGGGCGCGGTGGCCGCATCACTCGCGCCGACGTCGATCAGGCGGCGGTCACACGCTCCGCCCCCGTGGCAGTGGAGGCGGTCCAGCCGGCGGAGATTGCCGGGACGCGGCGGCCCATCGCGCCGCCTCCATCTCGCGCCGCCGGGACCGCCCGGGATATCCCGCACGACCGCATGCGCCGGGCGATCGCGGAGAACATGCTGAACTCCGTCACCGTGGCGCCCCACGTCACGGCGGTGTTCGAGGCTGATTTCAGCGCCATCATGGCCCATAGGAAGCGCCACAAGGCCGCCTTCGAGCGGGCGGGCGCGAACCTGACCTTCACCGCCTACATGGTGCAGGCCTGCGTCGCGGCCATGCGCGCGGCGCCCACCGTGAACAGCCGCTGGTACGAGGACCGGCTGGAGGTTTACGACGACGTCAGCATCGGGGTGGGGACGGCGCTCGGCGACAAGGGTCTGATCGTGCCGGTGCTCCATCGCGCGCAGGACCTGTCGCTGATGGGCGTCGCGGCGCGATTGACGGAGATGACGGCGCGTGCGCGGGAGGGTCGGCTCACGGGCGAAGAGGTCCGGGGCGGCACCTTCACCCTCTCCAACCACGGCGTCTCCGGCTCGCTCTTCGCCTCGCCGGTCATCATCGCCCAGCCCCAATCGGCCATCCTGGGCGTCGGCAAGCTGGAGAAGCGGGTGGTCGTGCGGGAGGTGGACGGGGTGGACACGATCCAGATCCGCCCGCTGGCCTATGTCTCGCTGACCATCGACCACCGGGTCCTCGACGGCCACCAGACCAACACTTGGCTCTCCGCCTTCGTGGACCACCTGGAACGCTGGCCGCTCGAGACGGCCTGATCTGAGGAGGACGGATGTCCGTCAAGCTGATAGCGCTCTACCGCAAGCCGGAGGACGAGCACGCCTTCCTGCAGCACTACAACGAAGTACACATGCCGCTGGTGCGCAAGACTCCGCATCTGGAGCGGGCCAGCGTCAGCCGCGTCACCGGCCAGCCCATGGGCGAGCCCGCCTACTTCCTCATGGCTGAGATGGTGTTTCCGGACCAGGCGAGGTTCCAGGAAGCCATGCGGTCGCCGGAAAACAGGGCGGCCGGCAGGGACCTGGTGGGCTTCGCCTCCGGCCTCGTCACCCTCATCGTCACCGAAGACGCCTCGTCCTAAACGCTCGCGCGAGGCCTGCGGCCTTGTCGTTCCACCCTGCCGTGCTAGGCCCTCAGACCATCGTACCGGCCGGCCTCGACCGACTCGGCGGGGAGAGCGAATGGCCAGAACACAGGCGGCGGACTACGAGGAACGCCGGGAAGCCATCGTCGAGCAGGCCGCGAGGCTCTTCGCCAAGACGGGCTTCCTCGGCGCCTCCGTCGCGGATCTCGCGGCAGCCTGCGCGACGTCGAAGTCGCTCATCTACCACTACTATCCGTCGAAGGAGGACATCCTCTACGCGGTAATGATCTCTCACCTCGACCAGCTCAGCGAGGACGTGGTTGCGGTGACGGCCATGCCGGCGGATCCTGCCGAGCGGCTGCAGACCCTGGTGCACAGGTTCATGCAGCACTACGTGGGTGCGGCCGACCGCCAGAAAGTGCTGCTGAACGAGCTCGACAATCTCCCGCTTGAGCGGCGTGCGGAGGTCGTCGCCAAGCAGCGGGTAATCATCGGCGTCGTCCACGATCTGCTCGTCGCGCTAAAGCCGGAGCTAGCGGCGGATCGGGCGCGGGCGCGGGTTCACACCATGCTGCTGTTCGGCATGATCAATTGGACGCACACCTGGTTCGACCCCAAGGGCGCCGTGTCAGCCGACGAGGTGGCGGACGTGGCCCTGGACCTGATCGTTCCCGGCGGCCAACCGTTCCCCGCAACGCCGGTCCGCCGGCGCGTTGCGAAAGCGGCGGAGCCGGCCCGCGGCCTTACGCGTCATAGTCGAGGATGACGTCGTCGGTCAGCGGCACGGCCTGGCAGGTCAGGATATAGCCGCCGGCCACCTCTTCCTCGCTCAGGCCGTAGTTCACCTTCATCTGCACCCTGCCCGCGACCAGCCTGGCGCGGCAGGTGGCGCACACCCCCGCCTTGCAGGCGTAGGGCGCCGGCAGGCCGGCGGCGCGGGCGGAATCCAGGATGTTCTTCCTCTCCGGGTCGAACTCCACCAGGCGGCGGCGGCCGTCGAGTGTGATCTGCACCTTCAGTCCGGCGGCGCGCGCTTCCAGCGCCTGTTCCGCCTTCAGGACCGCCTCGGCGGGGCGGCCGGCGGTGAAGCGCTCCAGCATGACCCGATCCTGCGGCAGGCCTACGGCCTTCAGCGCCGTCTCCGCGGAGTCCATCATGGGGCCGGGGCCGCAGATGAAGGCGACGTCTATCCGCTTGGGATCGACCAGCCCCCCCAACACCCGCGCCAGCCGCTCGGCGTCCAGCCGGCCGTTAAAGAGGTCGACGTCGTCCATCTCCTGGTCGAGGAAGTGGTAGACCTGCAGGCGCGACAGGTAGCGGTCCTTCAGCCCGGCGATCTCCTCCAGGAACATGATCGCGTCCGAGGTCCGGTTGCCGTAGAGCAGGGTGAAGCGGCTCTGCGGCTCGGTGACGAGGCCTGTGCGGACCAGCGACAGGATCGGCGTGACGCCCGAGCCGCCCGCGACGCCCAAGTAGTGCGCCCGGGTCTCCGGCGAGAAGCGCCAAGTGAAGCTGCCGTGGGGCGGCATGGCTTCAATTACCTGGCCTTTCGCCAGGCTCTCCACCGCCCAGGTGGAGAAGGCGCCCCCGTCGATGCGCTTGATGCCGACGCGCAGGCCCTCGCCCGGCGCCGCGCAGATCGAATAGTTGCGCCGGAGCTCCTCGCCGCCGACCTCGGCGCGCAGCGTCAGGTGCTGGCCGGGGCTGAAGCGGAACCGCTCGGCCAGGTCCTCCGGCGGCTGCAGTCGCACGGAGACGGCGTCCGGCGTCTCGCGGCGCACGTCGAGGATCTTCAGCGGGTGGAAGCCGGGGGTCATGGGCGCGCTCAGTGGCACTTGAAGCGGTCGAAGGGCTCGGCGCACGCCCGGCAGCGCCAGAGCGCCTTGCAGGGCGTGGAGCCGAAGCGGCTGACTTCCAGCGTATCGACCGAGCCGCAGCGGGGGCAGGTGACCACGTCGCCGCCTCGCAGCGTCCTCAGCGCCGCGCCGCGGGGCGGCGGCGCGATGCCGTAGGCCAGAAGCCGCTCGCGCCCGCGTTCGGTGATCTCGTCGGTGGACCAGGGCGGTGAGAGCGAGGTCTCCACCGCCACGCCGCCGTAGCCGGCCTGGTCGAGCGCGACCCGCACGGACGTCTCGATGACCAGGGTCGCGGGGCAGCCGATGTAGGTGGGCGTGATCACCACCGCCGCGGGCTTGGCGCGGACCTCGCGCACGATGCCGAGATCGGTCAAGCTGATGGCCGGGATCTCCGGGTCGGGCACTTGGTCGAGCGCGGCCAGAATGGCGTCGCGATCTGCAGGCGTTAGGGCGGCCGCAATCGGCGCGGGAGAGGTCATGGCTCTACCAGACGGCGTCCGGATAGGTCCGCGGCAGGAACTGCATCACCGCCAGCAGGTGGCCGAGATGCTCGGAATGGTGGCCGACGCGGCCGCCCACCACCGCGCGCGGGTAGACAGGGGCGGGCAGAGCGGCCTCCTCAAGCACGGCCGCGACCCTGGCGTCGAAGCTGGGGCGCAGGCTGGCGCGATCCACTGCGACACCGGTGGAGACGAGCCGAGTCTCCACCGCATCCACCTGGAACAGCTCGTCCACGAAGCGCCAGCACCAGTCGAGCCCGGCCAGCATACGCCGCCGGCTCTCCTCGGTGCCGTCGCCGAGCCGCACCACCCAGTCGGCGGCGATGTCGGCGTGGTAGGCGACCTCCTTCGCCGCCTTGGCGGCGATCTCCGCCAGGCGCGGATCGGTTGAGCGGGTCAGCCCCTCAAACAGGGCGAGCTGAGCGGTGGAGAAAAGAAACTGGCGGGCGATAGTGCGGGCGAAGTCGCCGTTCGGCTGCTCCACCAGCAGGCAGTTCCTGAACTGCAGCACGTCGCGGTGGAAGGCCAGGCGATCCGCATCGCGCCCGCGCCCCTCCACTTCGCCGGCGAGAGCGAGGAAGAGCGTCGCCTGGCCGATCAGGTCGAGCCCGAGGTTGGCCAGCGACAGCTCCGTCTCCAGGGCTGGCGCTCTGCCGCACCATTCGCCCAGACGCTGGCCGAGGATCAGGCTGTCGTCGCCGAGCCGGAGCGCATAGTCGAACAGGTCCTTGGCGTGGGTCTCGACATGCGGCGCGTCGAAGACGCCCTCGTGCGAGGCCCCGTCCGCCCGCGCCTCGTCCTCCGGCTGGATGGTCGGGAGCGAGGGCATCAGATGTGCTTCACCACGTCGGGGATGTCGTAGAAGGTCGGGTGGCGATAGACCTTGCTCTCCGCCGGCTCGAACAGCGGGCCGGCCTGGGCGGGGTCGGAGGCGACGATGTCGGCGGACTTCACCACCCACAGGCTCACCCCCTCCAGCCGGCGGGTGTAGACGTCGCGCGCATGGCGCACCGCCAGTTCGCCATCCGGCGCGTGCACGGAGCCCACGTGCTTGTGGGACAGGCCGCCGCGCATGCGCACGAAGACCTCCCACAGCGGCCAATCCTTGCTCATCACGCGGCCGCGCGGGCCTGGCGCTTGGCCTCGTAGGCGTCGGCGGCTTCGCGCACCCAGGCGCCGTCCTCCCAGGCCTCGCGCCGCGCCTCCATGCGCTCCTTGGCGACCGGGCCTTCGCCCCTCACCACCGCGTAGAACTCCTCCCAGTCGATCGCGCCGAAGTCGTAGTGGCCGCGGTCAGCGTCCCACCGCAGGTCGGCGTCGGGAACGGTAAGCCCTAAGAACTCGGCCTGGGGCGTGGTGATGTCCACGAACTTCTGGCGGAGGTCGTCATTGCTGTCGCGCTTGATCCTCCAGCGGAAGCCCTGGGCGGAGTTGGGGGAGTCCGCGTCCGGC
Source organism: uncultured Caulobacteraceae bacterium (assembly GCA_937863535.1). Taxonomy (GTDB): domain Bacteria; phylum Pseudomonadota; class Alphaproteobacteria; order Caulobacterales; family Caulobacteraceae; genus CAHJWH01. Next base: position 8,851 of record CALMGB010000434.1, read on the forward strand.
GGACCGAACATCATCAGCGACGGCCACCACCAGCGGTTCAGCGCGTCCTGCGCCATCTCCTTCTGCTCCGGCGTGCCGTTCGCCATGGCCATCATGATCTCAAAGCCCTGGCGCTGGTGGAAGCTCTCCTCCTTGCACACCCGCACCATGGCGCGGGCATAGGGGCCGTAGCTGGTCCGCTGCAGCGGCACCTGGTTCATGATCGCCGCGCCGTCCACCAGCCAGCCGATGGCGCCAATGTCGGCCCAGGTCAGGGTCGGGTAGTTGAAGATGGTGGAATACTTGGCCTTCCCGGCCAGCAGCGCCTCCGTCATCTCGTCGCGCGAGGCGCCCAGCGTCTCGGCGGCGCAGTAGAGATACAGGCCATGCCCGCCTTCGTCCTGGACCTTGGCGAGCAGCACCGCCTTGCGGCGGAGCGACGGGGCGCGGCTGATCCAGTTCCCTTCGGGCAGCATGCCCACGATCTCGCTGTGGGCGTGCTGGGAGATCTGGCGGATCAGGGTGCGGCGGTAGGCCTCCGGCATCCAGTCCTTGGGCTCGATGAACTCGTCGGCGGCCACGCGCGCCGCGACGGCCGCCACAAAGGCGCGGGCCTCCCCGCGGCGGGAGACAGGCGCGGCCGCGCCGGGCTTGCCGAGTTCGGGCGTGTACATGCCGGGCTCCTCAATAGGAGACGCGACACTACGATAAGCCGACCGGTCGGTCAACGATTGAGGGCGGTCTTTCGAGCGCGTTGGGCCGTATCGTCCGGCGAGGCTAGATTCGCTCCAGCACCATGGCGATTCCCTGGCCGACGCCGATGCACATGGTGCAGAGCGCATAGCGGGCTTGGCGGCGCTGCAACTCCTCGGTAACGGTCAGCGCCAGGCGAGCGCCGGACATGCCGAGCGGGTGGCCTAGCGCGATGGCGCCGCCGTTGGGGTTCACGTGCTCCGCGTCGTCGGGCAGGCCGAGCCGGCGCAGCACCGCCAAGCCCTGGGAGGCGAAGGCCTCGTTCAGCTCCACCACGTCCATGTCGCTGACTTTCAGACCGAGGCGTGCAAGCAGCTTTTCGCTGGCTGGTGCGGGGCCGATGCCCATGATGCGCGGCGGGACGCCGGCGACAGCGGCGCCTAGAACCCGGGCGCGTGGGGTCAACCCATGCCGCCTCACCGCCGCTTCGCTGGCGATGATCAGCGCGGCCGCGCCGTCGTTGACGCCCGAGGCGTTGCCGGCGGTGACCGTACCGTCGTGCTTGACGATGGGGCGGAGTTTGGATAGCGCCTCCACGCTGGTCTCGCGCGGGTGCTCGTCGCGCTCGACCTTCAGGTGTTCGCCCTTCTTCTGAGGAATCTCCACCGGGGTGATTTCGGCGGCGAAGCGACCCGAGGCCTGGGCGGCGGCGGCGCGTCGCTGGCTTTCAGCGGCGAACCTGTCCTGGTCGGCCCTGGCGACCTGGAAGTCCTCCGCGACGTTCTCCGCCGTCTCCGGCATGGAATTTGTGCCGAACTGGTGCTTCAGCGCCTTGTTGACGAAGCGCCAGCCGATGGTGGTGTCGTAGATTGTGGTCTCGCGGGCGTAGGCGGCTTCCGCCTTGGGCATGACGAAGGGCGCGCGCGTCATGCTCTCCACGCCGCCGGCGATCATCAGCTCGGCCTCGCCGCACTTGATGGCGCGCGCGGCGATCCCCACCGCGTCCAGGCCGGAGCCGCAGAGCCGGTTCACCGTCGTGCCCGGCGCGCTTTCGCCGAGTCCCGCCAGCAGGGCGGCCATGCGCGCCACGTTCCGGTTGTCTTCGCCTGCCTGGTTGGCGCAGCCGAGGATCACGTCTTCCACCGCCTCCCAGTCCACGCCGGGGTTGCGCGACTTCAGCGACCGGAGCGGGATGGCGGCGAGGTCGTCGGGCCTGACGGCGGCGAGCGCGCCGCCATAGCGGCCGATGGGCGTGCGCGTCGCGTCGCAGATGAAGGCGTCAGCCACGGTGGTCTCCTCCTTGGCGAGCGGGCCTCGACGCCGGTGGCGCGCAAGACTCTGAAAACGGGCGACGTGACGCTCGCCCGCGCTTGTTACGGCGAAGGCGCAGACGCCGCTACGGCTCACGCATTCCTGCCTGCGCTTTGGCGCGCCGCACATCGCCGACCTGGCGCGACGGCCAGGTCGACCCGTCGAGAGCCTGTAGCGGCGAACGTCGAGCTTGCCAATAATAGTCCGACCGGGCAGTCTATGGTTCAGCAGTCCGGGAGGGCGCGTGGCCTACGAGACCATCCTGTTCGACGTCTCAGACGGCGTCGCCAAGCTGACCCTGAACCGGCCCGAGCGGCTGAACAGCTTCACCGTCGCCATGCACGAGGAGGTGACGGACGCCTTCGCCCGCGTCGAGGCGGACGAGGCGGTGCGCGCCGTCCTCCTGACGGGCGCGGGGCGGGGCTTCTGCGCGGGCCAGGACCTGGGCGACCGGGCTGTGGCGCCCGGCGGCGAGGCTGTGGACCTCGGCGCCTCGGTGGAGCGCTACTACGCCCCCCTGATCCGCCGCATCAGCGGGCTCGACAAGCCGGTGGTGTGCGCCGTGAACGGGGTGGCCGCGGGCGCCGGCGCCAACATCGCGCTCGCCTGCGACGTCGTCATCGCCGCCCGGTCGGCGAAGTTCATCCAGTCCTTCGCCAACATAGGCCTGATCCCAGACTCGGGTGGAACCTGGGTGCTGCCGCGCCTGGTGGGCCTGGTGCGCGCGATGGGCCTGGCGCTCACCGGCTAGCCGCTGGCCGCCGAGACGGCCGAGACCTGGGGCATGATCTGGAAGTGCGTCGACGACGGGGCGCTGGAGGCGGAGGCCTCCGCTCTCGCCCGCCGCTTCGCCGCTGGGCCGACCCAGGGGCTGGCCGCCACCAAGCACGCCATCCGCGCCTCCTCGCTCAAGACGCTCCCCGAGGCGCTGGACATCGAGCGCGACCTCATGCGCGAGCTCGGCGCCAGCGCCGACTACCAGGAGGGCGTCGCTGCCTTCATGGCCAAGCGCCCTCCGGTCTTCACCGGCCGCTGACCCCCGCCAGGACGAGCTTCCACCCATGACCAAGATGCTGAAGAACTACGCCGCCGACGCCTGGGGGGCGGCGAGCGGCGGCTTGCAGCCGGTGCGCTCCGCCGTGAACGGGGAGGTGGTCGCGCAGACCGGCAGCCAGGGCCTCGACTTCAAGGGGATGCTTGAGCACGCCAGAGGCGTCGGCGGCCCGGCGCTGCGGGCCATGACCTTCCACGCCCGCGCCCGCATGATCAAGGCGCTGGCCGAGGTGATCATGGCCAGGAAGGAGGAGCTCTACGCCCTCTCTGCCTCTACCGGGGCCACGCGCACCGACGGCTGGATTGACATCGAGGGGGGCGCGGGGACCCTCTTCACCATGTCATCCAAGGGCCGGCGCGAGCTGCCGGATGACGTGGTGCTGGTCGACGGCGAGCTGGAGCCGATCGGCAAGCGCGGAACCTTCGTCGGCCAGCACGTCTACACCTCGCTGCAGGGCGTGGCGGTCCACATCAACGCCTTCAACTTCCCAGTCTGGGGCATGCTGGAGAAGCTCGGGCCGACGCTGCTCGCGGGCGTGCCGGCCATCGTCAAGCCCGCCTCCGCCACGGGCTACGTCACCGAAGCCGCCTTTCGCATCCTGATCGAGGCCGGCGTGCTGCCGCCCGGCGCCCTGCAGCTGATCGTCGGTCAGGTCGGCGACCTCCTCGACCACCTGACCTGCCAGGACGTGGTGTCGTTCACAGGTTCGGCGGAGACGGCGCTGAAGCTGCAGTCGCACCCGGCGATCGGGCGCGAGGGCGTGCGCTTCATCGCCGAGCGCGACTCGCTGAACGCCACGCTGCTGGCCCCCGACGCCGGCCCGGGCACGCCGGAGTTCGACCTCTTCGTGCGCGAGGTGGCCAGCGAGATGACCATCAAGGCCGGGCAGAAGTGCACCGCCATCCGCCGTGCGCTCGTGCCCGCCGCCCACATCCAGGCGGCGGAAGATGCGATCAAGGCGCGCCTCGCCAAGGTCGTGGTCGGCGACCCGGCGATCGAGGGCGTCACCATGGGCGCGCTCGCCAGCCTCGGCCAACTCAAGGACGTGCGGGAGAAGGCGCGCCAGCTCTCCGCCGACGCCCGCCTCGTCTTCGGCGACATTGACCATGTGGACGCCCGGATGGGCGAAGGGGGCGAGGGCGCCTTCATCTCGCCGCTCCTGTTCAGGGCCGATACGCCCTGGACCTCGGAGCGCGTGCACGACGTGGAGGCGTTCGGGCCCGTCTCGACGCTCATGCCCTACCGGGACCTGGATGACGCCATAGCGCTCGCCAACCGTGGCAAGGGCTCGCTGGTCCTCTCGGCCTTCACCTACGACCCGGCGACGGCCCGGCGGCTGATCCTGGGCGCCGCCGCCTTCCACGGCCGCATCGTGCTGATCGACCGCGACTGCGCGCGGGAGTCCACCGGCCACGGCTCGCCCCTACCCATGCTGGTTCACGGCGGCCCCGGCCGCGCCGGCGGCGGCGAGGAGATGGGCGGCGTGCGGGGCGTGAAACACTACATGCAGCGGAGCGCGCTGCAGGGCAGCCCCCGCACCCTCTCGGCCATCGTCAACCGTTGGCTGCCCGGCGCGCCCCAGCCGATCGGCGAGGCGCACCCGTTCCGCCAGCGCTTCGGCGAACTGGACGTCGGCTATACGCTGAAGACGCCGGCCCGCACCGTCACCCTGGAGGACATCGAGCACTTCGCCGCCTTCACCGGCGACACCTTCTACGCCCACATGGACGAGGAGGCCGCCGCCGCCAACCCCTTCTTCCCGGGCCGGGTGGCGCATGGCTACCTTATCCTCTCCTTTGCGGCCGGCCTGTTCGTCGACCCGGCGCCGGGGCCGGTGCTCGCCAATTACGGCCTGGACGCCCTGCGCTTCCTGAAGCCGCTGTCGCCGGGCGAGGCGATCCGGGTGGAGCTGACAGTGAAGGACAAGACGGCGCGCAACCCCGAGTACGGCGAGGTGCGCTGGGCGGTGAAGGTGCTTAGCGCCGCCGACGAGACGGTGGCGACCTACGACCTCCTCACCATGAACGCCCTATGAAGCGGGCGCACCCGAAATGCCGAGGCGGGCCGCCTACGCAATCCGCGCCAGCTCCGCCTCGACAATCCGCAAGCTCATCTCGGACATTTCCTTGTCGATTTGTTGGCTGGTTTCGCCGGCGCGCCCGCTTCCCTGACGCGGAGCCCTCATGACCCTTGAAAGACTTCGTAGCGGCCCGCGCATGAGCCAGGCGGTCGTTCATGCGGGCGTCGTCTACGTCTCCGGCCAGATCGCATTGGAGTCGCGCGCCGCAGGCGTGGCGGAGCAGACCCGCGTGGTGCTCCAGAAGGTCGAGGCGTTGCTGGCGGAGGCTGGATCCGGCAAGGACCGGCTGATCTCCGCCACGATCTGGCTGACCGATCCCGCCGACTTCGACGATATGAACGCGGTTTGGGACGGCTGGCTCGCCCCAGGCGCCGCGCCGGCCCGCGCCACCGTCGGCGCCGCCCTGATGCTGCCCGGCCTGAAGGTCGAGGTCGCGGTGATCGCCGCGACCGGCGACGGCTGAGCGCCGGAGATGGGCGGAGGAAGCGCCATGGAGCTTCTCAACTTCAGCGTCGGCCAGGTCCAGACCGTCCGGATCGGCCAGGACGACGTGAAGACCGGCTATGTGAAAGGGCCGGTCGCCGAGCCCTGGATCATCACCGACGAGGGCGCCGAAGGCGACAGGAGGGCCAGCCATCCGGACAAGATCTACGCCTTCGCGCGCACGGGCTATGACTACTGGCGCGAGCACTTCGGTCTGGAGCCCGGCTGCTGGCCGGACGGCTTCTTCGGCGAGAACCTGACGCTGGACGTGCTCGACGAGGACGCGCTGCGCGTCGGGGACGTGTTCACGCTCGGCGAGGAGGTTCGCCTCTTCGTGGCGGGTGCGCGCAACCCGTGTATCAAGCTCGCCTGGCGCATGGGCCAGCCCAGGACCTTCCAGCGCACCTTCGCGCTGTCCCGCCATACCGGCGCCTATTTCGGCGTGGAGCGGGCGGGCCGGGTGCGCCCGGGCGACCGACTGGAGCGGGTGTCGGGCGATCCGGCGATGCCCAGCGTCACAGACGTCTGCGACATGATGCAGGGCCACGACGCCCCGCGGCTGGAGCCGCTGAAGCGTCTCCTCGCCTATGATCGGCTGAGCCAGGTCAACCGGCTCCTGCTCGGCTCCAAGCTGGATGCGGCGGAGCGGGCGGGCGCCTTCGCCGCCGGGCGTTGGCGCGGCTGGCGGCCGTTCACCCTGCAGCGCGTGGTAGAGGAGGCGCCGGGTATCCGCTCCTTCCATCTCGCCCCGGATGACGGCGCCGGCATCTGCGCGCCGAAACCGGGTCAGTTCGTCACGGTGCGCATGCGGGGCGAGGACGGGGCCGAGATCGTGCGTCCCTGGAGCCTGTCTTCCTTCTCCTACGAGCCTTCGGACTACCGGCTGACCGTGCGCCGCCAGGGCGGCCCCGGCTCCAACTGGCTGCACGACGCGAGCCTGGGCGACCGGGTGGAGCTGAAGGCGCCGAGCGGCTGCTTCGCCATCGACATGGGCGGCTTCCGGCCGGTGGCGCTGGTGGCGGTAGGCATCGGCATCACCCCGCTCTTCGCCATGCTCCAGGCCCAGCTGACCCGGCCGGACGCGGCGCCCGTGTTCCTGATCTATGGGGCGAGGACACCCGGCGACGTGGCGCTCCGCGCCGAGATCGAGGCGATGGCCGCCGAACGCCCCAACGTGCACGTCAGCTATGTCTACAGCCGGTCGGACGCCGCCGGACCGCCCAGCCGCATCACCGCCGAGGTGGTGCTGGAACGGCTGAAGCCGCTCTACATCGACCTGCACGGCCGGCGTGTCGACCTGCCCTGGTTCGAGGCGGACATGTACATCTGCGGCCCGGACGACTTCTGCGAAACGCTGAAGGCGGACCTGGTGGCCCATGGCGGAAACGGCGACCACATCCGCTATGAGACCTTCTCCGCCATCGTCGCCGAAGCGGCGGAGGTGGATGCTGCGGCGGTGCATTTCGCCCGCTCCGGCGTGCGCGTGGAGTGGACCGCCGAGGGCGGCGCGAGCCTGCTCGAACTGGCGGAGGCGGCGGGTCTGGAGGTCGCCAACGACTGCCGGGCGGGCGCCTGCCTCACCTGCCGCACACGGGTGATCGCAGGCGCCACCACCGCCGACCTCCCGGACGGCTGCACCCTGGTCTGCATCGCCCGGCCGAAGACCGCCGAGCTTGAGCTGGAGCTCTGAGGCTACGGCTTCAGGGGTCGCGGGTGGAGGCGGCGGATCGGGCCGCCTGTTCGTAGACGCCGGACAGCGCGCGAAGGGAGGCGTTCAACGCCTTGAGGTCGAGCTTCGACGCCACCAGATGGGCCATCGCCGGCTCCAGGTAGCGCTGGCGGTCGGACTGGAAGGTCGCGAAGTTCTCGCGCCCCTGATCGGTGGCGGCATAGAAGACCTCCTTGCCCTGCCGCGTACTGGTGGTCAGGCCCGCCCGGGTCAGCTTCTTCAGCGAATAAGACACAAGATGAAGGTCATCGATCGACAAGGCGAAGGCCAGGTCCACGCCGCGAAGCTGCCGGTTACGGTAGACGAGGAGGTGCAGGAGGAAGATGTCGAGATCAGAAAGACCGCTGACCGCATTGGAGTTGGATCGCTGGCTGAGCCAGCGCCGGACGGAATTCCAGAGAACGGTCAGCGACAGCTCCATCTCCGAAAGCTGTTCGGGATCGAGCTTTAAGGCTCCTGGCTCCCTCTCGCGCGTCATGCGTGCTCCTTGGCTGGGGCGCGCCTGATAGCAGGGGCCGGGCGGCGCTCCAACGTGAAGAGCGCCGCCGGCGCGCTCAGCCTTTGGGGGAGGGGGCTGTAAACACGAAGTGGTCGTGCCAGCGCTGCGCTCCCTTGGCGCCCTGCACCTCGCCGTCGCAGACGAAAGCCTTGCCGCCGTCCTGCACGGCGCAGTTTTCTTCGTAAGGGCCGACCCCGATCATCTCGCCTTCGTTGTGCAATCTGCCCGGCCCCGGAGAGCTGATCTTCGTGCGCATGGGCGCCCCTACCACCGCCGTGGCGGCGGCGCCGTAAACGCCCTCGTAGCTCGCGAGGTGAATGTGGCCGCTATTGTCTCGCAGCACCGATACCCAGGCCAGGTCGCGGCCGTCGTCCTTGACGATCCAGAGGGTCTGCCGGCCGGGCTGCAGCTCCTTCGACCTGTGGGTGTCCAGGACCCAGAGCCCCTCCGGCACGATTCCTTGAGGCACGATCTCGTGGGGCTCGGCCGCCAGGGACGGCGCGGCGGCGAACAAGGCGGCCAGCAAGCCCGCAAGCCCCCTGACAATCGGCTTCATCGCCATCTCCTCTGTGGTCTTTACTGACAAAACGTCTGCAAGCTGTTCCTGTTCAGAGGCTGGCCGTCAAGTTGTGATCCGCAGCGGCGGTCGCTGTTCCTGAATTTAGCCGACCGGCCTCCGCCCCGCGCGATCCAGCGACGGCGGCCGAGGCCAGAGCTAGCCGCTAGAAGGGTCTTTTGCCCAAATTTCGAGCGTTACAGCTTGTACCTTGAGCGGCGTGGCGGCCCAAGCCTGTCTGCAAACGAGCGTGACAGTTTGACTACCGTCGGGCATGTAATGCTCCAAATAGAGCTTCCAAAGCAAGTACGCCACTTCGACGCGCTATTCAAAGGTGAGGTTTGCCCTTTGTGCCTTCTCATCGGAGGTCCATGCCTGCTCAGCGAGGCGTCAAAACGATGACAAAACGTCAGCGTTACGTTGACGACCTGTAGAGTTCTGGCATCCTCCTCTGGCCTGGATTGACGCCTTTGACGGTACGGCGTCGAGGCGCCCGGTGCTGGAGTTCCTGCATGAGCGACGACCTCGTTAAAGAATTCAAAGTTCTTTGCGACGCGTGGGGGGCGGCCATCGCGCACCACGACTATGACTGGTTCGACCGCCACTTCGCCGACGATTTCCACGGCACCGCCCAGCCCTGGCCGACGCTGGCCGTCGACAAGGCCAAGATGATCGAGCTCGACAAGGCCATCACGACCATGGAGGTCGAGTGGCTCGACTTGAAGGCGCGCCGGTTCGGCGACGTCGTGCTGACCTCAGGACTCGTCCGCTACATCAAGGAAGAGTTCCGCCCCGGCTCCGAGATCGGCGAGGGCATGCCCACCGGCGACCAGATGAGCTCGCTCGTGAACGGCAAGATGGCGCTATACATCAACGGCTGGCGCCACAACGGAACGGTATGGCAAATATTCGATCATCACCTGGTCAGCGTAGTCAGTGAGAGAGAAGCCTAGGCTTCCATCCTGGACGAACGCCTGCTTCGCTTGACTTTTAAAACTTCGGGGAGCTTACGATGAGGGGACGGCGTATTCTAGCGGCCACGCTGCTGGCTGGTGCGGCGATGTCGGCATGGGGTGTCGCATACGCCCAGGTCGCCTCACCCGAGCAGCCGACGGGAGGCGCCCCGGTCAGCCCGCCTGCGAACGGCGGGGCGAGCGAACCGCTGGCCAATCCTTCCGACTCCACCGTAGGGGAGGTGATCGTCACCGCTCAAAAGCGCTCGGAGCGACTCCAAGACGTGCCGGCCCAGGTCGACGTGGTTACGGCTAGCAACCTCGCCGCCCTCCACATCACCACCACACCAGACATTCAGTCCTTGGTGCCCAACCTGACGATCGCGCACACCGACACTTACAAGAACTCCACCATTGTCCTGCGCAGTATCAGCCAGGCCAACAACTCCGACGTGCCGGTGGCGGTGATCGTCGACGGAGTGCCCGAGGACGATCCCAAGCAGTTCAATACGCAACTGTTCGACGTCTCGCAGATCGAGGTGCTGAAGGGACCGCAGGGCTCGCTCTACGGCCGCAACGCCGAGGCGGGCGCCATCATCATCACCACCGCGCCGCCGACCAACGCCTTCCACGCCGCAGGCGACATCTCCTATGGCAACGCGAACTCGGTGAACGTGAACACCAGCCTGTCCGGTGCGATCATCCCCGACAAGCTCCTGTTCCGCCTCAGCGCCGACGATGCTTATAGCGATGGACTGATCACCAACGTCTTCACCGGCAAGGGCGCGGACTATATCGACTACGATTACGACGTGCGCGGCAGCCTCCTCTTCCGGCCGCTCGACCGGCTGCAGATCGACACCGTCCTCCAGTACGGCAAGGCGAAGGCCGGCTCCACCTACTTTTCTCCGGTATTCTCCGCCAATCCAAACGACTTTCAGAAACCTCAGGAGAACTTTCCTGGAGTAAGCAACAGCTCGCAGCTTTTCTTCAGCACCAAGCTCGACTACGACCTGGATTTTGCAACGGCGTCCTTCATCGTCGGCTATGCGAGGGTCGCCGAGCACCAGGTCAGCGACGTCGACTTCACCAACCCCGAGCAGCACCCTGAGGTGTTCCAGGTCGGCGACAACCAGCCGTCCAGCAACCGGACGGACACCGAGGAGGTCCGGCTGGTCAGCAAGACGAACACGCGCTTCCGCTGGCTCGTCAGCGCCGACTACCTGGACTCGAGCCAAGTCTTGAGCACTAACATCTTCGTCGACACAGGCCATCCCGCGAGCGATCCGACCAATCCCGCGTTGCAGTTGGTCTCCAGCAACGCGAACAATAGCCGCACCGACTACGGAGCCTCGGCCCAGGTCGACTACGACATCCTGAAAAACCTGACCCTCACGGCCGGGGTGCGCTACGACAACGACCAGCGCAACCAGACCAACTTGAACGGCGGAGGCTTCAGGCAGGTCAGTTTTAACCATAGCCAGCCCAAGGCCACACTCACCTACAAGTTCTCACCCACGGCGCTGACCTATGCGACCTACGGCGTCGGTTTCCGCTCCGGCGGTTTCAACCAGCCGAACTATCCCGTGCCGATCTTCCGGGACGAGACGCTGACCAACTACGAAGTCGGCGCCAAGACCCAGTGGTTCAACCGCCGGCTGACGGTGAATGCGGCCGCCTACAGCGGCACGGTGCGCAACTACCAGTTCTCCTTCATCGACTTTCGCACGGCGACGCCGGCCACCGGCACCATCGACCGGGTCCGCGTCTCAGGCGGCGAGGTGGAGACGCGGTTGCAGATCGTCGACGGCCTGAGCGCCTTCGCCAATGCGGGCGTTTCCATCCCGATCATCAGGCAGTACCGGGCCTTCCCGGGCTATGTCGGCAACGAGACGCCGCGGGCCAACAACAACGTCATCCAGGGCGGCTTCGACTTCACCCATCGCCTGACCGACGACATCAACGTCTTCGCCCACACCAATGTGCGCCACATCAGCGACGTGTACTGGTTCATCGACAACGCCGACATACAACAACCCAAGACCTACCTGGACGCCAGCGTCGGCTTCGTTCGCGGGCCGATCACCTTCACGGTGTGGGGCCACAACCTGACGGATACGCGGTCCTACGACACCTACTTCCCCAACCAGGAGACGGGGGCGGGGCGCGACGTTGGCTTCCTGACTCGGCCGGCGTCCTACGGCTTTGAGATCGCGGCCAAATACTAGGTGTCTGCGCCGGGAGGCGATGATGACTCGCGATCCTCACCTCAGGACGGCGTTGCTCTTCATCACGAGCATGATCGTGCTCGTGATCGTTCTGCTCAAGATGAAGCTGGGAACGGCGTTGTAGGATGGCGGCGCGTCGTTCAGGCGTCCAGCTCGACACCGTTTCGGTGGACGCTTTCCGACACGTGGCAATGGATCGCCTTCCAGGCGTCGCCCGTCTTCAGCATCACAAGAGTGATGCGGATGAGCAACGGCTCGCCGGAGGGCAGCAGGCCGTGGGCCGAACCGGCGAACCAGGCCGTGTCGCCGCGGATCCAGCCCGCCGGCTCCAGGCCATCCCAGCCGGCCTTCTTCAGGCCGCGCAGATGTTCGGCGAAGGGGTGGAGTGGGAAGGGTTCGCCCGACGAGCCGATGCAGCGGAAAGCGTCGTTAGGATCGTCCAGGGAGTGCTGGAGGATGTAGGCGTCGTCGCGCTCCACGCAGGCCTGCAGCCAGCTGACCGCCAGCCCGACCAGCGCTGCATCGGCCTTCGTCACCGGGGCCACGGCGCCCTGCGCCTGCGTTTGCATCTTCCGAGCTTCCTCGCGCCGAGGATGTCCGTGTACCCCGCCGAGGGCGGCGGCGGACGCGGCCGAAGGATAGCCGGCGGGCGGGACCGGGTAGCCGCCGTCCTGCAGGAGGCGCGTCCTACCCGCCCCGCCGCCCGTCCTACCCGAATGCCGACGCCCCAGGCGTGAGCCGGGCGGCCAACATCACCCGGCACGCCAACCTTGAGAGGAAACGAAGATGGACGACGCCACCATCCCCGCGACGGAACGCTGGGCCGCGCTCGGGGCGCACCCCCGCAACGCCTACCGCGTCAGCGACCAAGTGGTCGACATGCGCCGACACCCGGCCGCCGCGCGCTCTGTCCGCCTGAAGGCGCAGCCCCAGGAGGTGGTGTTCGACGTGGGCCGCAGCGCCATCATCGTGGTGGACATGCAGAACGACTTCTGCGGCGAAGGCGGCTGGATCGAGGGCATGGGCGTGGACACGTCCAAGGCCCGCGCCCTGGCCGAACCGATCAACCGCGCCACCGCCAGCCTGCGCGCCAAGGGTGCCCCGGTGATCTGGCTGAACTGGGGACTGCGCCCCGACCGCGCGAACCTGTCACCTTCGACCCTTCACCCGTTCAACCCGAACGGCGCGGGCCCGGGGCTCGCCGGCCCGGTGATGGGCGCCAGGAGCTATAACGTCCTACAGAAGGACAGCTGGGGCGCGCAGGTGATCGACGAACTGCAGCGTGAGCCGGCCGACATCGCCGTCGACAAGCACCGGATCAGCGGCTTTTGGGACACGCCGCTGAACTCGATCCTGCAGAACCTGGACGTCAAGACCCTGTTCTTCGCCGGGGTGAACGCCGACCATTGCGTGTTAGGCACGCTGATGGACGCCAACTTCCACGGTTATGACACCATCCTGCTGGAAGACTGCACAGGTACTAGCTCGCCGGAGTTCTGCATGCAGGCGACCCTGCACAACGTGCGGTTCTGCTTCGGCTTCACCGCTACCTCGACAGACCTCGAAGCGGGCCTCGCCGCCGCCTGAAGCCCAAGGCTGCGCCGCCCTGGCGGCGCAGCCTCGGATCGCGTCTACCAGTTCACCTGTCCGCGTAACCCGAAGATGCGGGGCTCGCTGTAGCGCGCCGCTTCCTGCCCGGGCAGGTTGCCGGCCACCGTGTAGGTCCGGAACTGGTCGTTGCTCAGGTTGTCGACATAGGCCGTCAGGTTCCAGAGCTGGCCGGCCGGCTGGTAGCGCAGGCGGGCGTTGACGAGGTTGGTGGGGTTGGCGCCCAGCGGCTGCACGTTGTCCGGGGTGTAGAAGACCTCCCCGGTGTAGTGGTACTCGGCGCGCGGCGTCAGCGAACCAAGCGCGCCCGGAAGCAGGATCTCGTACTGGGCCGCCAGGGTGGCGTCCCACTTGGGTGCGCGGCTGAGGCGATTGCCGGCGTAGTTGATGTCCACCCCGTTCGCCTGGGTCGGGAAGTTCGTGTACTCCGCATTCAGATAGGCGCCGACGAGGCTGAGTTCGAGCCGCTCGACAGGGTGCAGGGCCGACTCGAATTCCACGCCGTAGATGCGGGCCGAGCCGGCGTTCCTGACGGCCAGGAAAGGCCCGTCCTGAACCCTGACCTGCAGCTTGCTGTAATCGGCATAGTATCCCGCCAAGTTCAGCTTCAGCCGTCGCTGCAGAAGTTCCGTCTTCGCGCCGCCTTCGTAGGACCAGATGTCTTCCGGCGTGAAGCCGCTGTGGAAGCTGGTGGCCTGGGTGAAGTTCCAGCCGCCGCTGCGGAAGCCCTTGGTCACGCTCGCGTAGAGCAGGAGGTCGCGCGACGCTTGGTAATCCAGCACAAAGTGAGGCGTGGTATCCCCGAAGTGGCGCTGGTCAGGGTTGGTGTCGGAGCTATTGCAGAGCGAGTTGCTCGGGAAGCCGCTGCCAAAGGAGGGCGCTTCGCAGCCCAGCCAATGCTTGGCGTCGTAGCTGTAGCGTGCGCCCGCGGTGAACGAGAGGCGAGGGGTGATCTTGTAGGTCCCCTCCGCATAGGCGGAGTAGGAGTCGGTCTTGAGCGCGCCGGTGAAGAGCACCCCTCCGATGACCCCAGGCACGATAGGCTCCACGAAGGGCAGCACGACGCTGGACTCCTCGTGGTAGTAGAGGCCGCCGAACAGCCAGGTGAAGCGGCCGTTGGAGTCGGAGACGAGCCGGAGTTCCTGGGTTTCCTGGCGGCTCTTCTGGTATGAGGTGCCATAGATCAGGCTCTCGGGCAGGAGGTCGGAGTCCTGGGCGGAGGCGGCCTCGCTTGCGCCGTAGCCGCTAATCGAGACGAAGGACATCGTCCCGATCTTCTGCGTGACGGTCATGGAGCCGGACAGGTAGCGGTTCGCATCGTACCCGGCAGCGTCGTCGTGGAAGACGTCGATGGGCAGGCTCTTGTCGTTGCTGTCCTTCTGCTCCTGGGAATCGGTGCTCTGGCCAATCCGGCCAGCGAAGACCACGTCAGTCGAGGGGGTCGGCCGCCAGCGCAGCGAGACGGAGGCGTACTTGTTGTTATAGCCGTCCACCTCGTGGTGGTGGACGACGTCGTAGGCCCAGCCGTCCCGAGTGGAGGAGCCGAGCGCCACCTTGAGCCCGAGCGTGTCGCCCACGAGAGGGACGAGGACGTAGCCGTTGGCGTTGAAGCCGTCATAGCTGGTGTATTCCAGGTTCGCCTGGCTGACGAAGGCGTTCCCTGGTTGCAGGGTGATGACGTTGATGGCGCCGCCCGTGGCGTTTCGCCCATAGAGCACGCCTTGGGGACCCCGCAGCACCTCTATTCGGCTGACATCAACAAAGTTGAAGAGGTTGCCGTAGGGTTTGCCCTGGTAGACCCCGTCGATGTAGATGCCGACGCCTTCCTCGGCCCCGACCCCGAGGTCGAGCGAGCCGATGCCGCGCATCTGGACGGTCAGCCCGCCGAAGCCGTCGTTGCCTCCGACGTACAGGCTCGGCGTCTGCTGGGCCAACTTGGTGAGGTCGGTGATATTGTTGTTCTGCAGCGCATTCTGATCAAGCGCGGTGATCGCCAGGGGGGTCGACTGCAGGGTGGTGGTGCGCCGTGTCGCCGTGACGACCACCTCGCCGACCGTGGGGCTTGCTGAGGCGGTTGCGGAGACGCCCGCGGGGGAGCCGGTCTGGCCCGGGTTGACCTGCCCCGCGGCAGGCGTCTCGCCGACGGGCGGAGTGGGACCAGGCGCGACCTCCTGGGCGCAGGCGGCGCGCCCGACCAGTAGGGAGGCGAGGGCGGACGCGGCGACCAAGGCGCCCCTGCGGGTCCGGTGACGTCCAGCGTAGCGCATCGGCATCCCCCTATCGTCCGATCGCCCAGTTCAAGGCGTCGCAACCGCGAAGTCTGGCCATGACGGCCGAAAATCTGGGTAGTGGGGCGCGACGACCTTGTTCCCTCGTCCCGCCTAAGCTTCGAAACTATTCGTCTGACCGGGCGCTCCAGCAACGTCGCCATCGGGTAGGATCGGATACGAAGAGGGTAGCTCGCCAGCCTTGCAGATCGTCATGGGACGGACGGGATGAGCGGCGCACGCCGCGCAGCCCAGAGGAACGCGGCGGCCCCGAGGGCCAGAAGGGCTGCGGCGAAAACCCCTACCGCGGGAAGGCCAAGACCGGCGTGCAGCATGACGGCCGCGCTTGGGCCGCAGGCGATGCCCGTCAGCATCATGGCGGGGCCGAAGGCGGCGTAGCGGCCGCTCCGGTCCAGGCTGGCCAGCTCGGCGAAGAAGTATGGCACCACGAAGATGGTGCAGACGGACAGCACCACTTCTCCCCCGACGAAGACGGCGGGTCGGGGTCCGAGCGTCAGGAGGGGGGCGAGCGCCGCCAGGGCGAGCGCCACGGCCACCACCGGCAGGGCGGGCCGAACCCGCTCTCCGACCCCGCGTGCGGCGAGAGCGCCTGCGAAGCCGGACGGCATGCCCAGCCCGATCAGCGCGCTGGCCTTGCCCGCCGACAGGCCCGCGGCCTGACCGATGGTGGGCATGAAGGCGTTCAGCGCCGCCTGCCCCGTGAAGAATAGCGCGAAAGAGACAAGCCCCAGGATGGCGGCGCCTCGCCGGGCGGGCGGGCGGACCACCCCCAGCCGTGCGGGCGCGGCCGCCTCCAGCTTAAGGCTCGTCAGGGCCAGGAGCGCCAGGAGCGCCGCCCCGCTCACCACGGGGAAGACGGCCAGGAGGCCGAAGCGCGCCATCGCCGCGGCCGAACCGAGGAACAGCAGGGTGGCGAACAGCACCTCGATCAGAACGAACAGGGCATAGCCCCGCTGCGCGTGCTCGGCGCTGCCCATCAACCGATTGGTCACGTTCAGGACAACGCCCAGGGCCGCCCCGCAACCCAGGCACGCCGGCAGGAAGAGGTCGCCCCGCCCCGTTGCGGCCAGAAGGTAGGCCGCCGCCGCGAGCGCGAGGGCGGCGCGGGCCAGCGTGAGCGGCCTCCAGCGCCGAAACAGGAGCGGCGTCAGCAGGTTGAAGGTCGCCGCTCCGCCGATCTGAGCCACCACCGCCGCTCCGGCGAACCAGGGCGGCTGGTGAAAGCGTTGCGCCACCCCCGTCAGCCAGAGCGGCATGACGGTGGAGGCGGAGAAGCCAACAGCGTTGACTAGCGACAGGCGGGAAAGGACGGAAAGCTTCACCCTTCCTCCGAGACGCTGACGACGATCTTGCCGGTCTGCGCGCCCTCGCGCATCCGCGCATAGGCCTCGCCGACCTCCTCCAGCGGGAAGACGCTGTCCACGAGCGGCGGCGCCAGCTCGCCCCGGGCGACGGCCTGCAGCACGAAGTCGCGGCCCTTGGCCAGGGCGCCCGGTCGGCGGAGCTCGTTGATGAGCGAATAGCCGTAGATGCCCGCGCGGCGGTAGACCAGCGTCAGGATCGGCAGGCTGAGCTGGTTGTCGCCCGCCAGCGCGCCATGGATGAACATGACGCCGCGATCGGTGAGCGTCTCCGCCAGGGTCGCGACGTAGCGGCCGCCTAGCGTGTCGTTGATCAGGCGCACGCCCGCGCCCCCCGTGACCTCGCGCACGGCTGCCGCGAAGCCGTCCGTCTCGGTGGAGAGCACGTGGTCGGCCCCGTGCGCCTTCAGGACCGCGTGCTTGCGTTCGCTTCGGGTGGTGGCGATCACCTGCGCGCCCAATAGCTTGGCCATGCGGATGCTGCCGAGGCCCGTACCGCCGCTGGCGGCCGTGATCATCACCCAATCGCCCAGGGCGAAGGGGAAGAGCTCGGCGAAGGGGTAGTAGGGGGTCAGCGCCTGCATCCACAGGCTCGTGGCCTGCGCCGCGGAATAGCCGTCCGGCCAGGCGGTCAGGAAGTCTTCGTGCGCCAGGGCGTACTCGCCGCCGGTCCAGTAGGGGCCGTCCACGTTGGGGATGGCGGTGACACGCTCGCCGGAGCGCCAGCGCGTGACCTCCGCGCCCACCGCCTCCACCACGCCGCAGCCCTCGTACCCGAGGCGGATGGGCAGCTCGGCCCGGACGAAGTGGCGGCCTTCGGTCAGGAGGATGTCGGCCTGGTTCAGGGCGAAGGCCGAGACGCGGAAGCGCACCTCCTGCGGGCCCGGATCGGCAACGGGCGCCGAGCCGACCTGGAACGCCGCTCCGCCGCCGCCCGGCGCATCGAAAACCGCCACCCTTTGCGTGCGCACTCTCGCCTCCCGACGCCGCAAGCCGTCAGAGGATCAGAGCGTCCGCGCGCAGCCTGTTCAACCGCCTGGACGGGTAGTCTTCAAAGGAAGATGGAGCTCGCCGCCTGCGTTCCGCCTACCCAAAAAGCTGTCGCGGTTAGCCTTCAGCGCGATGGCGGGGCGCAGTCGCGCCGGCCCAAGGTGAGCCTTCGGCCCACGACGGAGGAGGCGACCTTGAGAGACGTTCCAGAGGACTGCGAGGGCGCCTACGCCCAGCTCTATCGCTGGACAAACGGGCTGATGGCCAAGGACTTCGACGTCCTGGAGGACGTGCTGGCGCAGGACTTCCAGTTCACCGTAGAGCCCCGCTTCGCAGGCGGCCGGATGAACAAGGCCGAGTTCATTGAGATGGATCGCAAGATCGAGTCCTGCACCATCAAGCTCCTCGACGTCACCATGCGGCGCCGCCAGTCCATGGTCACCTCCCTGATCTTTGCGGAGGTGCACGAGACCTTCTCCGGCGACCTCGGCCCGGGGATGCCGAGCCAGGAGGAGATGAGCGCGGAGATGAAGGGCGCGCGCATGGGCTACGGCTCGGGGTGGCGGCTGGACGCCGACGGCCAGTGGCGCTGCTTCAGCCACCACATCTTCGGCTTCCTGACTTGAAGGTTCGCCCGCGCCCCCACCGCCGGGGGGGCCCGCCGCCGCGAACCCCCCCCCCGCGCGGCGCCCCGCGGCCCAC
>CALMGB010000434.1:27374-27916 GCA_937863535.1 uncultured Caulobacteraceae bacterium
CTTCGGTTGTCTGCGGGCCCCCCCCCCCCCCGGGGGGGGGCGCCCCCGGCGGCCGATCACGCCGCCGCGGCGCGGCGCAGCTCGACCAAGTCCTCCACCGGGCGGAAGTCCTCGGCGATGCCGAAGCGGTGGGGGCCCAGCACCTCCAGGCTTTCCGGACGGCGCAGCAGCGGGTCGGCGGCGCATCCCACCACCTTCACGCGCTGGCCGTAGCTCAGCCTCTCGCTGGTCAGGGGCTCGCCGGTCTCGCGGTCGAGCACGCTGATCAGATCCGGCATCAGGGCGACGACCGCACCGTTGCGTCGCGCGACGAGGTACTCGTTCTGCACCTCGATGGTCATGAGGTCGGCGGGATCGGTCAGGCTCTGCAGCCTGGCCTGGCCGAAGTGCCAGCCGTCGCGCGTCTCGTGCAGCACGTCCAGGATCTTGCCGTCGAACAGGACGGCGGCGGGTCGTCCGGCGGCGGCCAGGCCGTCGATCAAGCCGACGAAGACGTCCCGGGAGGCCTCGCGGGCCTGGCGTATGCTGCGCCCGATGCGCAG